>NZ_JBKFBF010000139.1:0-302 GCF_053346035.1 Methylobacterium sp. A54F | reverse complement strand
CTCGCCGCCGCGGGGTCCTGCATCGACCAGCCGACGAGTGCCCGCGCGGCCCGCAGGTGGCGTCCCGGCACCGCCTGCTCCAGCCCCTGGCGCAGCGCGCCGGACACCGCACCGCCCGCCACCGCGGGGGCGGCCTCGGCCGGCCCGTTGACGATGATCCAGTCCCGGGTGCGGCCCTGCTCGCGCACCGGCACGTAGTAGGCGCGCAGCCGGCGGGCGCCGCCCCCCGCCAGGACGATGCTCGGCGTCACGACGAAGGGCCTGTCGGCGGCGATCAGGGCGCCGAACGTGTCGTGCCAGTG
>NZ_JBKFBF010000138.1:0-302 GCF_053346035.1 Methylobacterium sp. A54F | reverse complement strand
CCGTGTCGATCGCCGCGACGATGCCGAGGTGGTTCTGCGCGATCTGCCCGATCGACGGGTCGGCGGCCGAGATGATGGCGGTCACCCGCGCGAGCGTCCGGTAGGAGACGCCCGGCCCCCCGAAGCTGCGCGGCACGTTGATCGACCAGAGGCCGCTCTGCGAGAAGGCGTCGAGCTCCTCCGCCGGGCGGCGCCCCGCCCGGTCGCGCTCCGAGGCCCCCTCGCGGAAGGCCGCCGCGAGGCGCTCGGCGACGCGGATCGCCTCCGCGTCGTCGCGGATCACGTGGGCGGGCTCAGAGAGG
>NZ_JBKFBF010000137.1:0-302 GCF_053346035.1 Methylobacterium sp. A54F | reverse complement strand
GCGGGGGCCCCTCATCAACGGGCTGCGCGACCGGGTGCAGGATGCCCTGGCGCAGAAGCGGGCGGCGCTGGGCGGGGCGGCCCTCGAGGCCAGGCTCGCCGCCGAGCGCGTCGACGTCACGCTGCCGCTCCGGGAGGCGCCGGAGGCGCGCGGGCGCATCCACCCGATCAGCCAGGTGATCGACGAGATCACCGCGATCTCCGCCGACATGGGCTTCTCGGTGGCGGAGGGTCCGGACGTCGAGACGGACGAGCTGAACTTCACGGCGCTCAACTTCCCGCCCGGGCACCCGGCGCGCGAGA
>NZ_JBKFBF010000136.1:0-302 GCF_053346035.1 Methylobacterium sp. A54F | reverse complement strand
GTGTTCGGCTCGTCCGACGCGCTCGCCGGCGCCTACGGCATCGCGGTCTCGCTCCTGATGGCGGTCACCACCCTGCTCGCCGCGCTGATCGCCCTCAAGTGGGGCTACAACCCCGTGGCGGTCGTCCTGCTCAACGGCTTCTTCTTCGCGATCGACCTCGTCTTCCTCGGGGCGAACAGCGTGAAGCTCGTCGAGGGCGGCTGGTTCCCGCTGGTGCCCGCCGCCGCGGTCGCCACCATGATGCTGACCTGGCGCAAGGGCACCGCCCTGGTGGAGGAGGCCCGCACGGCGCACCGGCAGTC
>NZ_JBKFBF010000135.1:0-303 GCF_053346035.1 Methylobacterium sp. A54F | reverse complement strand
GACGACCAGCATGCGGACCATCAACTCGGGGTCGACGGAGGGGCGGCCCGTCGAAGCGTAGAACGGGGCTAGCTCCTGGCGCAGGCCGACGAGGTCGACGAAGCGGTCGATGGAGCGAAGCAGATGGTCGGCGGGAACGTGGGTGTCGAGCGAGAACTCGTAGAACAGGGCACCCTGCTCGACTTGCCGAGGTCCCATCATCTGCTTCGATCTCCGTCCCTCGACAGGAGTGAATCACCTCATCACAATCGCTGCAACACCCGAGTTTTTCAACAGAATCGACCCAAAGCAGACGGTCGCTCC
>NZ_JBKFBF010000134.1:0-303 GCF_053346035.1 Methylobacterium sp. A54F | reverse complement strand
GGCAGGAGGCCGGTGAGCAGGCTGCGGTTGAGGAGATCGACCGCGGCGGTGCGCAGCATCGCGTCCGTGCGCCGCGAACGGGCGGAGCCGGACAGCGTCCCGCGGCCGCCCGGATCGCGGCCGTGGCGGGCGGCCTCCGCCACCACGTCGCGGAGGGCCGCGGCATCCCGCAGGCCGAGGTTCAGCCCCTGTGCGCCGATCGGCGGGAAGACGTGGGCGGCCTCGCCGATGGGGGCGAGGCGGTGGCCGACCGGGCTCGCGACCGAGAGCCCGCGCATCGGCACGGGGCCCCGGGGACCGTCG
>NZ_JBKFBF010000133.1:0-303 GCF_053346035.1 Methylobacterium sp. A54F | reverse complement strand
GCCGCCACCCTGCCGGCGGCGGAGTAGGACCCGTGGGCCTCGACCTCGCCCGCTTTCCGCGCCTGCCGCTCGTGCCGCGGCCGGGCCCGATCGAACCCCTCGACGGGCTCACCCGCGCCCTCGGCGACCGCCTGCGCGGCGTGCGGATCCTCGTGAAGCGCGACGACCTTGCGGGCTTCGGACCCGGCGGCAACAAGCTCCGCAAGCTCGCCTCCCTTCTCGGCGCGGCCCGCGCCGAGGGCGCCGACACCGTGATCACGGTGGGCGCGCTGCAATCGAACCACGCCCGCCTCACGGCGGCCG
>NZ_JBKFBF010000132.1:0-303 GCF_053346035.1 Methylobacterium sp. A54F | reverse complement strand
GCTGAATTCACGTGCAATTCAGCTGTGCTGACGCGTGAGCCGCTTGGTGTCCCGGTCATGTACGGTAATATGGCGGGTGACGTCGACGGTTTTTCGGCGGACCGAGGCTGAGGCGCGGCAAGTGCCCCGGCGACGGATGTTGGGAGTAGGACGCCATGACGGCGGAGTTGCGGCGCAGCCTCGTTCTTGCGCTTGCCGGTCTCATCGGCGGGTTCATCCTCCTCCTGGCCTGGTTCGGGCCGGGCGACATCATGCGGCGCCTCAACCCCGGTGCCGGGTCGGGCGCCTCGTCCGAGCGCAGCC
>NZ_JBKFBF010000131.1:0-304 GCF_053346035.1 Methylobacterium sp. A54F | reverse complement strand
TAAACCCTTGCAAGCGGTCGACATACCAGACCGGTTACGTGGTCGATCTACCAGGGTGCACCACACTACGCGAAATTACCGTTCGCAAAAGATTGCGGAGAGTTTCGCTCGTCTAATAGAAATTGGTGATTTGTTTGTCCAGATGCTGGACAATCCAGAACTTTGTGGTGGAATGAACCATGTTATAGAGACATGGGAAAACCATTCTGTCATATACCTCGACGCTATAGTTTCTGCTGTCGAGTACGCTCCAACAGATATCATCAGGATACGGGCCGGCTACATCCTTTCAGAACGCATAGGT
>NZ_JBKFBF010000130.1:0-304 GCF_053346035.1 Methylobacterium sp. A54F | reverse complement strand
CCGACCGCGGCCTCCCTGATGGCGTTCCTCGATCACAAGATCTGAGTGCAGTGCGCCGGGGCGACACGTGCCGTCTCGCGGCTGTTCGTCGCTCCTCCATTGAACGCCGATATCGACGCGATGAGGCTCAGCAGCTCCGCCTGTCGGGTCGTACCCGTCTTGTGAAAGATGGATTTGAGCTGGCTACGCGCGGTGCTGGCCTGAACACCGATGCTTTCAGCATAGAATTGTAATCGCAGACCGCTCGCGAGAGCCCGCAGGAGCCGCGCCTCTGCGGGCGTGAGATCATAGAGGAGATGCAGAA
>NZ_JBKFBF010000013.1:0-152787 GCF_053346035.1 Methylobacterium sp. A54F | reverse complement strand
CGACTCCGGGCCCGGGGGCGCCCGCCGGCGGCGCGACCCGGGAGCGGGCCGGCGCCTCGGCGGGGGCGGCACCCGGGCCTGCGTCGCGGGCGTCGTCCGCCGCGTCGTCGGTCTCGTCGTCGTGCAGGACCGGGGGGGCCTTGCGGGCCGCGGCACGGCCCTCGGGCGGGCCGTCCGCGGGGCGGCGGGCGGGCGGCCCGTCGAAGACCGGCTCCCGGCGGCGGTCGTGGTCGGGCGGCGCATGGCCGGCCCAGGGCGCGTCCTCGCCCTCCGCGAAGGCGCGCCGCGCCGCGAGGGCGGGGTTCTGGGCGGGGCTCGCGCCCGCGTAGGCGAGGCCCTCGCCGAGGCCGCGATCCGCCGCGCGCCAGCCCGCGAGCCGCCGGTCGAGGGCGGCGCGGCCGCGCAGGGCGAGCTGCGCCAGCGCGCCGAGGGAGACGATGCCGAGGCTCGGCTCGTCCGCGTCCTCGCGGCCGTCGTAGCGGGCGGCCGGCCGGCCCCGGTAGGGCGCCTCGTCGGCCTCCTCCGCCTCGTCGTGCTCCGGGCCCGTCCGGCAGGCGCCGGTGAGGCTCAGGATGGCGATGCCGGCGTAGACGAAGCCGACGAGGGCCGCCGCCGGCCCCGAGATCGCGCCCACGATGGTGCGGGCGGCCGACATCAGCGCGTCGCCCGTGACGCCGCCGAGGCCGGTCGGCAGCGGCCAGCGGGCGGTCGGCGGCAGGGCGCTCGCCACCGCGCTCGCGGCGCAGAAGCCGATGATCCAGAGCGCCAGCCGCAGGCCGCCCCGCGGCAGGTCGCGCTCGCGCATCAGGCGCACGCCCCAGAGCGCCGGCGGCAGCGCGAAGGCGAGCGCGCCGAGGCCGAGGAGCTGCATGGCGAGGTCCGACACCACCGCGCCGGGCGCGCCGAGCACGTTGTGGGCCGCGTGGTCGGTGGCGTGGTTGAGGCTCGGATCGTCGATCGACCATGTGGCCAGCGCCACCGTCAGGGCGACGGCGCCGGTGAACAGCACGAGGCCCCCGAGCTCCGTCATCCGCCGCGCCAGGAACGGGCGCAGCGTGTCGACGAAGGTGTCGTAGGGCGATGCGGAACGGCGAAGCGAGCGCATTGCGGGTCCGGACGCGGAACGGGACGGTCCGGGGAGGCTACGGCCATTCCGTTAACGGCCATTTAAGGTTGAGAATGGGTGACCGCCCGGGGGGCGCAGGGGGCGCCTCGGGGTGGCCCGCGCCCCCGCGATGTGGCAAACCCGCGGCCATGAAGATCGACGGCCGCGCCTACCGCACCATCCTGCCCGATCCCGACGGCGTCAGCATCCAGGTCATCGACCAGACCCGGCTGCCCTTCGCCTTCGAGCTGCGCCGCCTCGCCACCCTCGCGGAGGCCGCCGACGCCATCCGCAGCATGGTGGTGCGGGGCGCGCCCCTGATCGGCGTCACCGCCGCCTACGGCCTCGCCCTCGCCCTGCGGGCGGACGCCTCGGATGCGGGGCTCGACCGCGCGGCGGCGACGCTCGCGGCGACGCGGCCCACCGCGATCAACCTGCGCTGGGCCCTCGACCGGGTGGCCGCGACCCTGCGGGCGGTGCCGGAGCGGGAGCGGTTCGCCCGCGCCTTCGCCGAGGCCGGCCGCATCGCCGAGGAGGACGTGGAGAGCTGCCACGCCATCGGCCGCCACGGCGGGGCCGTCCTCGCCGACCTCGCCCGCCGCAAGGGCCGGCGCCTCAACGTCCTGACCCACTGCAACGCGGGCTGGCTCGCCACCGTCGACTGGGGCACGGCGCTCGCCCCGATCTACGTGGCCCACGAGGCCGGCATCGACCTGCACGTCTACGTCGACGAGACGCGGCCCCGCAATCAGGGCGCGGCGCTCACGGCCTTCGAGCTGAACGGCCACGGCGTGCCCCACACGGTGATCGCCGACAACGCGGGCGGCCACCTGATGCAGCACGGCGGCATCGACGTCTGCGTCGTCGGCTCCGACCGCACGACGGCGAGCGGCGACGTCTGCAACAAGATCGGCACCTACCTGAAGGCGCTGGCCGCCCACGACAACGGCGTGCCCTTCTACGCGGCCCTGCCCTTCTCCACGATCGACTGGACGCTCGCGGACGGCGTCGCCGAGATCCCGATCGAGGAGCGCGACGGGCGCGAGGTCACGCACCTCACCGGGCGCCTGGCGGACGGGGGCTTCGCCACGGTCGAGGTGGTCTCCCCCGGCAGCCCGGTGGCGAACCCGGCCTTCGACGTGACGCCCGCGCGCCTCGTCACCGGCATCATCACCGAGCGCGGCGTGGCGGCGGCGACGCCCGAGGGCCTGCTGACGCTCTACCCGGAGCGCCGCCGGGCGGCGTGAGCGGCCGGCGGATCACGGGCTCGGGCGGCGTCACCTCGGCGCACCGATCCACCTCGCCGTCATTCCGGGGCCGCGCAGCGGAGCCCGAAATCCAGAGCCGCCGAGGCGGCAAGTCTTGGCGCCGGCGGCGGCTCTGGATCCCGGGCTCGCTCTTCGAGCGCCCCGGGATGACGGCGCGGGTTAGCCGGACGCGCTCGGAGCTGGATGCCCGCCCCTACGAGGGTCCCCCTGCCGGAACACTGCGCCGTGGAAGGAGAAGACCTCCGTCCCGTGCGGGTAGCGAGCATTGTTCCGCGCGAAGGCGAGACCGGAGGACCGTCTGACGCCCTAACCCGGAGCGTCGCCGGGCGGCAGGGCGGCCTGGGGTTCACACCGGCGGCTCGACCGGTGGCGCCAGTCCGAGAAACACCGACATGGCACCATTCAGGCGAACCATGTCGGCCTCATCCAGCCGGCCGAGACGCGTGCCGAGCTTCGTGCGCGGCACGGTGGTGACCTTGTCGGCCATCAGCCGGCAGACCGTCCGCAATCCGTTCCGTTGATTGGGCTGGATGACGGCCGGTCCCGGCTTGCCCGCGTAGGTCCCGGCGGCCGCGACCGTCCAGACCTCTCCGCGGTTCATTCTCCGGAGAAATCCGACACAGCGTCGATGAAGCCCTGATCGTCGGCCGCCGATGCGCTCCGGGCGACGGCCAGCGACTGGGCCCTCGCCTCCGCGGCGAACCCGGCGGCCCCGGTATCCGGCACCCAGATCGTCAACGGGCGCAGGCCGAGCGCCCGGAGATCCGGTCGGTCGCCGTCCGCCTGCCGCGCCTCGCCACCCGTCGGGGCATCCATCGATCCGCTCCCAGGAAGGCCCGCACTCTACCCCGCTTGCGGACGCCTGTCGTGAGCCATTCGACAGCCTTGCGGGTGCCCGCCCCCTTTGCCCGCCCCCTGCCGGAACACCGCAATGGAGGAGAACTCCGTCCCTCCCGTCATTCCGGGCTCGCTCTTCGAGCGCCCCGGGATGACGGCGCGGGTCAGCCGGACGCGCTGGGAGCGGGGTGCCCGCCCCTACGACGGTCCCCACTGCCAGAACACCGCGCTGCGGAAGGAGAAGACCTCCGCGCCGTGCTGGTTGCGGGCGCTGTTCTGAGCGAACGCGAGCCCCCAGCCCGGGCGCGAGATCGAGGCGCGCTTCTCCACGAGGCGGGTCTCGTAGCGGAGCGTGTCGCCCGCGTAGACCGGGGCCAGCCAGCGCATGGCCCGGAAGCCCGGCGAGGGCCCGAGCATCGGCGCGCGCCCGGTGGCCGCCGTCGTGTGGGCGATGTCCCGCGCGCGGGTGATCAGCAGCCGCTTCATGTAGATCGCCGCCGTGTGCCAGCCCGAGGCGCAGAGGCCTCCGAAATGCGTGCGCCGCGCCGCCTCGGGGTCGAGGTGGAACACCTGCGGGTCGTAGGCACGGGCGAAGGCGACGATGTCCTCGGCCGTGAAGGCGTAGGCGCCGAGGTCGCGGGCGATGCCGATCTCGGCCTCGCCCAGGAAGGGCATCAGCACGGCATCGTCGGATTCGGCGACCGGTCCGGGCTCGACGGCCGCGACGGTGCGAGGCGGCAGCGGCTCGGCGCCGCGGCGGGGCAGGATCACCGTGAAGCCCTGCGTCATCACCGCATCCCCGGCGCCGTCCTCGACCCGCAGGCCCATGCGCACGAAGCCGCGGTCGGGCTTCGAATCGGAGGTGCGCGTCTCCCCGATCGTGACGACGGCGCGCAACTCCGTGTCCGGCAGCACGGGCTTGAGCCAGCGCAGCTCGTCGATGCCGGGCGCGCCCATCGAGGAGCCGCCCCGGAAGGCGCTCGCCTGCAGGAGGCGCATGCCGAGCGCCGCCGTGTGCCAGCCCGAGGCGATGAGGCGGCCCACGAAGGTCGCCTTGGCGGCCTCCGGGTCGAGGTGGAAGGGCTGCGCATCGTAGGCCGCCGCGAAGGCGACGATCTCCGCCTCGCTCACCCGCACGGGCTCGCTGGTGACGACATCTCCGGTCGCGAAGTCCTCGAAGCAGGGGCCCTGCATGGGGGCCTCAGTTGGCGAAGCGGAAGTGGAGGACGTCGCCGTCCTGCACGAGGTAGTCCTTGCCCTCGAGCCGCAGCTTGCCGGCGTCGCGGGCACCCGCCTCCCCCTTCAGCGTCGTGTAGTCCGCGTAGGCGATGGTCTCGGCCCGGATGAAGCCCTTCTCGAAGTCGGTGTGGATGACGCCGGCCGCCGCGGGGGCGCGGGTGCCCTTCGTGATGGTCCAGGCGCGGGCCTCCTTCGGGCCCACCGTGAAGTAGGTGATCAGCCCGAGGAGCTCGTAGCCGGCGCGGATCACCCGGTTCAGCCCCGGCTCGGCGAGGCCGACCGCCTCGAGGAACTCGGCCTGGTCGGCCGCCGGCATCACGGCGATCTCGCTCTCGATCTTGGCCGAGACCACCACCGCCTTGGCGCCCTCGGCCTTCGCCCGGGCCAGCACCGCGTCAGAGTGCGCGTTGCCCTTGTCGGCGTCGCCCTCGTCGACGTTGCAGACGTAGAGGACGGGCTTGGCCGTCATCAGGCCGAGCTGCTGGAAGAGGCGCTCCTCCTCGGGCTTGCGCTCCACGAGGCGGGCGGGCCGGCCCTCCCGCAGGAACGGCAGGGCGCGGTTGACGAGGTCCAGGAACTCTTTGGCCTCCTTGTCCGCGCCCTTGGCGCGCTTCTCCAGGGCGACGAGGCGCTTCTCCAGGCTGTCGAGGTCGGCGAGCATCAGCTCGGTCTCGATGGTCTCGATGTCGGCGGCGGGGTCCACCTTGCCCTCGACGTGGGTGACGTCCCCGTCCGTGAAGCAGCGCACCACGTGCGCGATGGCGTCGACCTCGCGGATGTTGGCCAGGAACTGGTTGCCGAGTCCCTCCCCCTTCGAGGCGCCGCGCACGAGGCCGGCGATGTCCACGAAGGTCAGCCGCGTCGGGATGATCTCCTTCGAGGCGGCGATGGCCGCCAGGGCGTCGAGGCGGGAATCCGGCACGCCCACCTCGCCGACGTTCGGCTCGATGGTGCAGAACGGGTAGTTCGCCGCCTGGGCCGCCGCGGTCTGCGTCAGCGCGTTGAAGAGGGTCGACTTGCCGACGTTCGGCAGGCCGACGATGCCGCATTTGAAGCCCATGGGGTCGGGTCCGTCAGGTGAGCGCCAGGAGGGCGCGGGCGTGGGGCGTGAAGGGGTCGACGACGGTCAGCGTCTCGATGACCTGCCGGTCGGTCAGATCCTCCGAGACGAAGTGGCCGCAGCCGGCCTGCAGGGCCGAGGCGACGGCCACGCAGTCCCACCAGGCGAGGCGATGGCGCGTCTCGATCGCGATCGCCGCCCGGTGCGTCTGCAGGTCGAGCGGGGCCGTGCAGGCGCCGTGGAAGACGGACAGGTAGCGCACGACCTCGCCCGCCGGTGCGATCCGGCGCTTGTGGGCGAGCACACGATAGCACTCATTGAGGATCTGCGGGCTTACGACGAGCCGGCGGTGCGCGAACGCCTGCCGGATCAGCGCCGCGCTCCGCTCCCGCCGCACCGGATCGTTCGGATCCATCGCGTAGACGATCAGGTTCGTGTCGAAGAAGAGCAGGCCTGTCATGGAGATCGTCGCGCCGTGCCAGGAGTTCGGCGACGCCCGGCCAGCCGGGTCCGTCGAGGAAGCCGTCGAGCGCGGCGAGCCGCTCGGCGACGTCGGGCGTCCGCCGCTCGGCAAGCGTCTGGGCGACGAAGCGCGACAGGCTCTGCCCGCGCTTGGCCGCCTCGACGCGGGCCCAGGCGAACAGGTCCTCCTCGATCGTGACGGTCACGTTCCGCATCGGTCGCCTCCGCGTTCGGTATCGTGTCCCCGTGTTTCCGTGTCAATTCCGGCCGCCGAGCGTCTTCACGTCGGCGTGGCCGCGGTCGACCATGGCGAGGTGGACCTTGTTCTGGAAGCTCTCGTTCTCCCCCGCCGCCAGCACGGGGACGTGGTCCGCCACCGCCCGGCAGAGGTCCTCCACCCAGGGCTCCTCGGCCTTGCCGAAGTCGTTGAGCACGTAGGCGTGCACCAGCGCCTTGTCGCCCGGGTGCCCGATGCCGAGGCGGACGCGGCGGTAGTCGTTGCCGCATTGCGCGGTGATCGAGCGCAGGCCGTTGTGGCCGGCATTGCCGCCGCCCCGCTTCACCCGGAGCTTGGCGGGGGCGAGGTCGAGCTCGTCGTGCAGGACGATCACGTCGTCGAGGGGGATCTTGTAGAAGCGCTGCGCCTCGGCGACCGCGCGGCCCGATTCGTTCATGAAGGTCTGGGGCTTGAGCAGGATCGCCCGCTCCGTGCCGAGCACCGCCTCGGCGGCCTCGCCCTGGAAGCGGCGCCGGAACGGGGCCGCCCGGTGCACGCGGGCGATCTCGTCCACGGCCAGGAAGCCGATGTTGTGCCGGTTGCGCGCGTAGCGCTGGCCCGGGTTGCCCAGGCCCACGATGAGCCGCATGGCGCTCAGTCCTCGCACTGCGCGTGAACAAAAAATGCCCCGGCCGCCGGCCGGGGCATCGGCAGTCTCTCCGGGCGCCGGGGCGCCCGCAGCGGATTACGCCTCGTCCTCGGTGCGCTTCTCGCGCTCCTCGGCGGCGGTCTCCGCCTCGGCCTCGGCCTTCTCCTCGGCGGCGTCCGCGGACTGCGCCTCGGCGAGGGCGGCCTCCTCGGCCTCCACCTCGGCGCCGAGCACGGTCGGCGGCACGATGTTGGCCACCGGATCGGTCGCCTCGCCCGTGTAGGTGCCCGCCGGGATGCGGATGTCGGAGACGTGGATCACGTCGCCGATGTCGCGGCCGGTCAGGTCGACCTCGATGGCCTCGGGGATATCGTCGGGCGCCACGTCGAGGGCGAGCGTGTGCTTGACGATGTTGAGGGTGCCGCCCCGCTGCTTGATGCCGGGGGCCTCCTCGTCGTTCAGGAAGTGCACCGGCACCTCGACCGTGACGGTCTGGCCCGAGACGACGCGCAGGAAGTCGACGTGCACCGGCACGCCCGTCACCGGATCGAGCTGGAAGTCGCGCGGGATGACCCGCGTCTTGCGGCCGCCGGCGCTGATCTCGAACACGGTGGTCTTGAAGCCGCCGGCGTAGATCAGGGTCCGGGTGCGGATGAGCTCGATGGCGATGGCCTGCGGGGGCTGGCCGCCGCCGTAGATGACGGCGGGAATCTGGCCCTGGCGACGAACGGCCCGGGCGGCCCCCTTGCCGACCCGGTCGCGTGCCACGGCCTCAAGCGACTTAACAGCGCTCATGGCGTGATCCTCATTCTCGATGCTGGAGCGGAAAACGGACAAAGGCCGCCCGGACGGACGGCCTCGCGAAACCGGTTCCCACGCGCCCGTGCCTCCAAGGGTGTCGGCGGGCGCGGGTCTCCATAACGGCTCGGGCCGCGTCGCGCAATCGCCGATCGGCGCCCCCCGGCACGGCGTTCCGGGCGGGCTGAACAGTTATCGCTCAGGGCGCGCCCCTGAACTCAAGCTTTTCTTAGACCACCGTCAATCGTGCCTCCTTATGAAGGTGTCAGGGCAGACTTAATTTCGCACGCGATTGATGCCGGCGGGGTCCGGCCAGGAAGGCACGTCATGAAGACTGGTATCAGGACACGCCTCTTCGGCGGCTTCGCGGCCCTCGTCGCGCTCTCCGCCGCCCTCGGCGCGGTGAGCTACGTGCAGTCCGACGGCCTCGTGACGCAGTACCGGGAGCTCGTGCGGATCGAGTCGAACACCCGCGACATCGCGACGATCAACCGCTTCGGCGAGCGCGTGGCCGGCAAGGCCGAGCATTTCCGCGCGAGCCAGGCCGGCGAGGACATCGCGGCCATGAACGAGAGCGCCGACCAGATGGCGGCGATCGCGGGCCGCCTCGCCGGCGTCACCAAGTCCGACCTGCGGCGCGGCCTCTACAAGACGATCGTGTCGACCTCCTCGGCCATCAAGGCGGACATCGCCCAACTCGCCGCCCTCGGCGACACCATCCGGGACAGCCGCGCCAAGCTCTTCAGCGGCGGCGACGCCCTCACCAAGGCCACGAACGCCCTCCTGGCCGAGGTGCGGGCCGACGCGGACGACAACCAGAGCATGGCGGCCCTGACCGCCGAGGGGGCGGTCCTCCTCGTGCGGGTGGCGAACTGGCGCTTCCTGGCGACCCTCGACCCGAAGGGCCCGGGGACCTTCGCGACGAACGCGGCCAAGGCCGAGGCCGCGCTGATGCGGCTCTCCGAGCTCGACCTGCGCGGACGCCACGCCCGGGCCATCGCCGCCACGAGCGGCGCGCTCGCGGCCTACAAGGAGAACTTCCAGATCACTTCCGCGGCGATGACCGAGAGCATCAGGCTGTTCCAGGAGGGCTTCGGGCCGAAGCTCCAGGTGATCACGAAGTCCGGCGACGACGCCCAGGTCTCGATCGAGCAGTCGGTCGCCGAGATCGAGGCCGAGACCCGCGAGACCGTGGCCGCCTCCCGCCTGACCCTGCTCGCCCTGGTGAGCCTCGCGATCGGCCTCGGCGTGCTCATGGCCGCCCTCATCGGGCGCAGCATCATCCGGCCGGTGCGCGGCATGACGGCGGCCATGAGCAGCCTCGCGGCCGGCAACCTGCAGGTGGTCGTGCCCTCGCGGGACGCGGTGGACGAGATGGGCGCGATGGCCAAGGCCGTCGAGGTGTTCCGCGAGAACGCGCTCGCCCGCGCCGAGATGGAGGCCCGGGCGGCCGACGATCAGTCGGCCCGGGAGCGCCGGGTCGCCGCCGTCGACACGCTGATCCGCGAGTTCGAGGGCGGCATCACGGGCTCGCTGCAGGTGGTCACCTCCGCGGCGGCCGAGCTCGACGCCACCGCCCACGCCATGACGGGCGTGGCGCAGGACACCAACCAGCGGGCGCTGGCCACCAGCGCGGCGGCCGAGCAGACCTCCACGAACGTCCAGACCGTCGCGGCGGCGACCGAGGAGATGGTCGCCTCGCTCAACGAGATCGAGCGGCACGTCTCGCGCTCCAGCGCCGTGGCCGCCGCGGCCGTGAACGAGGCCGAGGCCACCGGCAACTCGATGGAGGCCCTGTCCCGCGCGGCCGAGCAGATCGGCACCGCCGTGACCATGATCTCGGCGATCGCGAGCCAGACGAACCTGCTGGCGCTGAACGCCACCATCGAGGCGGCCCGGGCCGGCGAGGCGGGGCGCGGCTTCGCGGTGGTCGCCGCCGAGGTCAAGGAGCTCGCCGCCCAGACGACCCGCGCCACCGACGAGATCGCCGGGCAGATCGCGGCGATCCAGTCGGCCTCGGGCAGCGCCAACGCCGCCATCCGGCAGATCGGCCGCACCATCGCCTCCGTCAACGAGATCTCGGGGGTGATCGCCGACACCGTCGTCGAGCAGACGGCCACCACCGGCGAGATCGCCCGCAGCGTGGCCGAGGCGGCGCGCGGCACCGTGGACGTGTCCCAGAACATCGCCCAGGTCTCCGCCTCGGCGAGCGAGACCGGCAGCGCCGCCGCCCAGGTCCTGCAATCCGCGCAGGACCTCTCCGCGCAGTCGCTCTCCGTGAAGGACCAGGTCGACCACTTCCTGGCCGCGATCCGCGCCGCCTGACGGGCTCGCTGCCCGATCACGCACGCCGCCGGTTGCAGCCGGCGGCGGCGTACCTCTTGCGCGGGTGCGACTATTGCTTGGCCGCGGCCTCGGCTATGCCGAGCCACGCTTCCGCTGCCGAGGGCCCTCGATGTTTCCCACGCCGCTGCCTGCGCTGACCCCGAACACCTTCGCCTTCGAGCAGCTTCCCCTCGTGAAGCCGACGGGCTTTCGCGAGTACGACGCGCGCTGGCTGTTCCCGGGCGAGATCAACCTGATGGGCGCCCAGGCCCTCGGCCTCGGCCTCGCGACGCTCGTCCACGAGATGGGCGTGCGGCCGGACATCGTGACCGGCCACGACTTCCGCAGCTACTCGGCCTCGATCAAGCTCGCCCTGATCGCCGGGATGATGGCCGGGGGCCTGCGCGTGCGGGACATCGGCCTCGCCCTCTCGCCCATGGCCTATTTCGGCCAGTTCGCCCTCGACTGTCCCTGCGTGGCGATGGTCACCGCCTCGCACAACGACAACGGCTGGACCGGCGTGAAGATGGGCGCCAACCGGCCGATGACCTTCGGCCCGGAGGAGATGGGACGCCTGCGGGAGATCGTGCTGTCCGGCGCCTTCCGGTATCGGGAGGGCGGCTCCTACGCCTTCGTGGAGGGATTCGCGGATCGCTACCTCGCCGACCTCAAGGAGCGCGCCCGCCCGCTCGCCCGCCCGCTCAAGGTGGTGGCGGCCTGCGGCAACGGCACCGCGGGGGCCTTCGCGCCGCGCCTCCTGGAATCCCTCGGCGTCACGGTGGTGCCCCTCGACGCCGAGGCCGACTACACCTTCCCGCGCTACAACCCGAACCCCGAGGACATGGCGATGCTGCACGCCATCGCCGCCCGGGTCCGGGAGGTCGGCGCCGATGTGGGCCTCGGCTTCGACGGCGACGGGGACCGCTGCGGGGTGGTGGATGAGGCGGGCGAGGAGATCTTCGCCGACAAGATCGGCGTGATGCTGGCGCGCGACCTCGGCGGCCTGCACCCGGGCGCGACCTTCGTGGTCGACGTGAAGTCCACGGGGCTCTACGCCACCGACCCCGAGCTGCAGGCGCGGGGCGTCACGACCGATTACTGGAAGACCGGCCACTCCTACATCAAGCGCCGGGTCAACGAGCTCGGGGCGCTCGCGGGCTTCGAGAAGTCGGGGCACTTCTTCTTCAACACCCCGATCGGCCGCGGCTACGACGACGGCCTCCTGACGGCGATCGCCGTGCTGGAGATGCTCGACCGCAACCCGGGGCGCTCGATGGGCGACCTCTACCGGGCGCTTCCCCGCACCTGGGGCTCGCCCACCATGTCGCCCCATTGCGCCGACGAGGCGAAGTACGGCGTGGTCGAGCGCGTCACCGACCGCTTCCGCGCCATGCAGGCCTCGGGCGAGCCCGTCGCCGGGCAGCGGATCGTCGACCTCGTGACCGTCAACGGCGTGCGCATCACGGTGGAGGACGGAACCTGGGGGCTCGTGCGCGCCTCCTCCAACAAGCCGGAGCTCGTCGTGGTGGTCGAGAGCCCCGTCTCGGAGGCGCGGCTGCGCGACATGTTCGCCGCCGTGGACGCGGTCCTGCGCGAGAGCCCGGAGGTCGGCGCCTACAACCAGACCTTGTGAGGGCTGCGCGGCTCAGCCCGGCGCCTTGTCCGGGCAGGGCCGCCCGCCGGGCAGGACGATCTCGGTGTCGCCGCGCTCGGGCCAGGCGATCACGTCCGACAGGGTCGCGACGGTGCGCACCCCGGTGAGCTTCAGGAGCGCGTTGCCGAGCATCAGGGTGAAGGGCGCGTTCACCTCGGCGAGGATGTAGCGCGCCCCGCCCACCTGGAAGTTGACCGGGAAGTTGCTGCCGTCCCGGCTGCTCGGCACGATCGCCTCCATCACCGCCCGGGCGTTGCTGCCGCGGTTGCCCGCCGAGGAGCAGACGTAGGCGCGCAGGGCGCCGCCCACCTGGTAGACGCCGACGGCGCTGAGGCGCGCTTCGATGCCGGACGGGTCGATCGGGCGCGCCACGAAGTTCGCGGCATCGAAGATCGGCCCCATCTCGGCGGGCGCGACGCGCCCGGTCATGTCCGCGATGGTGCGGGCGAACTGGCCGAGGCTGCGCTTGCTCTGGATGCCGCGGGCGAGCTCCGCGAGGCCCACGTAGAGGGCGAGGAGGAGCGGCAGCAGCAGGGCGAACTCCACCGCCGCGATGCCGCCGCGGGCCCGGGGGAGGCGCGCGGCCGCGCGGGCGAGGCGGCGCAGGGTATTCCCGGGGGTCATGTGCAGGCCCCGTCGGGGAACGGCTCGACCCGGAACGCCACCGCCGCCTGCAGCACTCGGCGGCCGTTGGCGAGGAGGCTCGAGGCGGCGTAGAGCTGGGAGAGCAGCACCGGGAACTCCACGGCGGCCTGGATCACCACGATCTCGTTCGCCCGCCCGCAGGCGTATTGCGAGCCGAAATCGGCGTTCCAGGCCTGTCGCCCGCTCGCCGCGTCGGTGATGGTGGCGCTCGCCCCGCGGGCGGCGAAGCTCGTGGGCTGGATCACGTTGAGCCGGACCCTGGCGCAGTCGAACACCGTCGCCCGGGGGCCGCCGTTGTGCTGGCACAGCAGGCTGCCGAGGCGCGCGAGCATCACCTTGGGGTCGCTCACGCCCTTGTTGGCCGGCGCGGTCTGGAACGCGCCGGTGTAGATCTGCCGGCTCGCGTCGCCCAGCGCGGTCTCGAGGTTCTGCCCGGCCAGGAAGGTGAGCCCGATCTCGAAGATCGCGACGAGGACGGCGAGGAGCGGGAACGCGATGAGGCCGAACTCGACGGCGGCCGTGCCCTCGCGACCCCGCAGGAAGCGGAGCGGAATCCTCGGCCGGCGCGGGCGGGGTGTGCGCGGGCGGGGCATGCGCGGGCGGGGCATGGCAGGGACGCTGCGTTGCATCTCGGATCGGTCGGGCTCGGACGGGACCGGTGGTCCCCCGCCCGCAGCCTAGGCCGGCGCAGCTTGCCGAATCGTTGAGGGCGCGGGAGCCCGGCTCAGCGCCCAGTGCTCAGCGCCCAGTGCTCAGCGCTCGGCGCCGGTGCCGCTGGTGGCGAGCTTCCGGCGCTGGTCGGCCTGGCTGCTCACCGCGTCGAAGTAGGTCCGGGCGTCGCCGAGCTGCATCGAGGGCTGGCAGTTCGGCGTGCAGGAATAGGATTCCCGCTCCAGCCCGCGCTGCACGGTGATGACCGCCGCCTGCGGAGCCTCCACCCGGATCATCGACTCGGCCAGCATGGTGCCGGCGGCATCGAGGGCGATGAGGTTCGTGGTCCCGAAGCTCTTGCCGGTGAGCACCAGGACGCCGTTCTTCTGGAGCGTCACGTCCGCGATGAGCGGGTTGCCGACGATCACCGTGGCGGATTTCTCGGGCAGCCGGATCACCTTGGCGTTGTCGACCATCACGGTCACCACCGTGGCCTCGCGTGGGGTCTCTCTCGGCGCCTCGCGGACCTCGGCGCGCAGCGCGCAGGGGAGGACCGCGACGCAGAGGGCGACGGCGAGGCGGGCCAGGAGGGCGCCCGGTGCTGGCAGGATCGGGTGCAGGCTGCGCATCGGGCTCGTGACTTGCTCGTGACGTGGGCCGCGGAAGACGCGATCCGGGGGCGGATGTCCCGCGGCGCATCCGGACGACGGCGCGTCGCCCCGCCCTCGCAGCAGACACCGGATTGGTGAATGAAGCCCTAACCCCCCGGAACCGCGACCTCTGGGTACGCCGGGCCCCTTTCGCTCCACCACCGTCATTCCGGGTCCGCGCAGCGGACGCCCGGAATCCTGAAACGCCGACGCCCTCTCGACCCGCCGCCTCGGCGGTGCCGGATCCCGGGCTCGCCTCCGGCGCCCCGGGATGACGGGGATGGGAGCGGTTGGCCTCCGCTCATCTTGCGCCTGTACTGCGTTCCGCAAGCTCGAAGCCCTAAACCCCGCCGATTACACTTCCTTCACCATGCCCGCGGTCTCGCCCGGAGGCGCTCCTTTCTTGAGCGGATTTAACGCAATCGCAACGCGCATCGGGCACCTTGGGTCCTGTCGCCGATCGATAGAAGAAAGATCTTCGACGGTCCCAACAAGTCGTTAGATCAAGGATCAAGTATCATGAAGACGATGTTCAAGCGCTTTGCTTCGGACGAGTCGGGCGCCACCGCGATCGAGTACGGTCTGATCGCCGCCCTGATCGCCGTCGCCATCATTGCCGGCGCCCGGCAGCTCGGCACCAGCCTGAACGCCAAGTTCACCGCCATCTCGACCACGATCGGCTCGACCAGCGCGGTTCCGTAGTCGTCGGGCAGCGCGGGAGCGCGCAGGGATCCGCCGGTCGGCGCCGAAGGCCCGCCGCCTCCCGCAAGCCAGGGTCCGATCCGGGCCAGTTCCTATCCGGCAAGATGCGTCCCGGCCGGTCCGGCCGGGCGCCTTTTCGGCGTTTCCACAGCGCCCGCGGAGCCTCGTGACCATGGCACCCTTCGCCCTGCTCGTCGTCGTGCCCTTCCTGATGGCCTACGCCGCCGCGAGCGACCTCCTGACCATGCTGATCCCGAACCGGATCTCGCTGGCGCTGATCGCCGCGTTCGTCGTGGTGGCCGCGACGGGCACGCTGAGTCCCCTGGAGGCCGCCGCGCATCTCGGCGCGGGCGGCCTCGTCCTCTGCGCGACCTTCGCGCTGTTTGCGGCCGGCATCATCGGCGGCGGCGACGCCAAGCTCGCGGCCGCCACCGCCCTCTGGCTCGGCTTCGACCCCCTCCTCGACTACCTCCTCGTCGCCTCGGTCGCCGGCGGCGCCCTCACCCTCGGGCTCCTCGCCGCGCGGGCCTGGCCGCTCCCGATGCGGCTCGCCCGCCTCCCCTTCGCGCTGCACCTGCACGACCGCGAGACGGGCGTGCCCTACGGCATCGCGCTCGCCGCCGCGGCCCTCGCCGTGCTGCCCGAGACGCTTCTGTGGTCACGGGCCTTCGGCACCTGAGGCGCGGGCCGGTGACGATCCCTTAACCATAATTTGACGAATCCCCGGCAGGGTCCCGGTCAGGCACGGCATTCCGCCGCCGCCCTGTCCCGGCCCGACGATGAAACCTGCCCGTCTCGCCGTCCTGGCCGTCGCCCTCGTCGCGGGCGCCGGCGCGGCGTTCATGATGAGCGGCGGTGATCCGCCGCCGGCCCCCGTGGCGCACGTCGATCCGGCGCCGCCGCCGAAGCCGACCACCGAGGTGCTGGTCGCGGCCGCCGAGCTGCCGATGGGCCAGACGCTGCAGGTCGCCGACCTGCGCTGGCAGAAGTGGCCGGACGACGCCGTGCTGTCGGGATACCTGACCCGGGCCGCCGCCCCGAAGGCGCTGGAGGAGACGGCCGGCTCGGTGCTGCGCGCCGGGTTCCTGGCCGGCGAGCCGATCCGCCCCCAGAAGCTCGCCCGGCCCGAGAGCGGCTTCATGGCCGCCATCCTGCCCGCCGGCATGCGGGCGGTGGCGATCGTCACCGACACCCGCGGCACCAACTCGGCGGGCGGCTTCATCCTGCCCAACGACCACGTGGACGTGATCCGCACCTACCGGGACGACGAGAACTCCCGCAGCTCCGGCAGCGACGTCCAGGTCTCCCAGACCATCCTGCAGGACGTGCGCGTCCTCGCGGTCGGCCAGCTGATCCAGGAGAAGAACGGCGCGAACGTCGTCACCGGCGAGACCGCGACCCTCGCCCTGACGCCCGCCCAGGCCGAGACCGTCACCCTCGCCCAGAAGGTCGGCTCCCTGTCGCTCGCCCTGCGCAGCCTCGCGGATTCCGGCCGCGCCACCGAGCCGGACCCGCCGGCGCGCGATGCCGGCCTCACCGTGGTGCGCTTCGGCGTCTCCCGCCAGCAGACGCGCTGATGGGCACGCCCACCCTCCCCCGGCTCTCTGCCCGGCCCGACCGCGCGGCCGCACCCGCCCGCAAGAGGCACCGATCCATGACACCGACCCGGCGCACCGGCGCGGCGGCCCTCGCCCTCCTCGCCTTCCTCGGCTGGTCCGACGCCCGCGCCCAGGCGCGGCCCGAACCTGCGCTGAGCCCGGCCCCCGTCCTCGCCGTCGGGGCGGCCGAGGCCGCCGCGACCCGCAAGGTCGAGCTCACCATGGGCCGCTCGGTCATCGTCGACCTGCCGCGGGACGCCAAGGAGGTGTTCGTCGCGAACCCGAAGGTCGCCAACGCGGTGGTCCGCTCGACCCGCAAGGTCTTCGTGATCGGCATGGAGAACGGCGCCACCTCGATCTTCATCATGGACGGGGAAGGCCGCCAGATCGCCGCCCTCGACGTCACCGTGGTGCGCGACCTCAACCTGAACGCCCTGCGCCAGACGCTCCTCCAGAGCATCCCGGGCGGCCGGTTCGACATCCGCACGACGGGCGAGTCGCTGCTGCTGTCGGGCTCGGTCGGCTCGGCCGCCGAGGCGACCCAGGCGATCGACATCGCCAACGCCTTCGTGGGCCTCAGCGGCTCCGCGGCGGCCGGCGGCGGCGCGCGCGGCGGCGTGATCAACAACCTGACGATCCGCGGGCGCGACCAGGTGATGCTGCGCGTCACCGTGGTCGAGGTCGCCCGCAACGTGCTCAAGCAGTTCGGCGTGAACCTCAGCGGCAGCTGGACCGGCCTGAACCTCACGAACCTGTCGCCCTTCCAGCTCTACGGCGACAAGTTCCCGGCCGGCAACGCCATCTCGGGCACCATCAACGGCAGCGGCGGGGCGAGCCTCACGGCGACGCTCCGGGCCTTCGAGCAGGCCGGCGTCTCGCGGGTGCTGGCGGAGCCGACGCTGACCGCGATCTCCGGCGAGGCCGCGAAGTTCACCGCCGGCGGCCAGATCCCGGTGCCCTCGAACCTCCTCTGCACCAGCAACGGCACCGTCCAGAGCTGCGTGCCCACGATCGAGTACAAGCCCTACGGCGTGAACCTGAGCTTCACCCCGGTGGTGCTCGCCGAGAACCGCATCTCGATCCGCGTCGCGACCGAGGTGACGGAGCTCGACCAGCAGAACTCGTTCAACATCGACTTCGGGCGCCAGGCGGCCTCGATCCCGGCGCTCACCGTGC
Organism: Methylobacterium sp. A54F; assembly: GCF_053346035.1. Lineage (NCBI taxonomy): Bacteria > Pseudomonadati > Pseudomonadota > Alphaproteobacteria > Hyphomicrobiales > Methylobacteriaceae > Methylobacterium > Methylobacterium sp. A54F. The sequence goes on along the minus strand of NZ_JBKFBF010000013.1, from coordinate 135,751 downwards.
GCAAGTCCGAGACCACCGTCGAGCTCGCCTCGGGCGCGACGATGATGACCGCGGGCCTGATCCAGCAGCGCACCAAGGCCGCCATCAACGGGCTGCCCGGCCTCATCAACCTGCCGATCCTCGGCGCCCTGTTCCGGTCGCGCGACTACCAGCGCCAGGAGACGGAGCTGATGATCATGGTCACCCCCTTCATCGCCAAGGCGATGGAGGCCCGGGAGGTCAAGCGGCCGGACGACGGCTTCACGGACGCCACCGATCCGCAGGGGATCCTGCTCGGCCAGCTCAACCGGATCTACGGCACCGCCGGCGCCGCGGCGCTGGGCCCCGGCTACCGCGGCCGCGTCGGCTTCATCACCGACTGAACCGAGGGCGCGGCGGCTCGCGCCGCGCCACGACCATGGCGGCGCGAGCCGCCACCCGAACGAATCCGCGCGGCCGGACGGGCCGCGGCGCTGCCCTGGACGCGACCATGACCCGATCCTCAAGCTCCCGCGCGCCCATCGCCCTCGCGGCCGTCCTGACGAGCCTTCTGGGCGCCTGCAACGCGAACCGCGCCGCCACGACCGGCTCGATCTACCCGGCCGACTACCGGACCCGGCACCCGATCGTACTCGCCGACGCCGGCCGCAGCCTCGACGTCTTCCCGACCGGGACCGGCCACCTCGACCCGCGCCAGGCCGCCGACGTCGATGCCTTCATGCTGGAGTTCCGCCGCTACGGCCGCGGCACCCTGGTGATCGACCTGCCCCGGGGCGTCGCCCCCGCCCTCGGCGCCGCGGCCGAGCGCACGGGCGCGGCGATCCGCCGGATCGGCGCCGAGAGCGGCGTGCCCGCGCAGGCCATCGTGCTCTCCGGCTACGGCGTCGCGAACCCCTCGCTCGCCGCGCCGATCCGCCTGAGCTTCCAGCGGATGCAGGCCAAGGTCGCCGACCAGTGCGGGCTCTGGCCGAACGACCTCGGCACCAGCAACCCGGCCTTCGACCTCAGCAACAACCCGTCGTGGAATCTCGGCTGCGCGTCGCAGGCGACGCTCGCCGCCCAGGTGGCCGATCCGATCGACCTCGTGCGCGGCCGCCCCGAGGGCCGCATCGACACGGTCGGGCGCGTCAAGAACATCAACGACCTGCGCGACGGCAAGGATCCGTCAACCACATGGCGTCAGGATGGGAAGGGCGGCGTCAAGGAGGACGTCGGCAAGTGAGCGTCGGCAGGTCGGCCGCACCGCGGCACCTGCCGAACTCCGCACCGCCCCCCGCCTCCGCCGACCTGCCCTCGCGACCCGAGAACCGGAACCCCGTCATGCCGGACCAGCCCGAGACGCCAGAGCGCCTGATCGCCCCGGTGCCGCGGATCACGATCCAGGCCTTCTGCGACACGGCCGACACCGCCGGCGCGATCGAGGCCGCCAGCCAGGATCGGCGGATGCAGAAGGCGCACGTGAAGGTCCAGATGGGCGGCGCTGCGGCCGCCGTGGAGGCCTATCGGCAGGCGCCCACGCCGAACGTCATCGTCATCGAGTCGCAGAGCGCCAAGGCGAAGCCCCTCGAGTGCCTCGACGCGCTGGCCGAGGTCTGCGACCCCGACACGAAGGTCATCGTCATCGGGCACGTCAACGACGTGTCGCTCTACCGGCAGTTCATCCAGCGCGGCGTCAGCGACTACCTGATGGCGCCCGTCGAGCCCCTCGACCTGATCGCCTCGATCTCGGACCTGTTCACCGCCCCCGGCGTCAAGCCGGTCGGCCGCACCGTCGCGGTGTTCGGCGTGAAGGGCGGCATCGGCGCCTCGACGATCGCCCACAACCTCGCCTGGTCGATCGCCCGCAGCCAGGGCACGCAGACCGTCATCGCCGACCTCGACATCGCCTTCGGGACCGCGAGCCTCAACTTCAACCAGGACCCGCCGCAGGGCATCGCCGAGGCGGTGTTCGCCCCCGAGCGCCTCGATTCCGCGCTGGTCGAGCGCCTGCTCTCGAAGTGCAGCGACAACCTCTCGCTGCTCTCGGCGCCCGCGAGCCTCGACCGCACCATCGACCTGTCGGAGCCCGCCTTCGACGCGCTGATCGACCACCTGCGCGCCGCCATCCCCTGCGTCGTCCTCGACGTGCCCCACCGGTGGAACGCCTGGACGAAGCGCGTCCTCGTGGCCGCCGACGAGATCCTCGTGGTCGCCGGGCCCGATCTCGCCTCCCTGCGCAACGCCAAGAACCTCCTCGCGGCCCTGCAGTCCGGCCGCCCGAACGACAAGCGTCCCCGGGTCCTCCTCAACGGCGTCGGCGTGCCCAAGCGCCCCGAGATCGCCGCGGCGGAGTTCGCCAAGGCGCTGGAGGCGCCCCTCTGCGCGAGCCTGCCCTTCGACCCGGGCCTGTTCGGCACCGCGGCCAACAACGGGCAGATGCTCGCCGAGGTCCAGGCGGGCTCCAAGGCCGCGGAGGTGTTCAACGACCTCGCGGCGACGTTCCTCGGCCGCCCCGAGACCCGGCGCAGCCGCGCCAACCTGCTCGAGCCGATCCTCGCCAGGCTCGCGCGCCGGAAGGCCTCCTGACCATGACCGCGCCGAACGCCTCACCGGGGATGCGCCGCGATGTTCGGTAGACGGCAGAGCGCGGCCGCGACCGCCGCGCCGGCGTCCCCTGCGCCCGCGCAGCACAAGGCCGCGCCGGTCCTCGTGCAGGAGAACGTGCCGGCCGCCCGCCGCGCCGAGCCCGTGATCGTCCCCGAGGTCGCGCGCTCCGAGGACTATTTCCGCACGAAGAGCATGATCTTCGGCGCGCTGATCGAGGCGATCGACCTCGCCCAGCTCGCCCGCCTCGACGCCGAGACGGCCCGCGAGGAGATCCGCGACATCGTCTCGGAGATCATCGGCCTCAAGAACATCGTCCTGTCGATCGCCGAGCAGGAGGAGCTCCTCGACGACATCTGCAACGACGTCCTCGGCTACGGGCCGCTGGAGCCCCTGCTCGCCCGCGACGACATCGCCGACATCATGGTCAACGGCGCCCACCGGGCCTTCATCGAGGTCTCGGGCAAGATCCAGCTGACGAACATCCGCTTCCGCGACAACCAGCAGCTGATGAACATCTGCCAGCGCATCGTCAGCCAGGTGGGCCGGCGCGTCGACGAATCCTCGCCGATCTGCGACGCGCGCCTGCCCGACGGTTCCCGCGTCAACGTGATCGCGCCGCCGCTCGCCATCGACGGCCCGGCGCTCACGATCCGCAAGTTCAAGAAGGACAAGCTCACCCTGGACCAGCTCGTGCGCTTCGGGGCGATCTCGCCGGAAGGCGCCGAGATCCTGAAGATCATCGGGCGCTCCCGCTGCAACGTGGTGATCTCCGGGGGCACGGGCTCGGGCAAGACGACGCTCCTGAACTGCCTCACCGCCTTCATCGAGCACGACGAGCGCGTCATCACCTGCGAGGACGCGGCCGAGCTGCAGCTGCAGCAGCCCCACGTGGTGCGCCTCGAAACCCGGCCCCCCAACATGGAGGGTCAGGGCCAGGTCACCATGCGCGACCTCGTGAAGAACTGCCTGCGCATGCGGCCCGAGCGCATCATCGTCGGCGAGGTGCGCGGACCCGAGGCGTTCGACCTCCTGCAGGCCATGAACACCGGCCACGACGGCTCGATGGGCACGCTCCACGCGAACTCGCCCCGCGAGTGCCTGTCGCGCATCGAGTCGATGATCTCGATGGGCGGCTTCACCCTGCCCTCGAAGACGCTGCGCGAGATGATCTGCGGCTCGATCGACGTGGTGATCCAGGCGACCCGCCTGCGCGACGGCTCGCGGCGCATCACCCACATCACCGAGGTCCTCGGGATGGAGGGCGACGTCATCACCACCCAGGACATCTTCCTCTACGACATCCTCGGCGAGGACGCGAACGGCAAGCTGGTCGGCCGCCACCGCTCGACCAACATCGGCCGCCCGCGCTTCTGGGAGCGGGCGCGCTACTACGGGCTGGAGCGCCAGCTCGCCGCAGCCCTCGATGCCGCCACCGAGCAGGCCGGGCCGACCCCGTGAACGGCGAGAACGCGCCCATCGTCCTCGGGCTCCTCGTCGTCGCCGCCGGCGCGATCGCCTACGTCTTCGCGATGCCGATGATCGTCGGCCAGCGGCGGGCCGCCCAGCGCCTGCGCAACGTCAGCGCCTCGGTGACGGCGGCGGCCACCCGCGGCGTCTCCGTGAACCGCCGCGAGCAGGTCGCCAAGACCCTCAACGAGATCGAGGCGAAGTCGAAGAACGCGAAGGTCAGCCTCGACCTGAAGCTCGCCCGCGCCGGCCTGTCCTGGACGCCGCGCACCTACTACACCGCCTCCGCGGTGCTCGGGCTCGTCGTCGCCTTCGTGGCGCTCTCGGTCACCGGCCAGGTCCTCGCGGCCGTCGGGGCCGCCTTCGCGGGGGGCTTCGGCCTGCCGCTCTGGATCCTGAAGTTCCTGCGCAAGCGCCGCATCTCCAAGTTCGTGGCCGAGCTCCCGAACGCCGTCGACGTGATCGTGCGCGGCATCAAGACCGGCATCCCCCTCGGCGACTGCTTCCGCATCGTCTCGCGGGAGGCGGCCGAGCCGGTGCGCGGCGAGTTCCGGCAGGTGATGGAGGCCCAGGCCCTCGGGCTGTCGCTCGGGGAGTGCGCCTCGCGCCTGCACGACCGGGTGCCGGTGCCGGAGGTGAACTTCTTCGCCATCGTCATCAACGTGCAGCAGCAGTCGGGCGGCAACCTCTCGGAGGCGCTCAACAACCTCTCGCGGGTGCTGCGCGACCGCCGCAAGATGGCCGGCAAGGTCCAGGCGATGAGCATGGAGGCCAAGGCTTCGGGCGCGATCATCGCCGCCCTGCCCTTCGTGGTCGCCGGCCTGACCGCCCTGACGAGCCCGGACTACATCTCGCTTCTGTGGACCACGGACCTCGGCAAGCTGGCGCTCGCCGGCTCCGGCGTCTGGATGACGATCGGCATCGTCATCATCCGCAAGATGATCAACTTCGACTTCTGATCCGCGCGGGTGCGCTCACAAGTTCTGATCCGCGCGGGTGCGCGCACAAGTTCTGATCCGCGCGGGTGCGCGCACAAGGCGCCGGCATGCTCGACATCCTCATCCAGAAGGTCCTCGACCCGCGCAACATCGGCATCGCGCTGACGGCGGTCGCCGCCGCGGCCACCGCCTACGCGGTGGTGCAGCCGTTCCTGGAGCCGGACGAGCTCGGCAAGCGCATGAAGCTCGTCAGCGACGAGCGCGAGGCCATCCGGCGTCGCGAGCGCGAGCGCCTGAACGGCCGGGCGAGCCTGCGCGTCGAGCCGAAGGCCTACATGAAGCGGGTGGTCGAGCAGTTCGACCTCAACCGCTGGCTCGGCACCGAGACGGCCAAGCTGCAGCTCACCCGGGCGGGCTACCGGGCGCCCAGCGCCGAGACCGCGTTCCTGTTCTTCCGGATGGTGATGCCCATCGCCCTCGCGCTCGCGGCGGCGTTCTACCTGTTCGTGCTCGAGGTCCTCGACCAGCCGGGCCTCGTGAAGGTCGCGATCGTCATCGTCATGGCCTTCCTCGGCATCAAGGCCCCCGAGCTGTTCCTGATGAACAAGACCAAGAAGCGCCAGTCGGAGGTCCGCCGCGCCTGGCCGGACGCCCTCGACCTGACGCTGATCTGCGTCGAGTCCGGCATGTCGATCGAGCAGGCCTTCCGGAAGGTGAGCGTGGAGATCGCGGGCCAGTCGGTGGTGCTCGCCGAGGAGATGGCCCTGCTGACGGCGGAGCTGTCCTACCTGCCCGACCGCCGCATGGCCTACGAGAACATCGCGCTGCGCATCGACATCGAGCCGATCAAGTCCGCCACCACCGCGATGCTGCAGGCCGAGCGCTACGGCACCCCGCTCGGCCAGTCCCTCCGGGTGCTCTCGCAGGAGAGCCGCGACCAGCGCATGAACGAGGCCGAGAAGAAGGCTGCGGCGCTGCCCCCGAAGCTGACGGTGCCGATGATCCTGTTCTTCCTGCCGGTGCTGTTCGTCGTCATCCTCACGCCCGCCGCGATCCAGGCGATGCGCTGAGAGGCCTTCGGGGCCGGGGCGCCGGCCCCGCCCCTCCCGGGGGGAGCTCAGCCCCGCGGCGGCGCCGGCTTGCGGGCCGCCTTGTCGGCGGCCTGGATCGCCTTCCAGCTGTTCTGCTGCGCGACGAGGCCGCGCAGGGAGGTCAGGTTCGCGGCCGCCTCGGCCGGCCCGAGGTCGCGGCGCAGCTGCTCCTCGGCCTCGGGGAAGCGCCCCTTGAGCCCCAGCGCCAGGGCGAGGTTCTGGCGAACCCGGGCGTCGGCGCCGGGCTGGCTCGCGGCGAGCCGGAGGGTCTGCTCGGCCCGGTCGAGCTGCCGGGCGAGGATGTAGGAGAGGCCGAGGTTCGACAGGACGGCCGGCTCGTTGGGGCGGATCTTCAGCGCCGCCTCGTAGAACCCCTGCGCGCGGGCGTGGTCGCCGAGCTGGTCGGCCGCCGCGCCCTGCGCCGAGAGCACGCGCCAGTCGGGCTGGGCCGGGCTGTGGGCGTTCTGCAGGACCTCGGCCGCCTCCTGGTAGCGGCCGACCTCGACGAGGGCCTTGCCGTAGGCGGAGGTCACCGCCGGGTTCTTGGGGTTGCGCAGGGCGGCCTGCTGCAGCACCGCCACCGCCTGGGCGCGCTGGTCGGTGGCCCGCAGGCCCTGCGCGTAGCGCATCGCGGTGCCGAGATCGCCCGAATCCGCGGCGTATTTCGCGCCCAGCGCCTCGACCTCCCGGCGGCTGATCACCCGCGCGTCCGATCCCGCGCCGGAGAGCCCCGCGCCCGAGGGGCCGCCGATCGAGCCGGTGGTCTCCGGCGAGCGGGACTGGCAGCCCGCCGCGGCGAGCAGCAGGGCCGCCACGGCCGCGCCGCGCGCGATGCGGATCCCGGCACCCCGGGCGATCCCGCGGCTCTCCCCCTCACCCGCGCTCGTCATGCTACGCTCCAGACCTCGCTGGGGGCGCCTTCACGCTCCCGACCGTCCGGTGATAGACGGTTAACCCTAATCCAGGGTTAAGTCCGACCCGCAGCCACCCGTCCACGCCGCATGACCGCATCCGTGCCCGACCTGCTGCCGCCCGGTTCCGCCGGCATCCCGATCACCGGCGTGGCCGCGGCCGCGTGGCCGGGGATCGCCGCGGACCTGCCGGCGCCCCAGCGCGCCTACGCGGAGGCCACGGGCTTCGCGCCCAAGGGTTCCGCGCCGAAGGCCGGGCGCTTGTGCCTGCTGCCGGCCGCGGACGGCAGCCTCGCGGGGGTGCTGTTCGGCCTCGGCGACCCCTCCGCCCCGGGCTACGACCGGCTGCTTCCGGGCAAGCTGCCGGGCCTCCTGCCCGCCGGGACGTATCGGCTGGCGGCGGGCATCGACGCGGCGGAGGCGGCGCTCGCCTGGCTGCTCGGCAGCTACCGCTTCGGGCGCTACCGCGACGCCGAGGCCGAGCGGCCCCGGCTCGTGGCGCCGGAGGGAATCGACGCCGCCGAGATCGGGCGCATCGCCGGCGCCGTGGCGCTGGGCCGCGACCTCGTCAACACGCCCGCCAACGACCTCGGACCGGCGGAGATCGAGGCCGCGGCCCGGGCGCTGGCCGAGCGGCACGGCGCGACCGTCGCCGTGACGGAGGGGGCGGCGCTCGCCGCCGACTATCCGCTGATCCACGCGGTCGGCGCCGCCTCGACCCGGGCGCCCCGCCTCGTCGACCTCGGCTGGGGCCGCGCGGACGCCCCCCGCGTCACCCTGGTCGGCAAGGGCGTCGCGTTCGACACGGGCGGCCTCGACATCAAGCCGCCCGCCGGCATGCTCCTGATGAAGAAGGACATGGGCGGCGCGGCCGCCGCGCTCGCCGCCGCCGACATGGCGATGGGGGCCGCCCTGCCGATCCGCCTGCGCGTCCTGATCCCGGCCGTGGAGAACGCGGTGGCGGGCAACGCCTTCCGGCCCGGCGACGTGCTCGCCAGCCGGGCGGGCCTCAGCGTCGAGATCGGCAACACCGACGCGGAAGGGCGCCTGATCCTGGCCGACGCGCTGGCGCTCGCAGACGCGGACAAGCCGGACCTCCTCGTCGACTTCGCGACGCTGACGGGCGCGGCCCGCATCGCCCTCGGCCCGGACCTGCCGGCCCTCTTCACCGAGGACGAGGCGCTGGCGGCCGAGATCGCCCGGGTCGGCGCCGCCGTGCAGGATCCGGTCTGGCGCCTGCCGCTCCACGCGCCCTACGCGAGCCTCCTCGATTCGAAGATCGCCGACCTCAACAACGCCCCCGGCGGCCCCTTCGCGGGGGCGATCACCGCGGCCCTGTTCCTGCGCCGCTTCGCGCCGGGGACGAAGGCGCACGCCCATTTCGACCTCTACGGCTGGAACCCGGCGACGAAGCCCGGCCGGCCGGAGGGCGGCGAGGTGCAGACGGCCCGCCTCGTCTACGCCCTGCTGAAGGGACGCTACGGGGCCTGATCGCCCGCGCGCGGCAGCGCCCGCTCCACGAGGCGGGCCCAGAGCGAGGCGCCGTAGGGGGCGGCCGCGTCGTTGAAGTCGTATTCGGGGTGGTGCAGCGGGGCGCTGTCGCCGTTGCCCATGAAGATGTAGGCGCCCGGCCGGTGGGCGAGCATGTAGGAGAAGTCCTCCGCGGCCATCATGGGCGCCACCGCCCGGTCGACGCAGGCCGCCCCCACGAGATCCTCCGCGACGTCCGCCATGAAGCTCGCCTCGGCGGGGTGGTTCTCGGTCACCGGGTAGCTCGAGCCGAACTCGACCCGGCCGCTCGCCCCGAACCCCGCGGCCACGTTGCCGACGATCGCAGTGATGCGGGCCTTCATGGCCGCGCGCACCTCCTGCGAGAGGGCCCGCATGGTGCCCCGCATGGTCACGGTCTGGGGCAGCACGTTGAAGGCCTCGCCCGCGTCGAGGGCGCAGACCGAGACCACCGCCGCGTCGAGGGGATCGACGGAGCGGGCGACCACCGATTGCAGGGCGACGATGACGTGGCTCGCGGTGAGCACGCTGTCCACCGCGTTCTGGGGCAGCGCCGCGTGGCCGCCGCGGCCCTCGATCGTCACCGTGAAGCGGTCGGTGGAGGCCATGATCGGGCCGGGTCGGATCGCGAAGCGGCCGAGGGGCAGCCCCGGGATGTTGTGCAGGCCGTAGACGGCCTCGATGCCGAAGCGCTCCATCAGCCCGTCCTGGACCATGGCCTCGCCGCCGCCGCCGCCCTCCTCGGCGGGCTGGAAGATCAGGACGGCCATGCCGTCGAAGTCCCGGGTCTCGGCGAGGTAGCGCCCGGCGCCGAGGAGCATCGCGGTGTGGCCGTCGTGGCCGCAGGCGTGCATCCGCCCCGGCACCGTCGAGCGGTAGGGCAGCGCGCGCAGCTCCGCGATCGGCAGGGCGTCCATGTCGGCGCGCAGGCCGATCGCCCGGGCGGAGCGGCTGCCTTGGCCGCGGATCACCCCGACGACGCCGGTGCGGCCGATGCCGGTCACCACCGCGTCGCAGCCGAACGCCCGCAGCCTCTCGGCCACGAAGGCGGCGGTGCGCTCCACGTCGTAGAGCAGCTCCGGGTGGGCGTGGAGGTCGTGCCGCCAGGCGGCGATCTCCTCCGCGCGGGCCGCGATGCGGTCGATGACGGGCATGGACTGGGGCTCTTCGTGGGGCGCGCGGGACGACGGGCGTCCGGCGCGGAGCAAACAGGAGGCCAGCGGGGTGGTCAACGGCCGCGCTTGTCCGACGATCGTCCGACCCTCGTCCGGCGCGCCGTCCGCTCAGGACGCGAGGTCGTCGAGGATCGGGCAGTCGGGCCGGGCGTCGCCGCTGCAATGCTCGGCGAGGCCCGTGAGTGTGCGCACCATGCCCTGGAGGGCCCGGATCCGCGCCTCGAGCCCCGCGACGTGGTCGAGGGCGATGGCCTTCACCTGCGCGCTCGAGCGGTCGCGGTCCCGCCACAGGGCGAGGAGGTCGCCGATCGCCTCCACGCTGAAGCCGAGGTCGCGGGCGCGGCGCACGAAGCGCAGGGCGTGGAGCTCGGCCTCGCCGTAGAGGCGGTAGCCGCTCGCCGTGCGGGTGGCGGGCGGCAGCAGGCCGGTCTCCTCGTAGTAGCGGATCATCTTGGCCGAGACGCCGGTCGCCCGCGCGGCCTCGCCGATGGTGACGGCCGGCCCGCTCATGCCGCCTGCTCCGCGAGGCCGGGCTCCCGGGTCGGCGCGGTGCGGCCCCCGGCCCGCCGGAGCCGCAGGGCGTTGCCGACCACGAAGACGCTCGACAGGGCCATGGCGCCGGCGGCCAGCACCGGCGACAGGGCCGGGCCCCCGAACAGGGCCGGCAGGCCGGCGGCGACCGGGATCAGCGCCGCGTTGTAGGCGAAGGCCCAGAACAGGTTCTGGTGGATGTTGGCCATCACCGCCCGCGATAGGGCCACGGCCTCCGGGACCCCATCGAGCGCGCCCGCCATCAGCACCACGTCGGCGCTCTCCACCGCGATGTCGGTGCCGGTGCCGAGCGCCAGGCCGACCTCCGCCTCGGCGAGCGCCGGAGCGTCGTTGATGCCGTCGCCCACGAAGGCGACCGCCCCGTGGGCGGCGCGCAGCGCCCGGACCGCCTCGACCTTGCCGCCGGGCAGCACCTCGGCCGCCACCGATGCGATGCCGAGGTCGCGGGCGACGGTCTCGGCCGCGCCCCGCGCGTCGCCCGTCACCATGGCGACGGCGAGCCCCTGCGCCCGCAGCGCCGCCACCGCCGCCCGCGCGCCGGGCTTGACCGGGTCCGCCACTGCCGCCACCGCCGCGAGGCGCCCGTCGAGGGCGACGTAGAGGGGGCTGCGGCCCACCGCCTCGATCCGCGCCGCGGCCTCCGCGAGGGCGCCCGTGGCGATGCCGAGGCGCGCCATCAGGCGTTCGGCGCCGATCGCCACGGCCCGGCCCTCGGCGAGGCCGGTGACGCCGAACCCCGCGAGCGCCTCGAATGCCGTCGCCGCACCGGGCTCCAGGCCCCGAGCCCGGGCGGCGGCGACGAGCGCGGCCGCCACCGGGTGCTCCGAGCGCGCCTCCACGGCCGCGGCGAGGCGCAGCACCGTCTCCGGGGAGATGTCCGGCGCGGTGGTGAGGTCGGTGAGCCGCGGGCGGCCCTCCGTGAGGGTGCCGGTCTTGTCGAGCGCGACGACCCGGATCCCGCGCAGGGCCTGGAGCGCTCCACCGTTGCGGAACAGGATGCCCCGCTCCGCCGCCCGGCCGGTCCCGACCATGATCGAGGTCGGGGTCGCGAGGCCCATCGCGCAGGGGCAGGCGATGATCAGCACGGCGATGGCGTGCACGAGGGCCTGGCCCAGCGCCGGGGCCGGCCCGAGGAGGAGCCAGCCCAGGAAGGTCGCGGCCGCGATCAGCAGCACGGCGGGCACGAAGCGGAGCGTCACCCGGTCGACGAGCGCCTGGATGGGCAGCTTCGCGCCCTGCGCCGCCTCGACCATGCTGACGATCTGCGCGAGCACCGTGTCGGCGCCGGTGGCCCCGACGCGCAGGTCGAGGCTGCCCCGGCCGTTCAGCGTGCCCCCCACCGTGGCGGCGCCGACGGCCTTGAGGACGGGTGCCGGCTCCCCGGTCACCATGCTCTCGTCCACGTAGCTCGACCCGGCCACCACGGTGCCGTCCGCCGCGATCCGCTCGCCGGGGCGGACCCGCACCACGTCGCCGACCCGCAGCTCGGCCAGGGGCAGGTCCGCTTCCCCGCCCGCGCGGACCACCCGCGCGGTGCGCGGGGAGAGGTCGAGGAGGCGGGCGATGGCCGCGCCGGTGCGGCCGCGGGCCCGCGCCTCCAGCCAGCGGCCGAGCAGGATCAGGGTGACGATGAGGACGCTCGCCTCGAAGTAGAACTGGGCCGTCCCGGCCGGCAGGAGGCCCGGCGCCAGCGTCGAGACCAGGGAGAACAGGTAGGCGGCGCCGGCGCCGAGGGCCACGAGGGCGTTCATGTCGGGCCGCCCGCGCAGCAGCCCCGGCACGCCGGCCCGGAAGAACCGCCGCCCGGGCCCCGCCAGCACGAGGCTCGCCAGCACCGCCTGGATCAGGGGCCCCCCGTCCCCGATCCCCGCCGCCACCGCGCGGTGGAAGCCCGGCAGCAGGTGGCCGCCCATGTCGAGGACGACGATCGGCAGGGCGAGGAGCGCGGCGGCGATCAGGTCGCGCCGCAGGCCCCGGGCCTCGGCCTCCTGCCGCGCCTCCGTGCCGGGCCGGCTCGTTGCGGCCGCCGTCGTGCCCGCCGCCACGGGCCCGGCCTCGTAGCCCGCCGCCCGGACGGCCTCCGCCAGGGCCTCGGGCGCGACCTGGGCATGCCGCACGTGCGCGCGGCCGCTCGCGAGGTTCACCTGCGCCTCGGCGACGCCCGGCACGGCCCGGAGCGCGCGCTCGACCCGGCCGACGCAGGACGCGCAACTCAGGCCCTCGACGGGGAAGCTCAGGGTGGACGAGGCGTCGGCGGGCATGGCGGGGGCTTTCGCGGGATGGTCCATGCCCGATGAGATAAGGCTTCCCATCATGGGAAGGTCAAGGGCCCGGCCGGGGCTCCGGACTTGGGGCGCGACGAAGCCCAGCCTCAGGACGCGCGTTGCGCCTGATGACGGCTTGGTTTGTCCAAGAGCCTGTGTGATTCATGACAGCAAAGGGCTGTCGGACCGGTGGCCGTTGTCCAGCCCAACCCCCTCATCCCGAGGTGCTGCGAAGCAGCCTCGAAGGAGCCGTCCAGAAGCCGCGCGATCCCTGGAGCCCTCCTTCGAGGCCGCTGACGCGGCACCTCAGGATGAGGTAACGCGTTGGAATAACGCCTCAAACAGGCTCTGAGCTGCGCCGCGGGTCGGATCAGCCTGCCATCCGCCGGCACTGCTCCGCGCAGTCGCGGCAGACCCGCACGCACTGGTCCATGTCGCCCACGCGCTCGCAGGAGGCGGCGCAGGCCTCGCACAGGGCGACGCAGGCCGCGCAAGTGTGCCGGTGCTCGGGCGTGCCCAGTAGCATCAGGTGGGCGGAGGTGCGGCAGGTCTCGGCGCAGGCCAGCATCAGCCGGAGGTGTTTCGGCTCCGTGTGCCGGCCGCCCGCCGTCAGGCAGTGGCCGGAGGCCTCGCCGAGGCAGGTGCGGTAGCAGCCGAGGCAGGCGTCGATGCAGGCCTGCATCTCGGGTGATCGGGGGTCCATCGGGTGGCTCCGGTTGCGCAGGGGTATGACCGGCCAACCGGTGGTGGCAGCCCCTGTTCCGGGCCCGACCTGCGCGCCCGCTCAGGCCGCCTGCTCGGCCTGCCCCTCCAGGGCCGGCAGCGCCACCCGCACCGTCGTCCCGACCTCCAGGGTGCTCTCGATCGACAGGCGGCCCCGGTGGCGGTTGAGCGCGTGCTTGACGATGGCGAGGCCGAGGCCGGTGCCGCCCTGCTGGCGGCTGTGGGCGGTGTCGACCCGGTAGAAGCGCTCGGTGAGGCGCGGGATGTGCTCAGGGGGAATGCCGGGCCCGTCGTCCCGCACGGTGAGGACGATCTCGGGCCCCCGGGCCCCGCTCTCGCGCGCGAGGCTCACGGCGACGGCGCGGCCGCCGTACTTCACGGCGTTCTCGATGAGGTTCTCGACGACCCGCAGGAGCTCGTCGCGGTCGCCGCTGACCGGGTAGGGGCCGGGCTCCGCCGAGAGCGTCACGGCGATGCCCCGCTCGGCCGCGAGCGGCGCCTGAGCGTCCACCATCTGACGCGCGATCTGGCCGAGATCCACCCGGTCGGTCGGCGGCACGTGCTCGCGCAGCTCGATCCGCGAGAGGGAGAGGAGGTCGTCGATCAGGCGGGTCATCCGCTGCGCCTGCGTGCGCATGATCGCGAGAAAGCGCTCGCGGGCGGGGGCGTCGTTGCGGGCGGGCCCCTGCAGGGTCTCGATGAAGCCGAGGAGCGAGGCGAGGGGCGTGCGCAGCTCGTGGCTCGCATTCGCCACGAAGTCGACGCGCATCGCCTCGAGGCGCCGGGCGGAGGTGAGGTCGCGCAGGAACAGCACCACGTTCGGCTGCCCGCCCGCGGCCTCCGCGGGCATCGGCAGCGCGCCGATCAGCACCTCGAAGGCGCGCTCGGTCGGCACCCGGGTGGCGTACTGGGTGCGCAGCGGCGTGCCGGTGCGCAGCACCTCCTCGATGCCGTCGAGGACGTCGGGCGAGCGCAGCGCGAAGGAGAGCGGGTGGCGCAACTTCAGGGCGGGCAGCAGGGCGCGGGCCGCCGGGTTCGCCTCGATCACCACCGCGCGCCGGTCGATCAGGATGACCGGGTCGGGGATGTTGGCGAGGAGCGCCTCGGCGACGGCGTGCCGCTCGGGCAGCGTGCCGACGCCGGTCTCGGCGACCGGGCGGGTGCTGCGCGTCCCGAAGAGGCCCCCGAGGCAGACGGCCGCGAGGCAGGCGGTGGCCGTGAACCCGTCGAGCCGGCCCTCGGCCGCGAGCGCCACGAGGATCGTGCCGGCCGCGATCGTGCCTCCGGTCCAGGCCGATTGCCGGGCCGCGCTCACGACGCCTCAGCGGCGGGGTGCGTCGCGGGCGCCGCCCGCCCGCTTCACGATCTCATAGGCGCCCAGCATGGCGAGCGCCGTCACGAACGGGACGAGGTAGTAGCAGACCCGGAACAGCAGCAGCGAGCCGAGCACCTGGTCCCGCGGCAGGCTCGACAGGGCGAGCAGGATGGTCGCCTCGAAGACTCCGAGGCCGCCCGGCGCGTTCGAGGCGATGCCGAGCATGGCGGCCAGCACGTAGATCGCCAGGAAGGTCGTGAAGCCGAAGGTCAGCCCGGCCGGCAGCAGCACGTAGAGCACGGCTGCCGCCGCGCAGACGTCGCCGATGCCGACGATCATCTGGCCGATGGAGACCGAGGCGCCGGGCAGTTCGAGCCGCCAGTGCCGGACCTTGACGCTGCGCCGCTTGAACGAGACCCAGGCGAGGTAGCCCACCACGGCGACCAGCGCGGCTAGGCCGACGCCCTGGTTCAGCCGGATCGAGGTGAAGGTGAGCCCCGCGAGCTGCCCCGCCTCCGCGATCAGGCTGAGGCCGAGCACCACGCCCATGCCGAGCCAGAAGGTGAAGCCCGCGATCACCGTGAGGGCCGCGATCTTGGCGGCCGACAGGCCCTGCCGGTTGTAGATCCAGTAGCGGATCGTGCCGGCGGTGAGCAGCGGGAAGCCGAGGGTGAAGCTCACCGCGTAGCTCGTGAAGGAGGCGAGCGCGGTGATGCGATAGGGCACGGTGAGCTTGAGCTGGCGCAGCGCCAGCGCGTCGTAGCCCGTGAGGAAGAGGTAGCTGATCCCGACGAACAGGAAGGCGAGGCCGATCTGCTGGCCCGCCGCCGCCGTGAAGGCCGCGTGCAGCTCCGCCCAGGTGACGGTCTGGACGAGCTTCCACAGGACGCCGAGGGAGACCGCGAAGAGGATGATGCTCGCCGCGGTCCCGATCCAGGCGTAGCGCCCGCGGCCGCCGCCCTTGCCGGACTTGCGCGCGACCTGGGGCACGCCCGCCTCCTCGGCGCTGCGATCGGCCTCGATCGCCTCGGCCGAGCCGAGCGATTTCTGGTGCTGGCCCGCGAAGTTCATCCTGTTGGGCGTCCGCCTCCGCCGCATGTCCCGCTCGGCCCGCAGAACAGGCGGCAGGTCTGATGCCGGATTGACCCGGACCGGAGCCCGTTGGCCCGCATTTAGGCCCATCGGCGCCCAAAGACCAGGGAGGGCGGCCGGTTGCGCGCAGAAGTTCCGCCGCGCGGGCCTAACCCTCCCCGCCCCCCGCCCCGTCCCCGGCCAGGATCGCGGCGGCCTCTCCGAGCCCGGCACGGATGCGCGCGCCGACCTGCGGCGCGGTGCAGACGTAGGTGGGGCTGGGGTGGGGCACCGCGACGACCGGCAGCGCCGGGCGCAGGGCCGCGAGCGCCGGGCGGGCCTCGCCGGCGCAGCGGCCGGCGAGCACCACCACCCGCAGCCGCGGCAGCAGGTCGAGCAGCGGCGCGAGCCAGGGCGCGGCAGCCCGCAGCTCCCCGCGACGGGGCGCCCGGTTGAGGGCCCCCTCCTGGTGGATCACCCAGGGGATCGCGTTCCAGATCAGGGTGTCGGAGCGCGCGATGCCGGCCTCGGCGAGGAACCGGAACAGGTTGGCGGCGGTGCCGGTGGCGTTGTCGCGGGAGACGAAGCCGGTCTCGAAGATCGCGGGGCCGGGCGTCTCGAGGAGCAGGAGCAGCCGGGCCCCGACCCCGCCGTCGAGGGGGTCGGCGTCGGGCACCGGCGCGGCCTGCGCGCGGGCGATGTCGCGGGCGAGCGCCCGCAGCGGCGCGAGGTGGGGCGCCCCGAGGAGCGCCCGCCGGGCGGCGAGCGCGGCGGGGTCCCGCAGGCTCTTCGGGGCCGTCGGATCAGGCGGTCTCGACATCGTCGGGGAAACCCTGCGGCAGCGCGCCCTCCCGCCGGAAGCGCTCGCGGCCCCCCTCCTCCGCGAGGCGTCGGTTCAGGCCCTCGATACCGCCGAACTGGAAGCCGATCTGGCTCGCATAGGCGGCGCAGGCCGCCGCCTTGCGGCGCTCGGAGGCCGCGTCGAGGGTGACGCTCGCCTCGGGCAGGCCCGCATAATCCGCCCGCAGGGGCTCCTTCGGGGCGGCGCTGCGCACCGTGTAGGGGAAGTCGCGCCACCACAGTACCGGCGGCAGCGGCCCGACCGCGCGGAGCGCCCGCACCACCTGCACGTGGTCGACATGGCCGCCGACCGCCTGGGGCGCGAGGATCAGGTCGGGGCCCTCCGCGCCGATCAGCGCCGCGAGGGCCGGCGCGAGGCTTTTCGCGATGGCGTCCTCCGCGCGGGTCTCCGCGAAGAGCTCGGGCGCCGAGGCGTAGCCCCGGTGCGGCGCCTCGCGGAAGGGCAGGTGCACGGCGGGCGCGATCCCGAGGGCGCGGGCCGCCGCATCGTCCTCCGCCCGGCGCAGCGCCATGTAGTCGACCTCCGCCGGGAGGCCCTTGTCGAGCTGGCAGGCGAGCGCGAAGCTCTGCGGGTCCGGCACCGAGGCGGTGAACGTCGTCGCCATCACCACCCGCCAGCCGGCGGCCGCGAGGCGCGCCAGGGTGCCGCCGCACGAGAAGGCGGCGTCGTCGAGGTGGGGCGAGAGGGCGAGGGCTGTCGGCATCGGCGCGCGGTCTGTCCGGCTCAGAGGAGGTGCGGCTCGGCGCGGAAGCGGCAATCCGGATCGTGGGGCAGCGCCTCGGCGAAGGCGGTCGGCGCCCCCGTGCCGCGGACGGCTGCGTAGACGTCCATGATCTGGCGGCCGACCGCCGTCCAGGAATAGACCCGGCGGCACTCCGCGAGGCCGTCCCGGGCGAGGCGGGTGCGCAGGGCTTCGTCAGTGACGATGCGCGTCAGCGCGCCCGCCAGCGCCGGCACGTCGCCCGGCTGCACGAGGAGGCCGTTCTCGCCGTCGCGCAGGCAGTCCGAGACGCCGACCGCGTGGGTCGAGACCACGGCGAGGCCCGCCGCCATCGCCTCCAGGATCGTGTTGGAGAACCCCTCCGCGTAGGTCGGCGACACGAACACGTCGGCGGCGCGGTAGAGGTCCGGCACGCGCTCGTAATCGGCGTAGCCCGTGAAGCGGATCGCCGCCTCGGGGAAGCCGAGCTCCGCGGCGCGGGCGCGGGCCGGCTCCACGTCCGGGCCGATCCCCGAGATCACGGCCGCGAAGGGCACGCCGTCGCGGCGCAGGAGCGCGAGGGCGTCGATGAAGTCGAGGACGCCTTTCCGGCGATCGACGCGGCCGTGGTAGAGCAGGCGCACCGGATCGGCGTGAGGCTCGGGCAGGCCGTCGCCCGTCCCGCGCGCGAAGCGGGCGGTGTCCACGGCGCCCGGCACGATGGTGAAGCGGGCGGGGTCGCTGCCGAGGCGCTCGCACACCTCCTCGACGAAGGAGGCGCCCCCGATCAGCAGCGCGTTGGCGTGGGCCAGCACCGTGCACATCGCCACCCGGTGCGTCTCGCAGCAGGAGCCGACCCAGTGGCCGTCGCCGCCCTGGATCGAGACCACGACCGGCAGGCCGAGGCAGCGCCCGGCGATGAGCGTCGCCCAGCCGGTCGGGTAGCCGTACTGCGCGTGCAGGACCTCGAACGGCGCGTGCGCGTGCTCGGCCGCGATCGTCTCGACCATGGTGGCGATGTCGCGCTCGAAATCGCCGCTCTCCTGCTCGCCGCGCTGCTCCAGGCCGATCACCCGCACGCCCGGGACCTCCGGGGGCGGGCCGCCGCCGTAGACGCGGGTGCCGAATTCGTCGCCGCGGTACTGCGAGATCATCGTGACGTCGTGGCCGGCCTGCGCCAGCTCGCGCAGGAGGTTCTGCGCGTAGACGCTCATGCCGGATATCGCCGGGAAGTAGCGCCGGCTGACGAAGCAGAGTCTCATGGGAAATCCGATGTGGTGCGGCCCGGGATCGGCCTACTCATGAGCAGCCCGAGAGCGGGTCCGCGCGTGCGCGGCCGGTTCACTGGGTCTGCGTCTCGGGGTCCGGCAGGCCGGGCCCCGGCCGGCGGCACTCCTTGAGGTAGGCGAGCGCCTGCGGGATCATCACGTCGGCCCGGTGGCTCTCGCGGGACAGCTCCACGCAGACGAGCCGGTCGAAGCCGATCGCGTCGAGGGCGTCCAGCACCCCAGCGACGTCCATGTCCCCCTCGCCGAAGGGCAGGTGGATGTGGCGCCCCCGCGCCATGTCCTCGATCGCGACGGTGCCGATCCGGTCCGCGAACTCGCGCACGGCCGCGGCCGGCTCGCGCTCCTGCGTGACGAGGCAGTGGCCGGTGTCGAGGGCGAGCCTGAGCCCCGCGATGCCGAGGGCGGCGTAGTCGTCGAGCGTCTCGACGAGCATGCCGGGCTCCGGCTCCAGGCAGGGGACGACGCCCTTCTGCTCCGCGTAGGCGGTCACCTCCGCGAGGCCCTCGGCGAGCCAGGCGCGGGCCTCGGCGGGGTCGACGCCGGGCTTCGGCACGCCCGCCCAGAAGGAGACGGCCTCGGCCTTCAGGATCGCGCCGATGTCGACCGCCCGCTTCAGGAAGCCGACCCGCCGCGCCCGGCCGGCGGCATCCGCGGTGACGAGGGTCGGCTCGTGCTTGGCGCGCGGGTCGAGCAGGAAGCGGGCGCCGGTCTCGATCACCGCCCCGAGGCCGAGGCGCTCCAGCCGGCTCGCCACCCGCTCGGCCTCGGCCGCCCAGCCCTCCGCGAACGGGTCGAGGTGGTGGATGTCGAGGGTGAGCGCAACGCCGTCGTAGCCGGCGCCGGCGATGAGATCGAGGGCGTCGTCCAGGCGGTGGTTGGCGGCGCCGTTGGTGTTGTAGGCGAAGCGGAGCGTCATGCGGCACGTCCCCGTTCCTGCAACCGGAACGGCGCATGGTGCGATTCCGGCTCGCGGTACAGGGGATAGTGACTCCCGACGATGGATTCGGCCAGCGCCACGTCGAAGAGCGGCTGGCGGCCGCCGAACCGCTCGATCGCCTCGGGCGTGAGGCGCACCGGCCGCAGGGTCTCGCTCTCCTGGCCGAAGCGGATCAGCGGATGGTCGCGCTCCAGGAGCTTGCGCGCGTTGCGCTCGCCGATGCGGTAGTAGCTCATGGTCTCGACCTCGAGGCCCGGCACGATCGCCTTGACGACACCGACGCCGCCGCCGTCGGGCGAGCAGTCCACGTAGAGGACGTCGAAACCGGCCTCCTCCAGGCGGTCGCAGGCGATCCTGCCCCGCGCGTGCCCGTCCGGGGCCGGCGTCGAGGGCAGCTCCGTGAAGGGCTTGGTCGAGCGCTCGGAATAGACCGTGTCCTTGAGGATGTCGCGCAGCTCGGCCGGGGGCAGCACGATCCATTCGAGCATCGCCTTCAGCGCCCGGCCCTCCTCGAGGTCGAGGCTCGGCAGCGCCTTCTGGATGAAGGCCTCGACGTAGCCCGGCGGCGTCACGCGCTCGGCGAAGGGCAGCGGCCCGTGGCCGAACGCCTTGCGGACGCGGGCCGCCTGGAACTCCAGCAGCGCCTTGCGCAGCGCCCGCTCCCGGTCCGGGTCGCAGGCTTCGCCGCAGGCCGAGAGCGCGATCGGCGCCGGGGCGTCGTCGGGGTTCCGGTCGTAACCCACCACGTAGAGGTTCGTCAGCCCGAACTGGTCGGTGGCGAACTTCGGCAGCGCCCGGATGCCGAGGGCCTCCAGCCGGTCGAGCATCCCCCGCGTCTCGGGCCCGAGGCCCTCCGAGAGGTCGAGCATCACCCCCTGGTCGAGGGCGCGGAACAGGAGCCCGTTGCCGTCGCGCTGCAGCAGTTCCAGCACGCCGTGGCCGAGGGCGAAGTCCACGTCCGGCCCCGCCCCGAGGCCGTTGGTGATGAGGTTCGTGAAGGGCGTGTAGCCCTCCGAGAGCTCGAAGTAGTCGGTCGCGGCGATGTCGAGGGGCATCAGCACGGTCTCGCCGGTCCGGCGGCGCCGGGCGGGCGTCCATTCGAGCACGGTGCCCCGGCCGACGGGCGAGCCCGCCGGCAGGCAGAGGGTCAGCGGGTCGGCGACCGCGCCCGCGCCGAACACCCGCACGAGGTCGTCGTAGGAGCCGCGCTCCTTCTTGCGGGGCATCACCGCGAGCGACGGCATCAGGTTCTCGGCGATCTCCGCCACGGCCCCGATCAGCGCCTCGTCGTCGGTGGCGCCGTAGCCGATGCCGCTCGGCATGGCGCCCACGAAGAACGGGTCGTCGAGGAACAGCGACACGAACCAGACCGGCACGCCGGTGCGGTCGAGGGGCGCCAGCGGGAAGCCGACGATCCGCCCCGGCGGCAGGATGTCGAGATACGCCCGCACCGGCTCCGGCAGGCTGCCGGGCAGGCCCTCGATCCGGCGGGGGCCGCCGTAGCTGTAGGGCCGCGGCGCCTTGATCCGGGCATGTCGGGCCCGGGCGTCCTGGTCGATCGGCGTGGTGTCGTCGGTCATGGCAGTGGGGACTTTCTGGGTACGGCGCGGCTCAGCCCCGGGCCCCTGCCGGGCGCGGGTCTCCCCTCCCGGATCGGGAGCGGAGCGCCGGTCGCGCCACGGCGGGCGGGCGGCTGCTGGGAATGGCGCGCATGCTCAAGGGGCTCGGGTACCGCCGGCGGCGGCCTGCTCGTAGGCCCGCGCGATCAGCCGCATGGTGTGGAGGTCGCGCTCGGCCGAGTAGGCGTCGCGCTCGGCCGGGTCGCGCAGGGCGGCACCGAAGGCGCGGACCTGTTCGAGGAAGGGCGAGGCGTCGCCGTCGAAGGGGATCGGCTCGGCGGCGCCGGTTTCCGCGTCCGTGAAGGTCAGGCGGCCGCCGGCCGTCTGGCCCATCGTGTCGGTCGCGGTGAGCAGGCCCCGAGTGCCGAGCACCTCCAGGCGGCGGCGCGGCAGCGCGTCGGGGCAGTTGTAGGCGACGTGGAGGCTTGCCAGGATCCCGGAGGGGGTGCGCCCGATCAGCAGGGCGCCGTCGTCCACCGCGTCGTAATCCTGCGCCCGCGCCTGCGTGAGGGCGGTGATGTCGGCGATCGATTCGTCGAGCAGGAAGTCCGTGAGGTCGAGGCCGTGGGGCGCGAGGTCCATCAGGGCGCCGCCGCCGGCCTGGGCCGGGTCGATCCGCCAGTTCGCCTCGCCCGCCACGCTCGTCCAGGCCCGGTCGAGCCAGCAGGCGTAGACGATGCGCAGCGTCGTCACCGTGCCGAGCCGCCCGGCCCGGATCGCCTCGCGCATCGCCCGGTGGGCGGGGTGGTGGCGCTGGTCGAAGGCGGTGCCGTAGAAGATGCCGCCCGCCCGCACCGCGGCGGCGATCGCCTCGGCGTCGGCGAGGCTCGCCGCCATCGGCTTCTCGCAGAGCACGGCCTTGCCGGACCGGGCCAGCGCCTCGACGGCGCCGCGGTGCAGGTGGTTCGGGGTGGCGACGTAGACCGCCTCGACCTCGGGATCGGCCAGGAAGGCGGGAAGCTCCGCGTAGGCGCGGGCCCCCTCGCGCTCTGCCGCCGCGCGGGCGCCCGCCCCGGGGTCGCAGATGGCGGCGAGGCGGTGCCCCGCGGCGCGGATGCCCGGCGCCATGTAGTCCCGGGCGACCCAGCCGTAGCCGACGATGCCCCAGGCGACCGGACCCGCCATCACCAGCGCTCCGGAAGGTCGACGAACTCGCGCCGCCGCACCCGGACCGCCTCCGGCACGTCGGTGCCGCCGACCCAGTCGAGGATCTCGGGGCCGGGCGAGTGCAGCGGGTAGGTGACGCGGGGGGCGTATTCCGCCTCGTAGCGCTCGGAGGGCCAGCGGATCGCGTAGTCGCCCGGACCGGCCTCGGCGTAGAGCGGGTTGAGGGTGAGCTGCGTGCCCTCGCGGGGCAGGGTCAGGCCGTCGACCACCGGGCGGGGCGCCGGCCGCATGCCGGGGCCGGCCACCACCGAGAACGCCTCGCAGGCCCTGAGGTCGGCGGGCGCCCGGGGGCTCGGGGCGCGGGCCTCCACGAGGGCCTGGGTCAGCTCGGCGTCGTCGTAGACGAGGGCGTCCGGGAACAGCTCCTCGATCTCGGTGGCCGAGACCGCGCGGCCGGCGGAGAAGCCCGGCCGGTCGCTGTTGTGGATGTGGCTCAGCGCCAGCCAGCCGTCGTCGCCCGCGTTCTGGCGCAGGCAGTCGAGCAGGGCCGCCTTGTCGTCGAGGAAGTAGAAGGCGTCGTTGCAGACCACGAGGTCGACGGGGGCGCCCTTCACGGGCCAGTGCGGCGCGCCCGCATCGAAGCAGACGAGCTGCGCCTTCGCGCCGACCACCCAGTGGCGGGCGACCCAGAGCTTGGCGAAGACCACGTCCGCCCCCGCGACCTTGCAGCCGCGCAGGCTCAGCTCGCGCAGGTACTGCCCGATGCCGCAGGCGAACTCGAACACGCAGGTCGGCTCGTTCCAGTGGGCTTCCAGCAGGGTGAGGCCGGCCAGGAAGGTCGGGTCCGTCCAGCGGTGCAGGAAGTAGTCGCCGACGCGGCCCCAGCCGAGGAGGCGCACCGCGTCGCGCAGGGTCGCGGTCCCGCGCTCGCGCACGAGGGTCGCGAGGTCCTCCGGGTCGGCCGGCGGGCCGGTCCACCAGTCGTCCTGGTCGGCGAGCAGCCCCGCCAGGGCGGCGTCGGGCTCGTCGGCGTCGAGGAGCGCGAGGGTGCGGGCGCAGAGGTCGTCCCGGCCGGTGCGCAGGTAGGGGATGCCGTCGATCACCGGCCAGCGGCGGCCGGTCTCGGCATCCTTCAGGGAATGCGGGGTGTCGGCCTTCAGGGCGTGGCCGGTCTCGGGCGATGCGAGGTTGAAGGGGATCATGTCGGGCTCATGCGCCCCTGCCGCTCTGGCGATCACGGACTGCGATCACGGGATGCGCATATCCCTGAGCACGCGGTCTTGGAACCCCTTCACCGGTCCCGCATGGACCAGTTCCATCTCGCCGAGCACCGTCTCCATGGTGAGCGAGGCGGCCCGCAGGTGCTGGGCGATCTGCAGGACGCGGTCGATGCTGTCGGCGGCGTGGAAGGCGCGGCCCTCGGCGGTGGCATCGTCCGGCAGCACGGCGCGGGCCCGCGCCACGCGCTCGCGCAGCGACGGCTCCAGCTCGTCGAGGGCCCACTGCGTCGTCGTCGCCACGATGGGCCCGAGCTGGTCGCCGAGCAGCATCTCGCCGGTGAAGCCGGCATCGGGCATCGCCGCGTTGTGGAAGTGGTGGGCCATGGCCGCCAGGAACACGGTGGCGGGATCGGCCCGGTAGAACGGGCTGAGGCAGACGCCGTAGACCGCGACCACGAGGCAGTGCTCGGCGTGGTTCTCCGGCGGCTCCAGCAGGATGCGGGGGCGCCCCGGGCAGGTCACGCCCGCCCGCGGCTGGTGGGCCAGGGCGCCGACGAAGCCCGGGACCGCGCCAGTGGCGAGCGGCTCCGGATCCCGGAGGCGCGTGCGCAGGCGGTCCCGCAGGGCCGGGTCGAGGGCCTCCGTGACGGCATCGAAGCCGTCGACCAAGATGCGGGTGACCTCGGCCACGGGCAGTCCGGCCGCCGTCAGGAACGCGGCGTCGAGGTCGCACAGGCGGGTCGCCGCCAGCGCCGTCGCGGTGATCTCGAGGGCCACCGCCTCCGGCTCGGCGCCGCCCGTCAGCGCCGCCCAGCCGCGGGCGAACAGGCGCTCGGCGATCGACCCGTCGCGGCCCGCCGAGCGCACGCGCTTCAGGTCCCCCATCTCGACGAGGAGTTCGCGCAGGGCGACCGGGGCGGCCGCGCCCTGCGCGTCGGAGTTCGGTTCAGGCGACACGGGGTCGGCTCCGGCAGGGGCGGCTGAGGTCGCCATCAGGAACGGTGTGGCGTTTCCGGAGGCCCGAGGTTCCCCACCCGGTCCCCTCCCGTGCGGGAGTGGGACGGGGTGATGGGTGCGTGGCTTCCGGGAGACCGCTCAGTGCTGCGCGCCGAGCCAGTCGAGGAGCATCTTCTCCTGCTTGCCGAAGGCGTGCTCGGGGCCGTGGCCGTTCTTGACCATCGGCGCCTTGAAGAAGGTCGAGAGCTGCTCCTGCACGCCGCCGTCGCCGCGCTTCTTGGCGAGGTCGAGGACGCGGGCGATCTCGATGACGAGGGGGGCGGCGAGGATCGAGTCCTTGCAGAGGAAGTTCACCTTGATCTGCATGCGCTGGCCCATGAAGCCGGTGACGTCGATGTTGTCCCAGGCTTCCTTGTCGTCGCCGCGCGGGCGGTAATAGTGGATGTGCACGAGGTGGTCCTCGACCGGGTAGCCGAGGATCGAATCGAGCACCGTGCCCTTGGTGTTGAGCTTCGACTGCAGGGAGTTCGGATCGTTGAGCGCCAGGCCGTCGCGGTTGCCGAGGATGTTCGTGGAGAACCAGCCGTCGACGTGGAGCGCGCGGGCCTTGAAGGCCGGGGCCAGCACCGTCTTCATCATGGTCTGCCCGGTCTTGCCGTCCTTGCCGGCCACCGGCACGTTCAGCTCCCGGGCGAGCTCCAGGAGCGCCGGCACGTCGGCGGCGACGGAGGGCGTGAAGTTCGCGTAGGGCACGCCGCTCTTGATCGCCGCGTAGGCGTAGAGCATCGCGGGCGAGATCGACTCGTCGCTCGTATCCAGTCCCTTCTCGAAGGCCTGGGCCGAGTTGAGCACCGGGTCGCTGAGGTCCGGCCAGCGCTCGGTGGAGGCGAGGTTCACGACCACCACCTCGTCGAGGTTGCTCTCGCGCTGGAAGCGGCGGAGGTCGTTGGCGATTACCGAGACCGCCTCGCGGTGGTCCTTGGCGACGATGCGGTTCTGCCCGTCGATGTTCTTGCAGAACTTGGCGCTGCCGACCGCCGGCCAGGGGGTGATGCCCTTGAGCACCTGGGCGCCGTTCTCGATGTCCTCCCGGGTGAGCACGCCGTGGCCGGTCGCCGCGGAGGCGAGGTCGTCGCCGTTGAGGTCCCAGCCCCCGAACACGAGGTCCTTGTAGTCGGCCATCCCCGCCACGGGGACGCCCGCGAGGGGCAGACCGTCGAGTCGGTTCGACCCGGACTTGATCATCTCGATTCCGGCGATGGCTGTGGTGGCGACGGCGCCACCCATGCCGACGAACGCAACGCCGACACGGCGACCGGTCTGCATGCTCATGAGCGGGGAACTTCCTTGCAGTGGATACACGGGCGAGTGGGAAAAAGGGGGAAACCGTGCCGGGCCCGCGTGGACCAATGTAACTGGCTCACCCCGGTTCCGTTCCAACCCCGCTCGTGACGAATTCATGGCCGCGCGGCGCTGAACGGCAGCCGAACGATTTGTTAAAATCCCGTTAAAACAGAGGCTTAACGCTTCGTTAAGCGTGCCACGCTTGGATCATCCGGTCGTCCCATTCTGGCCAAAGCACCCGGCCAGAAAGCCGCCGACTTGATCGAAGCCGCCCCCGAGAAGGACGCGGCACGAAAAAGGAAGACGAATGGGGGTTATCCCGGAGCCGGCGCGTTGCGCCGACGACGTGAGCTGTCTCGTGCCCAGCGAGACCTTGGACCAGGACAACACCGCGGCCCGGCCGCCGCGGGCCGAGCGCAGGACGCGCCGGACGACGGCCACCCGACATGCCCTTGCGGCGACGCTGATCGCCGCCGGCCTCCTCGGCACCCTGCCGCAGGGCGCCGTCGCGCCGGCCGCGCTCGCCCACGGCCGTATCGACGAGCGCGCGGCCGCCGCGCAGGACCTCGCGGGCCCGAGCACCGTGGACAAGTCCGCGGATTGGCGCGGGGTTCCGCTGATCGAGCAGCAGCCGGCCACGACCGAGCTGATCGCGAGCGACCTCGCCGCCCTGCCGCAGCCCGCCCGCGACGCCGAGGACGAGGCGATCCGGTTCGGCTCCCGCAGCGTTCCGCGCCGGATCGTCGACCCCATCCTGCGGGCCTCCGCGGAGGCCGGGGTCGACCCGGCCTACATGATGGCGCTCGCCGACAAGGAATCGAGCTTCGAGACCGCCGTGAAGTCGGCCCATTCCTCCGCCGAGGGCCTGTTCCAGTTCGTCACCGGCACCTGGCTGGAGATGATCCGCGACTACGGCGCCCGCCACGGGCTCGCGGAGGAGGCCGCGGCAGTCACCGGCCGCGGCGGCGCGATCTCGGTGGAGGCGGGGATGCGCGGGCGCGTCCTGAGCCTGCGCCGCGATCCTTACGTCGCCGCGCTGATGGCGGCCGAGCTGATCAAGCGCGACCGTGCGCGCATCGAGGCGAAGGTCGGGCGGGCGCTGAAGACCACCGAGCTCTACATCGCCCACTTCCTCGGCACGGGCAGCGCCGGACGCTTCCTGGAACTCTCCAGCGAGAAGCCCGCCGAGGTCGCCCAGAAGGCCTTCCGCAGCGCCGCCCGCGCGAACCGCAGCCTGTTCACGCAGAAGAGCGGCAAGGGCCGGCGGAGCCTGACGGTGGCCGAGCTGCACGAGCGCCTGGACGACATGATCGACCGCCGCCTGAGCCAGTACCAGGGCGTTGCCGCCCTCGCGGGTGCCGAGGGCATGCCGCGGGAGGGCGAGCCCGTCCGGGCGGAACTCGCCCGCGGCGAGACCGAGCGGGTGCAGGTCACCGAGGCGATCCTCACCGAGGCGCCGGAGGCGGCCGGCGAGTGAGCCTCAGTGCCCGGCGGGGGCGTCCCCGCCGCGCTTGACCGACTTCAGGATCATGGCGAGCGGCACCGCCGAGGCCGAGACCAGCGCGAGGCACCAGAACACGTCGATGTAGGCCCAGTAGGCCACCTGCGTGGCGAGCTGCTGGCCGATCCAGGCGGTTGCCTGTCCCTGCGCGTCACCCGCGAGCCCGTGCACGGAAAAGTACTCCTGCGCCCGCCGCAACGTCTCCTGGTAGGCCGGATCGGCTGGGTTGACGTGCTCGACGAGGCGGTTCTGGTGGAACTGCTGGCGGTAGGCCAGCACGTTCTGGGCGAGCGACACGCCCATCGAGCCGCCGACGTTGCGGGCGACGTTGATGAGGGCCGAGGCCTGGTCGGTCTGCGTGGGCTCGATGCCCTCGTAGGAGGCGGCGGTGATCGAGATGAAGATCATCGGCAGGCCGATGCCGATGTAGATGCGCGACCAGGCGAAGAACCAGAACGTGGTGTCGCCGTAGAGCCGGGTGAGGTCGTACATCGCGAGCGCGACGATCGCTGCCCCGCACGCGATGAGGTACTTCGGCTGCACCTTGCCGGAGACCTGCCCGATCACGAGCATCATCACCACCGTGACGATGCCGCCCGGAGCGAGGACGAGCCCGGCCAGCGTGGCGTTGTAGCCGTAATAGTCCTGTACGAGCTGCGGGATGAACTGCGTCGTCGAGATCAGGATCGCGCCGGTGGCGAGCATCACGAGGAAGCAGGAGCCGAACTGGCGCTTGGCGAGGAGCCGCAGGTCGACGACCGGGTTCCGGTGCCGCAGCTCCCAGGGGATCATCAGCACGAAGGCGACGACGCTCAGCGTCGCGAAGACGACGATCAGGTTGGAGCCGAACCAGTCCTTCCGCTGACCCTCGTCGAGGACGACCTCCAGCGACCCGAGGAACGTCGCCACGAGGAGGAAGCCCACGATGTCGAAGGGCACGCCCTCCCGGATCAGGCGCTTGCGCTCGGCGACCGCCTTCGGCGGATCCTCCAGGAGCAGGGACATCAGCCCGAGGGAGACGAGCCCGATCGGCCCGTTGATCAGGAAGCACCAGTGCCAGGAGACGTTGTCGGAGAGCCAGCCGCCGAGCGTCGGCCCGATGACGGGCGCCACCACCACCGCAAGGCCGTAGAGCGCGAAGGCCTGGCCGCGCTTCTGGGGCGGGAAGGAATCGGCCAGGATCGATTGCGCGAGCGGCGCCATGCCCCCGCCGCCGAGCCCCTGCAGCACGCGGAAGACGAGGAGCGAGTAGAGGTCCCAGGCGAAGCCGCAGGCCACCGAGGAGACGGTGAACAGCGCGATGCTCCACATGAAGAACGCCTTGCGGCCGAAGCGCTTGGCGAGGAAGCTCGACGCCGTGAGGACGATCGCGTTGGCGACGAGGTAGCTCGTGACCACCCAGGAGGCCTCGTCGGGCCCCACCGCCAGGCCGCCCGAGATGTAGCGCAGCGCCACGTTGGCGATCGTCGTGTCGAGGACCTCCATGAAGGTCGCGAGCGACACCACGAGGGCGATGGCCCAGGGGCTGTGGCCGCCGGGCGCGGTCCCGGACTTCGCCCCGCTGCTGCCGCCCTTGGCCCCTGCCCCGGCGCTCACCGCACCCGGACCGAGGGCACGATCGACATGCCGGGGCCGATCGAGACGTCGCCCGGCCAGTCGTCGACGACGATCTTCACCGGCACGCGCTGCACCACCTTCACGTAGTTGCCCGTGGCGTTCTGGGCGGGCAGCAGGCTGAAGGCCGTGCCGGAGCCCGGCTGCACCGAGGCCACCCGGCCGTGGATCTTCCGGCCCGGATAGGCGTCGATCTCGACGTCGGCGCCCTGCCCCGGGCGCATGTCGGTGATCTGGGTCTCCTTGTAGTTCGCCGTCACCCACTTCTCGTCGGGCACGAACATCGCCAGGCTCTGGCCCGCCTGGGCGAACTGCCCCACGGCCCCCGAGAGCTGCACGATGCGGCCGGGCTGGGCTGCCGTGACGGTGGTGTAGCCGAGGTTCAGCAGGGCCTGCGCGGCCTGCGCGCGGGCCGTGGCGAGGCTCGCCTCGGCGCTGGCCTTCTGGGCCTCCAGGGAGCCGATCTGCTTCTGGGCGGCGATGACGCTCGCCTGCGCCCGCTGCAGGCTCGCCTGCTGCTGCTCGAGGTTCGAGGTCGATTGCTGCGATTGCTGCACCGTCCCGGCCCCGCGGGTGGCGAGGTCCTTGTAGCGGGCGGCATCCGCCTTGGCGAAGTCGAGGGCCGCCTGCGTCTGCGTCACCTGCGCCTTGGCGACGTCGATCTGCGCCTTCTGGGCCTCGATCTGCGCCACGACGTTCTGGATCGAGGCCTCCGCCGAGGCGATCTGCGCACGGGCCTGCTCGAGGGCGACGTCGTAGTCGCGCCGGTCGATCTGGAACAGGGTCGCGCCGGTCTCGACGTGCTCGTTGTCGGTCACCGGGACGGCGACCACGTAGCCCGAGACCTTCGGCGCCACCGTGAACTGGCGCGCATCCACGAAGGCGTCGTCGGTGGTCTCGTAGGGGTGCAGGTAGAACCACCAGTAGGTGACGCCCGCCGCCGCCGCGATCACCAGGGCGAGGCCGCCGAGGACGAACCAGACCGGGTGGCGCCGCAGGACGTTCGGGCGCTTCTCCTCCGGGGAATCGCTCTCGTCCGACTCCGCCGCGCCGTCCTCCGGGCTCTCGCCGGCCTCGGCCCCCTCCGCATCGTCGGATTTCCGGCGGCCCTCCGCGGGGTCCGCCTTGAGGTCGAGGACGTCTCTGTGGGCCTGCGGAGCCGGGGCGGTCGTCCCGGGCGCGTCCTCGCGGGCGGCCTCGGCCTGTCCAGCCGCGGCGCGGCGCGCGTCCGAGGGCGCGGCCTGCCTCTGATCGTCGAACATGGGAAGTACACGTCCGTGGAGGCGCCCGCCGCGTCGCCGCGGTCTCAGCCTCGAACACCCGCCTCGGTCACACAAGGTCCGAGCCGTCACGAAGTTCCGCTGGGGCCGACCCGGTGCGATCACGCCGCAGCGAGGAAGACGGCGCGGAGGCTCCGCCGAAGGGTGAGGCTGGGCGGGTGCACGCCTCACGTGCACAGTCGCGGGCGGCGGCCCTGTGCGCCCGGACGGAACGGGGGGCCCCGTCCCGCGTTCGGCCGCGGAGCAACCCGGAGGTGAACCATGGCGAGCACACCGAATCCTACGTCCCCTTCGGCTTCCGGTTCCTCCGGGCCGAGCCTCTCGGGCATCCCCCTCGTCGGCGCCGCCCGGCTCGACGCGATGAGCACGGTGCTAGCTCGCAACTGGTGGTTGGTGGCCCTGCGCGGCGTCCTCTCGATCCTGTTCGGCGCGATCGCCTTCGTGGCGCCGGGGGCCTTCGTGCTCTCGCTGGTGCTGTTCTTCGCGGGCTACATGCTGGTCGACGGCGTGTTCGGCATCGTCGCGGCCGTGCGCGCGGCGCAACGGCACGAGCGCTGGGGGTTCCTGCTCCTCGAAGGCCTCGTGGACATCCTGGTCGGCGTCGCGGCGATCCTGGTGCCGGCGGCCGCGGTCTGGGCCTTCATCTACCTCGTCGCCTTCTGGGCGCTCGTCAGCGGCGGCCTGATGATCGCGTCGGCCTTCCGGCTGCACCTGCATTACGGCCGCTGGTGGCTCGGCCTCGGCGGCGCCGCCTCGGTGCTGTTCGGCATCCTGCTGCTCCTCAACCCGGGCCTGTCCGCCCTGGTGCTGACCTGGTGGCTCGGCACCTACGCCTTCGTGTTCGGCGTGATGCTCATCGTGCTCGCTTTCCAGCTCCGGGGACGCCACGAGGCGGCGGGCCGGCCGCTGCCGGCGCCGCGGGCCTGAGCGCGTAGCGCCCCGTCGCGCATCCGGTCTACAAGGGCCGCCCGAATCCGCCGGCTCATCTCTGCCGACCCTGGAGCGCGATGGCCCCCACGGACCCCGACCATCCGCGCGGCGACGACGGTGCCCCCGACACCCGCGCGGCCGCCCGGGAGGCGGCCGCGGCGGCACGGACGCTCGGGCGCCAGCTCGGCATCCTGGCGGCCGGCGCGATCCGGGGTGCCGGCCGCCGGGGGCGCGCCGGCGCGGGCCGTGCGGCGCCGCTTCTGCGCGGCCTCGGCGAGCGCCTGCGGCGGCGGCGCGAGGCGCCGCCCGCGACCGAGGCGCGGCCGGCCGCGTCCACGCCTGCCCCCGGCGGCGCCTGGTGGCGCCGGCGTCCCTGGCTCGCCGGGGCGCTTGTGCTCGTCGCCCTGCCGCTCGCCGGCCTCGCGATCCTCGTGCTCTCGGCCTTCCTGACGCTGCCGCCGCTCGGCGGCGCGGCGGTCGATCCGGGCCAGCGGGCCGTCACGGTGGAGGCCGATGACGGGCGCGTCTTCGCCACCCGCGGGGCGTTCCGGGGAGAGCCGCTCAAGGCCGGCGACCTGCCCCCGCAGCTCGCGCAGGCCATCATCGCCATCGAGGACCGGCGCTTCCGCGAGCACTGGGGCGTCGACCTGCGGGGCCTCCTCCGGGCGGCCTGGCGCAACGCCACCGGCGGCGGCGTCCGCGAGGGCGGCTCGACCATCACCCAGCAATACGTGCGCCTGACCTCGCTGACCCAGGAAAAGACCCTGCGCCGCAAGATCCAGGAGGCGTTCCTGGCCCTGCGCGTCGAGAGCGAGATGTCGAAGGACGAGATCCTGCTCGGCTACCTCAACACCGCCTATTTCGGGGCCGGCGCCTACGGCGTCGACGCCGCCGCCCGGCGCTACTTCGGCAAGCCCGCCAAGGCGGTGACGCTGCCCGAGGCCGCCATGCTTGCGGGCCTCGTGCGCGCGCCCTCGCAACTCGCGCCGACCCGCAACTTCGGCGGCGCCAAGGAGCGCGCCGACGTGGTGCTCCAGACCATGGTGGAGACGGGCGCGATCACGGCCGCCGCGGCCGACAAGGCGCGGGCCGAGACCATCACGCTGCGCACGCCCCCCGAGACGCCGCCGGGCGCCAACTACTTCCTCGACATGGTGGCGGGCGACGCGCGCCGCCTCAGCGAGGGCACGGGCGACCTCACGCTCCGCACCACCCTCAACCTCGACCTGCAGAGCCTCGCCGAGGGCATCGTCGCCCGCCGCCTCGACGCCGAGGGGGCGAAGAAGAAGGCGTCCCAGGCGGCCCTCGTGGCGCTCTCGAAGGACGGCGCCATCCTGGCCATGGTGGGCGGGCGCGACTACGAGGACAGCCAGTTCAACCGGGCGACCCAGGCCAAGCGCCAGGCCGGCTCGCTGTTCAAGCTGTTCGTCTACCTGACCGCCTACCAGAACGGCTACACGCCGGACTCGGTGCTGGTGGACCGCCCGGTGCAGATCGGCGACTGGGAGCCGCAGAACGCCAACAACCGCTTCCGCGGCGCGGTGCCGCTGCGCCAGGCCTTCGCCCTGTCGATCAACACGGTGGCGGCCCAGCTCGCCGACGAGGTCGGCATCCCGGCGGTGATCGACACGGCGCGCCGCCTCGGCGTCCAGTCGGAGCTGCCGAACGTGCCGAGCCTCGCGCTCGGCGCCGCGGAGGTGACGCTCCTCGAGATGACCCGCGCCTACGCGGGGGTGCTCGCCGACCGCACGCCCCTTGAGACCTACGGCATCCACGCGATCCGCGGCAGCGGCCCGCAGCCGCTCTACCTCCACCCCGAGCCGAAGCCGGCCGCGGGCCTGCCCCCCGAGGCGCGGGGCATGATGCTCGACTCGCTGCAGGCGGTGGTCGAGGGCGGCACCGGCAAGGCGGCGCGGATCCCCGGCACGGCGGCGGGCGGCAAGACCGGCACCAGCCAGGATTACCGCGACGCCTGGTTCGTCGGCATGACCACCGACCTGATCGTCGGGATCTGGGTCGGCAACGACGACAACAGCCCCATGAACCGGGTGAGCGGCGGCGACATCCCGGCCGCGATCTTCCGCGAGTTCGTGCAGCGGGCGGGCGCCCAGATGGCCAAGGGCCGCGCCAAGAGGCCCTCCGCCGCCCGCGCGGAGCCCGCCCCCGCCCGCCCCGTCAGCCCGGCGCCGGAGGCGGCCGGCCGCGGCGTGCCCGAGGTGATCGACACAGGCACCCTCGCCTTCCGGGGCAAGGTGGTGCGCCTCGCCGGCGTCGAGGGCGAGGGCGGCGCGCTGGCGCGCCAGCTCGCCCGCTACCTGCGCCGCCGGGAGGTGACTTGCGGCGCGGCGGCCGAGGATGGCGGGCAGCGCTGCCAGCTCGACGGCGAGGACCTCGCGAGCCTGATCCTCGCCGCGGGCGGCGCCCGCGCCAGCGACAGCGCGCCCGCGGACCTCCTCGCCGCCGAGGAGCAGGCGCGCTCGGAGCGCGCGGGGCTGTGGCGGCGCGAGCGCTAAGCCCTACCGGAACGGCGGCTCGTCGAAGCTCCGGAGCTTGCGCGAGTGCAGCCCCGAGCGGTCGGCCCGCAGGGCGTCGAGGGCCGCGAGGCCGATCAGCAGGTGCTCGGAGACGGCCCGCGCGTAGAAGGCGTTGGCGGCGCCCGGCAGCTTGATCTCGCCGTGCAGCGGCTTGTCGGAGACGCAGAGCAGCGTGCCGTAGGGGACCCGCAGGCGGTAGCCCTGCGCCGCGATCGTGCCGCTCTCCATGTCGACGCCGATGGCGCGGCTGAGGTTGATTCGCCGGCGCTCCTGGCTGAAGCGCAGCTCCCAGTTGCGGTCGTCGTAGGTCACCACGGTACCGGTGCGCAGCCGCCGCTTGAGGGCCTCCGCCTCCTCGCCGGTCACCTGGGCGGCGGCCGCCTGCAGGGCGAGCTGGACCTCGGCCAGCGCCGGCACCGGCACGTCGGGCGGCACCAGCTCGTCGAGGATGCGGTCGCGGCGCAGGTAGCCGTGGGCCAGCACGTAGTCGCCCATGCTCTGCGACTGCCGCAGCCCCCCGCAATGGCCGACCATCAGCCAGCAATGCGGGCGCAGCACTGCGAGGTGGTCGGTGATCGTCTTGGCGTTCGAGGGGCCGACGCCGATGTTGACGAGGGTGGTGCCCTGCGGCGCGCCGTCCGGCCGGCGCGAGACGAGGTGGTAGGCCGGCATCTGGAAGCGGTGCCAGGGCGAGGCCGCGATGAGGGCGGCGGGGTCGGCGGTCGCAGCCTCGGCCCGCGTCACCGTCACGCCGCCGGGCAGGATCAGGCTCTCGAACCCCTCCGCGCCGCTCGCCAGCCGCTCCAGCCCGTGGCGCACGAACTGGTCCACGTAGCGGTGGTAGTTCGTCAGCAGGATCCAGGGCTGCACGTCGCGCCAGTCGCAGCCCGTGTAGTGCACGATGCGGCGCAGCGAGTAGTCGATGCGCACCGCGTCGAACAGGGCGAGCGGTCGCGGCTCCTCCGGTCGCTGCTGCCACAGGCCGTCGGCGATCTCGTCGCCGACCACCGAGAGGAGCGGCACCGGGAACCAGGTGGCGAGGTCGGCCGCATCGAGGTTGCCGGCCCCCATCCCGGCGCCGGGCTCCAGAACGTAGGGGTAGGGGATCTCCAGCGCGCTGAGGCCGACCTCCAGGCTGATCGGGTAGTCGGCCGCGAGCGCCTGGAGCTGCGAGAGCAGGTAGTGGCGGAAGTGGTCGGGCTGGGTCACCGTGGTGGCGTAGGTGCCGGCGACCTGCAGCTTCGCGGTCGCCCGGCTGATCCGCGGCACGGCGCCGGTCGGCCGGTAGGTGACGCGCAGCTCCGGGTAGCGGAACTTCAGCCGCTCGGCGGCGTCCGGCGGCGGGCCCCCGTCGAGGGTGCGGGCGAGCGCGGTGCGCAGCGCCCGGGTCGCCTCGGCGTGCAGCGCCGTGAGCCGGTCGACCGCCGTCTCGGGGTCGCCCACCGCCTCCATCGGCCGCAATTCGTTCTCGACCAAGCCAGCCTCCTCGCCCCCGGAACCCTCTCCGTCCCTATACGGGCGGCGGGCGAGCGTGTCGCCATCGCCGAGCGCGGGCGGGGGCTTGCCCGCCGGCCGCGCATGGCCGAAAGCCCGCGGGCAGGGTCGCAGGGAGCGCGCGATGGACGGGAGCGAGGCGGAGTTCGGCCGCAGGGCGGGCGAGGAGACGGTCGTGCTCCCCGAGGGCTACGATGCGGGCCTGTACTTCGTCGGCCGTCTGCGCACGCCCTGGACGCGCCGGGCGGACTGCCCGAAGAACGGCCTCGCCACGGACGCGGTCTGCACGGTGGAGGTCGATCCCGCCTTCGCGCCGGCCCTGCGCAACGTCGAGGGGGCGAGCCACCTGATCCTGCTCTACTGGATGGACCGGGCGGTACGCGACCTCGTGGTGCAGCGGCCGCGCCACGCGGACGGCCCCCGCGGGACCTTCTCGCTCCGGTCGCCCGCCCGCCCGAACCCGGTCGCCCTGTCGGTGGTCGAGCTCCTGGGGCGGGACGGGGCGCGGCTCAGCGTACGCGGCCTCGACTGCCTCGACGGCACGCCGCTCCTCGACATCAAGCCCTACTACGCCAGCACCGACGCCCGCCCGGGCGCCACGCTCGACCGCAGCGGCCTCGACAAATAGTTCGCTGCCCTGAAACCGGCCGGCCAAGCCGAGCGTAGCAGCGCCGCGCGAGAGGCGTCGAACCCTCGTCCTCGGTCCGTGAGCCCATCATGCCATGAGCCCATCATGACGCGTCGCTTTCTCCTCGGCCTCGGCGCCGCCCTGCTTCTCGGCGCCGCCCTGCTTCTCGGCGCGGGCGTCGCGGCCGGCTGGGCGCTGCGGGGGGCGCCGTCGCTCAGCGCGCGCGCCTACGCCCAGAACCGCCTCGTCGCCGTGCAGGTCCACCTCGACGAGGCGCCGGAGGCGTACGTGTTCCTGGCCGGCGATTCGCAGGCTGAGCTGCAGGCGCCCGCCCAGCGCGCCTGCGGGCTCGAACTTGTGAACGGCGGGGTGAGCGGCGCCAGCGCCGCCGTCTACGCGGACCTCCTCGACACCCTGCGCTTCCCGCGCCGGCCGCGGGCCGCGACGCTCACCATCGGCAGCAACAACCTCCTGCGGAAGAGCCGGCCCCGGGACCCGGCGGTGGCCGCGGAGTTCGAGGCGGCGGCGTCCCGGATCGTCACCCGGCTGCAGGGCGTGACGGATCGGGTCGTCGTCACGGCGGTGCCCCCGGTCGGCCGGGCCCTCGGCGACCGCCTCGATGCCGAGGCGGTCGATGCGTATTCGGACCGGCTGAAGGCGCTCTGCGCCCGGCTGGGCTGCACCTTCGCGGACCCCTTCGCGGACCTGCGCGACGGCACCGGCGGCTTCGCGAAGCCCGGGGCCCTGCGCGACGGGCTCCACCTCTCCGCCTATCGCCCAGTGCTCAATGCGCTGGGCCCCAGCCTGTGCAACGCAACCACACCGTGACATTTCCGTCAGTTTTCGCGCACAAACGTCTCCACCCTGAACGAAATGTGTCCTAAGGTGTTTTCCTGTTGGACAAACCTGACGGCGCGTTTGCGTAAATTCTGCACAATGGCGCCGGGGATTCGAGGGCTTCTCAGATGGGTCGTCCGATCAAGGCAATGCGCGGCGAGGATCCGGGCAGCGAGGCGAGCGACGTGATCGATCCCGATCTCTACGTCCCGGCTCTGCTTACTACCCTGTCGAACAGTCTGACGCGCAATGCGTCGACGTTCTACCGTCGCAACTTCGGGGTCGGCATCACCGACTGGCGGATCATGTACCGCCTCGCCTCCGAGCCGTGGGTGACCGCCCACGCGATCTGCAGCGCCGCCCACCTCGACAAGGGCGTCGTCAGCCGGAGCCTCGCCTGGATGGAGAAGCGCGGCCTCGTGATCGTGCGCGGCGACGAGCGCGACGCACGCCGCCGGTTGATCGCCCTGTCGCCCGCCGGGCAGGACCTGCACGACCGGATCACCCAGGTCGCCCTGGAGCGGGAGCGGAACTTCCTCGCGGCCCTGTCCCGCGACGAGGTCGAGACGGTGGTGCGCCTCCTCTCGAAGATGATGGGCGGCCTGCGCGGGTTCTCGAAGCCCGTCGCGATCCCGCCCGAGCGGGTCGCGCTGCCCGCGGCGGCCGTCAAGCCGGCCCGGGCGCGCGCCGCGGCGGCGCCTTGATCCGGTACCAGGTCACGTAGAGGGCCGGCAGGAAGAACAGGGTCAGGAAGGTGGCGGCGATGATGCCGCCGATCATCGCGTAGGCCATCGGGCCCCAGAACACCTCGCGGGCGATCGGGATCATCCCGAGGCTCGCGGCGGCGGCCGTGAGCAGGATCGGCCGCATGCGGTGGCGCGTCGCTTCTACCACTGCGTCCCACGGGCCGTAGCCCTCGGCCTCGCTCTCCTCGATCTGGCTGACCAGGATCACCGCGTTGCGGATGATGATGCCGATCAGCGCCAGAATGCCGAGGATCGCCACGAAGCCCATCGGCTTGCCGGGGATGAGGAGCGCCGGCACCACGCCGATGAGGCCGAGGGGCGCCACCGCGAAGACCAGGATCAGCTTCTGCACGCTCTGGAGCTGGATCATCAGGAACACTGCCATGGTGAGGAGCATCACCGGGACCACGGCGGCGATCGGCCCCTGGCCCTTGGCGGCCTCCTCGACGGCGCCGCCGGTGGCCAGGGTGTAGCCCTCCGGCAGGGCGGCCGCGAAGGCGTCGATCCGCGGCTTCAGATCGGCCACGACGGTGGGCGGCTGGGTCGCGTCGGTGATGGCTGCGCGGATCGTCAGCGTCGCCACCCGGTCCCGGCGCCAGACGATCGGCTGCTCCAGGTCGTAGTCGATGCGCGCGAAGGCGAGGATCGGCACGACGGCGCCGTTGGCAAGCGTCACCTGCAGGCTCTGCAGCGTGTCGAGGGAGCGCCGCTCCACCTCCCGGGCGCGGCCCACCACGTTCACGAGGTAGATCGCGTCGCGCACCTGCGTGATCGAGGTGCCGCCGACGACGCCGTTGAGGATGCCGGCGATGTCCTGGCTCGTCACGCCGAGCTGGCGCGCCTTGTCCTGCTGGATCTCGACGCGCAGCACCTTGCCGGGCTCGTTCCAGTCGAAGGTCGGCACCGCGACGTGCGGGTTGGAGGCCACGATGTCGGCGAGCTTCAGGGCGTGCTCGCGCACGGTCTGGAGGTCCGGCCCGCTCAGCCGGTACTGGACCGGGCGGCCGACCGGCGGGCCGAGCGAGAGCGGGTTCACGAACACGTCGGTGCCCACGAAGTCGCGCTTGCCGATGGCCTCGAGCTTGGGGAACAGCCGGTCGCGCGCCTCAAGGGACTTCGTCACGATCACGATCTGGCCGAAGAAGGCGTTGGCGAGCTGCTGGTCGAGGGGCAGGTAGAAGCGCACCGCGCCCTGGCCGACGTAGGACGACCAGCGCTCGATGTCGGGCTCGTCCTTCAGCCGGGCCTCGAACCGGTCCATCTGGGCCCGGGTCTCGGCGATGGTGGCGTTCTGGGGCAGCGTCATGTCCACGAGGATCTCGTGGCGGTCGGACGCCGGGAAGAACTGCTGCTGCACCCGCGTCATGCCGACCATCGCGGCGGCCATCAGCCCGATGCAGGCGAGGATCGTGACCCAGCGGTAGCGCATGGCGGCGACGATGGCGGCGAGGAACGCGCGCCCGAGGCGGCCCGGCTCGTGGCCCTCCCGCTTCATCGTCTTCGGCAGCAGCGCGACGCCGACGAGCGGCGCGAACAGCACCGCCACCACCCAGGAGACGAGGAGCGAGGCGGCGATCACCACGAAGAGCGAGTAGGTGTACTCGCCGGCCGACGAGCCGTTGAAGCCGATCGGCAGGAAGCCCGCCACCGTGACGAGGGTGCCGGTGAGCATCGGGAAGGCCGTGGAGGTGTAGGCGTAGGTGGCCGCCTTCTTCAGGTTCTCGCCGAGCTCGAGGCGCGCGACCATCATCTCGACGGTGATCATCGCGTCGTCGACGAGGAGGCCGAGCGCGATGATGAGCGCGCCGAGCGAGATGCGCTGCAGCGTCACCCCCATCACCTGCATGATCACGAACACGATGGCGAGGACGAGGGGGATCGAGATCGAGACCACGAGGCCGGCGCGCAGCCCGAGGCTGATGAAGCTCACCGCCAGCACGATCACCACGGCCTCGACGAGGGCCTGGGTGAAGCCGCCCACCGCCTCCTCGACGATCCGCGGCTGGTCGGAGACGAGGTGGATGCCGACGCCGATCGGGAGCTTCGCCTCGATCATGCGCATGCGCGCCTTGAGGTCCTCGCCGAAGCGCAGCAGGTTGGCGTTCGGCCGCATCGCGATGGCGAGGCCGATCGCCGGCTGTCCGTCCACCCGGAACAGGGCCGAGGGCGGGTCCTCGTAGCCGCGGCTGATCTCCGCCACGTCCGAGAGGCGGAAGAAGCGGTCGTTGAAGCGCAGGTTGATGTCGCGCAGGCTCTCCTCGGAGGTGAACTGGCCGCTCACCCGCACCGAGACCCGCTCGGGCCCGGCCTGGACCACGCCGGAGGCCGAGACGGCGTTCTGGGCCTGGAGCGCCCGGATCAGCGCCTGCAGGTCGATGCCGTAGCCCGCGAGCTTCCGGGTCGAGAAGTCGAGGTAGATCGTCTCCTTCTGGGTGCCGAGCAGCAGCGTCTTGCCGATGTTGGGCACCTTGAGGATCTCGGTGCGCACGCCCTCCACGTAGTCGCGCAGCTGGCGGTGGGTGAGCCCGTCGGCCGTGAAGCCGTAGACGTTGCCGTAGACGTCGCCGAACTCGTCGTTGAAGAACGGGCCCTGCATCCCCTGCGGGAAGGTGTTCTGGATGTCCCAGAGGCGCTTGCGCACCTGGTAGAACGAGGGCTGGATCTCGGCGGGCTTCGTGGTGTCGCGCAGCTGCACGAACACCGTGGCCTGGCCGGGCGTGGTGTAGCTGCGCACGTAGTCCAGCGTCGAGACCTGCTGCAGCTCCTTCTCGATCCGGTCCGTGACCTGCTCCAGGGTGTCCTTGATGGTGGCGCCGGGCCAGCTCGCCTGCACCACCATGGTCTTGATGGCGAAGGGCGGATCCTCCTCGCGGCCGAGGCCCCGGTAGGCGATGGCGCCCGCGATCAGGCAGACGGCCATCAGGAACCACACGAAGGAGCGGTGCCCGAGGGCCCATTCCGAGAGGTTGAAGTTCGACACGGCTGCGATCCCGAAAGGGGTGTCAGAGCGGCTCGTCGGCGAGGCGCACGGCCTGGCCCTCGGAGAGGGAGTGGACGCCCGCCACCACCACCCGGTCGCTGGCCGCGAGGCCCGCGCTCACCACGGCGCGGGCCTGCCCGTGCTCGGCGAGGGTGACGGCGCGGCGCGCCACGGCGTCGCCCGCGGCGTTGACGATCCAGACCGCGTCGCCCCCCTCCCCCGCGAGGATCGCGGTGGCGGGCAGGACGAAGCGCGGCGGCACGGCCCGCGCCAGCGCCACCGTGATGGTAGCGCCGAGGCGGAAGGCGGAGGGCGGATCGGCGAGCGTCAGGCGGATGCGGCGCGTGCGGGTCGTGGCATCGGCGAAGGGCGCCACCTCGCGCACCGTCCCGGTCGCCGTCACCTCCGGGGCGCTCTGCAGGGAGACCGTGAAGCGGCCGTCCTTCGGCATGGCGCCGGCGAGGTCCTCGGGGATGTCGACGACCGCCTCCCGGACCTCGGGCCGAGCCACCGTCACCACCGCCTGGCCCGGGGTGAGGTCCTGCCCCACCTCCGCGCGGCGCTCGGTGACGACGCCGTCGAAGTCGGCCTTCAGCTCGGTGTAGCCCATCTGGTCGCGGGCCTTCTGGAGGCTCGCCTGGGCCTGGGCGAGGCGGGCCTGCGCGGTGTCGCGGTTCGCCACCGCGCCGTCGAGCTGGGCCTGCGTGACGTTGCCGCCCTCCATCAGGCGACGCGTGCGCGCCTCGGTCGCCACCGCGTTCTCGGTCTGCGCCCGCGCGTCCGCCACGTCGGCCTCCGCGCGGACCTGCGCGAAGCGCGGCACGATCGGGTCGAGGGCGGCGAGGCGCTGGCCCTTGCGCACGAGATCGCCCACCGTGACGTCGCGGGCGACCATGCGGCCGCCGATCTGGAAGCCGAGCTGCGACTGGTAGCGGGGCTCGACGGTGCCCGCGAAGGGCCCGAAGGTCACCGCATCGACGGGCCGCGCCAGGGTGTAGAGCACCGGCCGCACCGGCGCGGGCGCCTTCGCCTCCTCGGCGGGCTTGCAGGCCCCGAGGGACAGGAGGGGCAGGAGTGCAAAGAGGGGAAGGAGGGCGGCGCCGGGAAGGCGCATCGGGCCGGTCACGGCGTCGCCTCCTGGCGCCCGGCATCCCCGATGGCGGCCGCCCGGGGTGCGGCGTCCGCGAGGGTCACCTGCTGGCCCGGCCGGAGGAACTGGATGCCGGCGGTCACGACCTCCTCGCCGGGCGCCACGCCCGAGGCGAGCACGATCGTGTCCGATCCGTAGCGCGCGATGGTGACGGGGCGCGGCGCCACCGTGCCGGCCCGCGGATCGCGGATCCAGACGGCCGGCTGGCTGCGCCAGCGGTAGAGGGCGGACCAGGGCAGCACCACGGCCTCGTTCGGGCGGAATTCGCCCCGCCCGATCACCACCGCGCCGAGCCCCATGGCGGTAGGCGTCGCGTCGAGCCCGACCTTGACCCGGACGGTGCCGGAGGCGGGATCGACGCTCGGCGCGATCTCGCGCACGCCCCCCTCGGTCGCCACGGAGGGGTCGGATTGCAGGACGACGCGCACCCGCTTCGAGTCCGGCGGGGTGGCGAGCAGGGCCTCGTAGACGTTGAACACCGCGTCGCGCGGCCCGTCCTGGGCGACGACGAGGACCGACTGGCCGGCCTGCACCACCTGCCCGGTCTCCAGCGTGCGGCTCAGCACGATCCCGTCCACCCCGGATCTCAGCTCGGTGTAGGAGAACTGCTCCTGCGCGGTGCCCAGCGCCGCCTTCGCGGAATCGACCGCCGCCTGCGTGGTGCGCAGTTGCTGCTCTGCGTTGTCATAGGAGGGCCGGGTCGTGTAGCCGCTCGCCATCAGGGCCTTCTGGCGCTCGAAGCCGAGCTTGGCCTGGGTCAGCAGGGCCTCGGCGGAGGTCAGGGCGGCCCGCGCGTTGTCGAGGTTCGCCCGTTGCTCCTGCGGGTCGAGGCGCGCCAGCACCTGGTCGGCCCCGACATGGTCGCCCACCTCGACGCGGCGCTCCGCGATCTTGCCGTTCGTGCGGAAGGAGACGCTGGTCTGCGCCTGCGCCTGGATGTCCCCGGTGAAGATGACATCGACCGCCACGCGCTCGGCGCGGGCCGTCACCGTGCGCACCAGCGTCTGCGCGGCGAGGGGCCACTCGTCGGCCGCCGCGGGCGCGAGGCCCGTCACCAGCAGGGCGCAGGTCGCGCCAGCCGCCACCCATGCCCAGGATCCCGCCCGGAATGGCACGGAGGAACTCGCGTGGACCTGCATCCGCCCGCTCCTGATTCGCCCCTATCGCGGCGCACTCCTATCCGCTATCTTACCGACCGTCCAGACGGTTTCCAGGCGAGGCCCCGATGTCATTACCGCGCACCCGCCGCGAGGATCGCGCGGAGATCATCCTCGACGCAGCCGAGAGCCTGCTCCGGCGCTCGGGCAGCCGGACGCTGACGATCGACGCCGTGGCGGCGGAGGCGGGCCTCAGCAAGGGCGGCGTGCTGCACCACTACGCCTCCAAGGACGCCCTGGTGACGGCGCTCGCCGCCCGCAAGGTGCGGCGCCTTCGCGAGGGCATCGCGGCCCGGGCCGCCGCGCTGCCGCCGGGGCCCGCCAACCTGCCCGTCGCGGCGGTCGCGCACGCGCGGGAGGTCTATGCCGAGGAGTGCGGCTTCCCCGATTCCCTCCTGCTCGCCACCGCCGAGAACCCGGCCGCGCTCAGTGCCTTCCGGGATTTCCTGGCCGAGCAGCGCGCCGCCCTCGAAGGGTGCGGGGGGCGGCCCGGCGCCGGCTCCGCCCTGCTGTTCTCGATCCTCGGCCTGATGATGAGCCGCAGCCTCGGCTACCACAGCCTGGAAGGGGCGGAGCTCGACGAGCTGTTCGGCGCCCTGGAGGCGCGGGCGCGGGCCCTGCCGGAGGGCTGAGCTCAGGTCGATCGGGG
Source organism: Methylobacterium sp. A54F (assembly GCF_053346035.1). NCBI lineage: Bacteria > Pseudomonadati > Pseudomonadota > Alphaproteobacteria > Hyphomicrobiales > Methylobacteriaceae > Methylobacterium > Methylobacterium sp. A54F. The sequence continues at coordinate 92,635 of NZ_JBKFBF010000013.1, read as the reverse complement.
CCGTCCGGCCCTCACGCGCCCGCCGCCTCGGCCGCCATCGCCTGGAAGACCAGGGCGTGCCGGTGCGCGACCGCCTCGGCGTCGTTCGCGTAGCCGCCGCCGATCACCGCCACGAGGGGGATGCGGCGCGCCCGCGCGTGACGGATCACGGCGCGGTCGCGGGCGAGCAGCCCGGCATCCGAGAGGGCGAGCCGCCCAAGGCGGTCGTCCCGGTGGGGGTCGACGCCGGCATTGTAGAAGACGAGGTCCGGCGCGAACGCGTCGAGGAGCGGCGGCACCCGGCCCTCGATCACCGCGAGGTACTCCGCGTCCCCGAGCCCGTCCGGCAGGCCGATGTCGAGGTCCCCCGGGATCTTCTCGGACGGGTAGTTCCTCTCCGCGTGGATCGAGAGGGTGAACAGGTCCGGCTCGCCCGCGAGGCAGTCGGCGGTGCCGTCGCCCTGGTGGACGTCGAGGTCGACGACGAGGGCGCGGGCGATCTCGCCGGAGCGCCTGAGCGCGAGGGCCGCCACCGCCACGTCGTTGAAGATGCAGAAGCCCGCCCCCTGCGCCCGCCTCGCGTGGTGGCTGCCGCCGGCGGTGCTGCCGGCGAGCCCGAGGTCGAGGGCGAGGCGCGCCGCCGCGAGGGTGCCACCCACCGACGCGCAGGAGCGGCGCACCACGCTCTCCTCCACGGGCAGGCCGATCGCGCGCTCGATCGCCCGGGGCACCGCGTGGGCGAGCACCATCGCCACGTAGGCCGGATCGTGCGCGCCTTCGAGGAGGCCCGCATCCGCAGGTTCGGGCCGCACGAAGCCGCCGGGTGCCAGCCCGAGGGCGGCCAGGCGCTCGGCCAGCAGCCCGTACTTGCGCATCGGGAAGCGGTGGCCGTCCGGCAGGGTCGCCTGATAGGCCGGATGGAAGACGATCGGGGGCAGCATCCAGGCTGTCATACGGCTGAAATGCCCCGGCTGTTAGGCCGGGCCGCTCCGGCGCGCCAGGACGTCGCGGGCGGAGGAACGCGGATGCCCGGCCCCCTCGACAGCGCCACCCTCCTCGGCCTCGCGCTCGCCGGCTTCGTGGTCCTCGCGAACCTCGCGAGCCTCGCGGTCGCGGCGTTCCGCATCGGGCGCCGGCCCGGGGCCTCGAGCTTCCCGGACGGCGCGCCCGTCTCCCTCGTCCGTCCCGTCTGCGGCCTCGAGACCTTCAGCGAGGAGACCCTGACCCAGGGCTTTTGCCTCGCCTATCCGTCCTACGAGATCCTGTTCGGCGTGGCGGACCCCGCCGATCCGGCCCTGCCGCTCCTGCGCCGGCTCGTCGCCGCCCATCCGGCCGTGCCCGCCCGCATCCTGATCGGCGACGAGGCCGTCAGCGACAACCCGAAGCTCAACAACTGCGTGCGCCCCTGGGAGGCCGCCCGGCACGAATGGGTGGTGCTCGCCGACTCGAACGTGCTGATGCCCCCGGACTACCTGCAGCGCCTCCAGGCGGCCTGGGGCCCGCGCACCGGCCTCGTCTGCTCGACGCCGGCCGGGGCCCGTCCCTCCGGATTCTGGGCGGAGGTCGAGTGCGCGTTCCTCAACACCCTCCAGGCCCGCTGGCAATATGCCGGCGAGGCGCTCGGCCTCGGCTTCGCGCAGGGCAAGAGCATGCTCTGGCACAAGCCGTTCCTGGAGGCGCACGGCGGCATCCGGGCGCTCGCGGCGGAGACCGCGGAGGATGCGGCGGCCACGAAGCTGGTGCGGGCCGCCGGGCGGCGGGTCCACCTCGTCGCCGCGCCCTTCGAGCAGCCGCTCGGCCGGCGCCGCCTCGCCGAGGTCTGGGGACGCCAGCTGCGCTGGGCACGGCTGCGCCGCGTCACCTTCCCGCTGTTCTTCGCCCCCGAGATCGGCTCCGGGACGCTCCTGCCCCTCGCCGTCGCGGCGGCGCTCATCGGCACGCCGGAGGCCGCCGCCGGCCTCGCGGCGCTGCTCGCGGCCGGCTACGGCGCCGAGTTCGCCCTGGCGATCCGCTCAGGCTGGCACGCCTCCCCCCGGTTCCTCGCCGCCCTCGTCGCCCGGGACGTGATGATCCCGGCCCTGTGGACGGCGGCCTGGCTGCGCAGCGCGGTGGTCTGGCGCGGCAACGCCATGGACATCCGCCCGCGCGCCACCCTCGAGCGCCTGCGCGCCGCCTGAGGCCGCGCGCATTCGGCTCCGCCCCTCATCTTCTGAATGCAAAATCACTTATATTTTACCATTCGGTCCGATCTTCCGCCCCGACTTGATGCATCGCAGCAAACCGCTCGCGACAAGAGGAGCCGAGGCCGTGAAGGTCCAGTCAGCGTTTTCGAACCTGCGCGTCGCGACGAAGCTCAGCCTAGGCTTCGGCCTCGTCCTGCTTCTGCTGGTGATGATCGCCGGGTCCACCGTACGAACGCTGAGCTCGCTGGAAACAGATCTTGCGAGCTTCTCTCGGCAGGCGAGCAACTCCCTGAGCGCGACCGGCATCGAGCTGTCGCACGCCGAGGTCCAGGCCGCCGTCCGGAGCCTCTCGACCCTCGACACGCCGGAGGCGCGAGCGGCCCTGAAGCGGAGCTACGCGCACCTGAAGGACGTCGTCCGTGAGCAGTCCGTGGCCTCGACGATCCCGGCCAGGAAGGAGGCGTGGGCGCGCATCCACGCGGAGCTGACCGAGCGCTACGACCCGATGGTCTCGGGGCCCGAGAGCATCGAGGCCCGGCAGGACGAGGTGGCGGCGGCGCGGCGCGTCCTCACGCCGGTGGGCACGGCGCTTGCCGCGACGCTCACGGACCTGATCGCGGCCTACGGCTCCTCCGAGGCCGGGACGCCGCTGATCCTCCTGCAGGACCGGTTCCTGCGCGCCCGCATCTCCATGCGCGGCTTCCAGTACACCGGGGCGTCGGCCGAGTTCGAGGAGGCCCGGCGCCTGCTCGGCGAGGGCGCGCAGCAGGCCGCTCGCCTCGCGGAGGCGCGCAGCACCGGGGCCGATCCGCGCGTGGCCGAGCTGCGCCGCGGCCTCGCCGCCTACCTGGAGGCGACCCTCGGCATGAACGCCGCGATCGCGGCCCGCGAGCGCACCCGCGCGCTGCAGGCCGAGCGTGACGCGGACCTCGTCGCCCGCATCGGGACCCTGCGGCAGGGCACCGTGGAGCTGATGCGCGAGACCGAGGCGCGGGCGACCGGCGAGGCGGGGCTTGCCCGCAGCGTCACCCTGGCCGCCGCGGCGCTGGCCCTCCTCGTCGGCATCGCCTTCGCGGTTCTGATCGCCCGCAGCGTCGCCCGCCCGGTCGCCGCCATGACGGCGGCCATGGGCCGCCTCGCCGAGGGCGACACCGGTGCGCCGGTGCCGTTCACGGCGCGCCGCGACGAGATCGGCGCCATGGCGGGCGCCGTGGCGGTGTTCCGCGACAGCGCCATCCGGGCGCGGGCCCTGGAGGAGGAGACGGCGCTGGCCCGCGCCGGCGCCGAGGCCCAGCGCAAGGCCGCCCTGCGCACCATGGCGGACGCCTTCGAGCGGGCCGTGGGGGGCGTCGTCGATGAGGTCGGGACGGCGGCGGGCGCCCTGCAGCGCACTGCCGCGGGCATGGCCGGCCTCGCCTCCCAGACGGCGGCGCAATCCGCCACCGTGGCGGCGGCGGCCGAGGAGGCCTCCGTCAACGTCGGCACCGTCTCGGCCGCCGCCGAGGAGCTCGGCGCGTCGGTGCGCGAGATCGGGCGGCAGGTCGACGGCTCGGCCGCCCTCGCGCGCCTGGCGGTCGACGAGGCGGGCCGCAGCGCGGGCCTCGTGCGCGACCTCACCGAGGCGGCCGCCCGCATCGGCAACGTGGTCGCGATGATCACCGGCATCGCCGAGCAGACGAACCTGCTGGCGCTGAACGCCACCATCGAGGCGGCCAGGGCCGGCGAGGCGGGGCGCGGCTTCGCGGTTGTCGCCGCGGAGGTGAAGGCGCTGGCGAGCCAGACGGCGCGGGCCACCGGCGACATCACCGCGCAGATCGAGCAGGTGCAGGCGTCGAGCACGCAGGCCGCCGCGGCCATCGGCGGCATCGGGACCCGCATCGGCGAGATCAGCAGCCTGACCACCGCCATCGCAACCGCGGTCGATCAGCAGGCCGCCGCCACCCAGGAGATCGTGCGCAACGTCGCCGAGGCCGCGGCCGGGACGGGGCACGTGACGGGCAACATCGCGGGCGTGGCCGGGGCGGCCGAGGAGACCGGCGCCGCGGCGACGGCGGTGCTCGCCTCAACCGCGGACCTGTCTCGCCAGTCCAACCTGCTCTCGCGCGAGGTCGCGCAGTTCCTGGCCGAGGTGCGGGCCGCCTGAACGGAATGCCAGCCGGGCGGGGTGGTGCGGGTAGAGGGAATCGAACCCCCACGCCTTGCGGCTGGCGATTTTGAGTCGCCCGCGTCTACCAATTCCGCCATACCCGCGACCGGCGCCTCTTCGCACGGGAGGGCCGGGCCGGCCAAGGACTTTCTCCGTCCGCCCCGGGCCCGACCCTCCAGGCTGGCCACGGCCGTTCGGCCGTGCTCAAAGGGCGCCTCGCTCAACGCCTCTGATGGTCCTCGATGATCCGCCGCCTCTACGAGTGGATCCTGGCGCTCGCCGGGAAGCCTTCGGCGCCCTACGCCCTCGGGGCGGTGGCCTTCGCGGAAAGCTCGTTCTTCCCGGTGCCGCCGGACGCGATGCTGGTGCCGATGTCGGTGAGCCGGCCGGACCGGGTCTGGTTCTACGCCCTCGTGGCGACGGTCTGCTCGGTGGCGGGAGGGCTCGTCGGCTACGCCATCGGCGCCCTGCTGTTCGATTCCATCGGGCAGTGGGTGTTCCGCCTCTACGGCCTCGAGCGGTCGGCCGAGACCTTCCAGGCCTCCTACGCGGCCTACGGCCACTGGGTGATCCTGTTGAAGGGGCTGACCCCGATCCCCTACAAGCTCGTCACCATCACCTCCGGCTTCGCCCATTACAGCCTGTTCTGGTTCACGGTGCTCTCGGTGGTGACGCGCGGGGCGCGCTTCTTCCTGCTCGCGGCGCTGCTCGGCCGCTACGGGGTGCAGATCCGCGGCGTGCTCGACCGGCACCTGAACGCCGTGGCGGCGATCTCGGTGGCGGTGATCATCCTCGGCTTCGTGGTGTTCAAGGTGATCCTCTAGATGACCCGCAGGCAGGCCGCCCTCCTGGTCCTCGCCGGCTCGGCCCTCACGGTCGGCGGCGCGCTGTTCTTCGAGCACGGCCTCGGCTACGTGCCCTGCAAGCTCTGCCTGACCGAGCGCATCCCCTACTACGCGGCCCTCCCCCTGGCGGCGCTCGCCGTGATCGCGCCGGAGCGCCTCGCGCGGCTCCTCCTCGGCCTCGCGGCGGCGGGCCTCCTCTACGGCGCGGGCCTCGGCGCCTACCACGCGGGGGCCGAATGGGGCTTCTGGCCGGGGCCGAGTGATTGCGGCGGCGGCAGCGGCGCCAACCCCAGCGACGTCGGCGCCTTCCTGGACACGCTCAAGACCACGCGGGTGGTGGATTGCTCGACGGCGGCCTGGCGCCTCGCCGGGATCTCGCTGGCGGGCTGGAACGCCGTGATCGCCTTCGCCCTCGCGTCAGTAGCCGGGACCGCCGCCCTGCGGCGCTGAGCCGGCCGTCCCTCAGTTCCGGTCGTCCGGCATCACCGGCAGCGGCGCCACGGCGATGCCCTCCTCGATCAGGGCGCGGGCCTCGCCGGGGCTCGCCTCGCCGTAGATCGCACGCTCCTCGGTCTCGCCGTAGTGGATCTTGCGCGCCTCCTCGGGGAAGCGCGGGCCGACATGCTCGGCGGTGCTCGTCACCTGCTCGCGCACGGCCCGCAGGAGGGCGCGCAGGCGCCGCTCCGGCTCGCTCGTCCCCGGCACGGGTGCGGCCTCGGCCGGGACGGGGACGGCCTCGGCGCGCTCGCTCCGGCTGACGCGGGGCGCCATCATCTCCTTGGCGACCCGGGACGACCCGCAGACGGGGCAGCTCACGAGCCCGCCGGCCGCCTGCGCGTCGTAGGAGTCGCTCGACGGAAACCAGCTCTCGAAACGGTGGCCGTCCTCGCAGGCGAGGGTGTAGCGGATCATGATCTCGCGGCGTGCGTGTCAGTTCGGGCGGCGCGCCCGCTCGACGGTGAAGGGCCGGGCGTGCTCGAGGGTGGGGATCCGAGCGCGCGCCTCGGCGATCCGCGCGGTGTCGATCTCGGCGAGTATCACGCCGGGCTCCGCCCCGCCCGCATCCGCGAGGACCCTCCCCCAGGGATCGACGATGAGCGAATGGCCGTAGGTGTCGCGGCCGTCCTCGTGGCGGCCCCCCTGCGCGGCCGAGATCATGAACGAGCCGGTCTCGATGGCGCGGGCCCGGTGCAGGATGTGCCAGTGCGCCTCCCCGGTCTGCTTCGTGAAGCAGGCGGGCGCCGTGAGGATGCCGGCGCCGGCCTCGGCGAGCGCCCGGAACAGCGCCGGAAAGCGGACGTCGTAGCAGATGCCGACGCCGATCGGGGTCCAGGGGGTGTCGGCCACGACCGCGCAGGCGCCGCCCGCGTAGGTCGCCGATTCCCGCCAGCGCTCGCCGTTCGGAAGGTCGACGTCGTAGAGGTGCACCTTGTCGTAGGAGGCGGCGATCTCGCCCTCGGCGTCGATCAGGAAGGCGCGGTTCGCGATCTTCTCGCCGTTGAGGATTGCGAGGGAGCCGATCTGCACCCAGACGCCCGCGTCCCGCGCGGCCTCGCGCAGCCCAGCGAGGGTCGGGTCCTCGGCCTCGGTGCGGACCTTGTCGAACAGGGCGGCGCGCTCGCGCTCGACGAGGGAGGTCATCTCCGGCGTCTGCACGTAGTGAGCGCCGCGGGCGGCCGCCTCGCGCACGCCCGCGACCGCCGCGTCCCGGTTGGCGAGGACTTCGCGGCCCGATCGCATCTGGACACAGGCGGCGACGAAGACGGGCTCAGGCATCGGCATTGCCCGCCGTCGCCTTGCCCACCGCCGCCTTGGCGGCCGTGGCGAGGAGCGGGTCGAGCCCGCCCGATCGGTCGAGGGCGTAGAGGTCGTCGCAGCCGCCCACGTGGGTATCGCCCACGAAGATCTGGGGGACGCTGGTGCGGCCGCCGGCCCGCTGGACCATCGCGGCCCGCGCGCCCTGCGTGCGCTCGACGTCGATCTCGGTGAAGGCCGCGCCCTTCTGCTTGAGCAGGCTCTTGGCCGCGGAGCAGTACGGGCACCAGGCCGTGGTGTAGATCGTGACCGGCTGCATGGATGGCGGACGCGTCCCGTGAATGACGGTCCTCATATAGGCAGGCAGCCCCCCCCTTGCACAGGGCCGGCCCCGCGCGGGCGCCTCAGGCCGCGAGCAGCTTCTCCACCTCGTTCACGAGGTCGCGCAGGTGGAAGGGCTTCGAGAGGACCTTCGCGTCCTTCGGGGCCTTCGAGTCCGGGTTGAGGGCCACCGCCGCGAAGCCCGTGATGAACATCACCTTGATGTCGGGGTCGAGCTCGGTCGCCCGGCGGGCCAGCTCGATGCCGTCCATCTCGGGCATCACGATGTCGGTCAGCAGAAGCTCGAACGGCTCCTCGCGCAGCCGGTTGTAGGCGGACAGCCCGTTGTCGAAGGACAGGACGTCGTAGCCCGCGTTCTGGAGCGCCTTGGCCAGGAACCGGCGCATGTCGTTGTCGTCTTCCGCGAGGAGGATCTTCATCGGACGCTTCCGAGCCCTTCGAGTCGCTGTGTTCATTCCATAAAGGGAGCGGTTGGTAAACAAGGCGTTAGGATTTGGCCGGCACGCGCCGTGCGGGGCGGCACCGATGCGGGGATGCGACGCTGCGCCCTCAGGCCCACGCGCGGTGGCCCCCGCACAGTGGACAGGCGCGTCCGCGCGCACCAATGTGGGGCCACGCCGTATCCGCTCGCGAGACCTAAGGGGCGCACGCCTCCCGATGACAGCGCCGACTCCGGACCATGCCGACGCCTTCGGCTTCGCGCCGGCCTTCGCGGTCGACGAGCCGGCGGCGCACACCCTCCCCTTCGTGTTCAACGCAGGCCATTCCGGGGCCGTCTACCCGCCGGTCTTCCTGGCCGCCTCCCGCCTCGACGCGCTCTCGCTGCGCCGCTCCGAGGACGCCCACGTGGACCGGCTGTTCGCCCCGGTGGTCGACCTGGGCGCGCCGCTCCTGCGGGCGAACTTCCCCCGCGCCTACCTCGACGTGAACCGCGAGCCCTACGAGCTCGACCCCCGCATGTTCGACGGACGCCTGCCGCCCTTCGCCAACACCCGCTCGATGCGCGTCGCGGGCGGCCTCGGCACGGTGCCGCGGGTGGTAGCGGACGGGCAGGAGATCTACGGGCGCCGCCTCGCCGTGGAGGATGCGGTGGGCCGCATCGAGGGCCTCTACAAGCCCTATCACCGGGCGCTGCGCGGGCTGATCCAGCGCACCGCCCGGCAGTTCGGTCACGCCATGCTGATCGACTGCCACTCGATGCCGTCCTCGAGCCTCGGCCGGGACAGCGATGCGAAGGCCGACTTCGTGCTGGGCGACCGCTTCGGCACCGCCTGCGCGCCGGCCCTGATCGACCTGTTCGAGGACGCGTTGCGTGCCCGCGGCTTCCGGGTTGTGCGCAACAAGCCCTACGCGGGCGGCTTCATCACCGAGCATTACGGCGAGCCGAACCTCGGGCGCCACGCCCTGCAGATCGAGATCAACCGCGCCCTCTACATGAACGAGGCGAGCCTCGCGATGACGGACGGCTTCGAGGAGCTTGCCGCCGCCCTGCGGGCGGTGATCGTCGCCGTGGCGGCCGCGGCCGACCTCTCGCCGCGGCGCATAGCGGCCGAGTAGCCGCATCGGCAGTTCCGGGGCGAGCGCCCAAGAAAAAAGGCCACTCCCGAAGGAGCGGCCCGAAGTCTAGGGAGGAAACGCCCAAGAAGGGCTGCGGGACCGCGACGCCATCGCGTTCCCGCAATGCACAAAGTAAAGTGCGTCGCACAAAACGCAAGGGCCTTCGCGGCTTCGCGCCCGCTTCCGGCGCATGGCTCAGGCGCGTGGTGCGCAACCAGATCGTGGGTGTGCAACTTATGCGCGATTGAGCGGAGCGCTTGCCATTCAGTGGTTATCCAGCAGCCGGGCGATCTCGGCCCGGAGCGGCCCGGCAAGGTCCTCGCGCTCCAGCGCGTAGGCGAGGTTGGCGGTGAGGAAGCCGAGCTTCGAGCCGGTGTCGTAGGTGCGGCCCTCGTAGCGCATGCCGAAGAAGCTCTGCTGCTCGGCGAGCCGGATCATCGCGTCGGTGAGCTGGATCTCGCCGCCGGCGCCCTTCTCGCCCTTCTCCAGGATCTCGAAGATCTCCGGCTGCAGGATGTAGCGGCCCGAGATGATGTAGTTCGAGGGAGCGGTGCCCTGCTTCGGCTTCTCGACCATGCCGGTGATCTCGAAGGTCTGGCCGAAGGTATCGCCGACGCTGACGATCCCGTACTGGTGGGTCTCCTCGGGCTTCACCTCCTCGACGGCGATCACGTTTCCGCCGTGGCGCGCGTAGGCGGCCAGCATCTGGTCCATGCAGCCGCGGCTCAGCATGTCGGGCAGCAGCACCGCGAACGGCTCGTCGCCGACGATCTCGCGGGCGCACCACACCGCGTGGCCGAGGCCGAGGGGGGCCTGCTGCCGGGTGAAGCTCGTCTGGCCCGCCTGCGGGAGGTCGCGCTTCAGCTCCTCGTAGGCGGCAGTCTTGCCGCGCTCCTGCAGGGTGTGGTCGAGCTCGAACGCGATGTCGAAGTGGTCCTCGATCACCGCCTTGCCGCGGCCCGTCACGAAGATGAAGTGCTCGATGCCGGCGGCCTTCGCCTCGTCCACCACGTGCTGGACCACCGGACGGTCGACCACCGTCAGCATCTCCTTCGGGACCGCCTTGGTGGCGGGCAGGAAGCGGGTACCCAAGCCGGCGACGGGGAGGACGGCCTTGCGGATCGGTTTCATCGCGGAGGATCCCAATGCAGGGGGAGTGGAGGAGCGTGGACGCTGGGGGGTCCGGGCCAGAAAGATAGCACGGCTGCGCGCGCCGCAAGGCCCGCGCGGCGCCCGCGCGAGCGCTTTGCCCTATCATCGTGAGGTCGGAGGCGGGTACTAAGTCTTTCCGGGGATCGAGGCAGGGCGAACGACGATGGCGGTTCTGGTCACGGGCGGTGCGGGCTACATCGGAAGCCACATGGTCCTCGCCCTGCAGGATGCCGGGCACGAGGAGATCGTCGTCCTCGACGACCTCTCGACCGGGTTCGACTGGGCGCTGCCCCCCGAGGTGAAGCTCGTGGTGGGCGACGTCGCGGACCAGGGCCTCGTCACCGAGACCATCCTGCAGCACCGCATCGACGCGCTGGCGCACTTCGCCGCCAAGATCGTGGTGCCGGACTCGGTCGCCGACCCCCTCGGCTACTACCTCGCCAACACGGTGAAGACGCGCGCGCTGATCGAGACCGCGGCGCGCACGGGCGTGCGCCACGTCATCTTCTCCTCCACGGCCGCCGTCTACGGCGAGCCCGAGACGGTGCCGGTGCCCGAGGACCTCGCGCTCGCGCCGATCAACCCCTACGGCCGCTCGAAGCTGATGAGCGAGTGGATGATCGAGGACGCCGCCAGGGCGCACGGCTTCACCTACGTGGTCCTGCGCTACTTCAACGTGGCGGGCGCCGATCCCCGCGGCCGCTCCGGCCAGTCGACCCCGAACGCCACCCACCTGATCAAGGTGGCGACCCAGGCCGCGCTGGGGCAGCGCAGCCACCTCGACGTCTACGGCACCGACTACCCGACGCCGGACGGGTCCTGCCTGCGCGACTACATCCAGGTCTCGGACCTTGCCGAGGCGCACCGCGTCGCCCTGGACCACCTGCGCTCCGGCGGCGAGAGCCTCACCCTGAATTGCGGCTACGGGCGCGGCTATTCGGTGCTGGAGGTCGTCGACGTGGTGAAGCGCGTCTCGGGCCGCGACTTCGAGGTGCGCCTCTCGCCGCGCCGCGCCGGCGACCCGGCCCGGATCGTCGCGCAGGCCGACCGCATCCGAGACCGGCTCGGCTGGTCCCCGAAGTACGACGACCTCGAGGGGATCGTGCGGCAGGCGCTCCACTGGGAGGACGCGCTCGCCAGGCGCAACCACCGCTGACCCCGATGCGCGCCCCGTCCGTCGCCGTCCTGAGCGTGGCCACGATCGTTGCCATGGTTCTGGCACTCCCTGCGGCCGGGGCGCCGGGCCCGTCCCGGACACCCGCCGCGGAGAAGCCCGCCCAGCGCGCCGAGGATTTCACCGCCTTCGTGGCGGCGCTCCGGCCCGATGCGCGGGCGCGGGGCGTGTCGGACGCCACCTTCGCGGCGGCCTTCCGGGGCATCGGCGGCCCGGATCCGGAGGTCCTTGCCCGAACCCGGCGCCAGGGCGAGTTCGCCCGGCCCGTCTGGGACTACCTCGTCGGCGCCGTCTCACCCGGCCGCATCGCCCGGGGCCAGGCCCGGGCCGCGGCGCTCGCCGGCACCCTCGGCCGCATCGAGGCCCGCTACGGCGTGCCGCGTTCCGTGATCCTGGCCTTCTGGGGCGTCGAGTCCGATTTCGGAGCGAGCGGCGGCAGCCTGCCGGTGATCCGCTCCCTCGCGACGCTGGCCCAGGCCCGGCACCGGGGCGACCTGTTCCGCGAGGAACTGCTCGCCGCCCTGACCATCCTGGAGCGGGGCGACGTCGCGCCCGAGCGGATGAAGGGGTCCTGGGCCGGCGCCATGGGGCAGGTCCAGTTCCTGCCCTCGACCTTCCTCCGGCACGCCGTCGACTTCGACGGCGACGGCCATCGGGACATCTGGGGTTCGGACGCCGACGCCCTTGCGTCCATCGCCAGCTACCTGAAGGATCTCGGCTGGAACCCCGCCGTGTCCTGGGGCTACGCCGTGACGCTGCCGGAGGGCTACGACCTCGCGGGGTACCGCGCCGACCTTTCCGAGTTCGCCCGGCGTGGCGTGCGGCGCCTCGACGGCGGCCCCCTGCCCACCGCGGGCGCCGCGAGCCTGTTCCTGCCCGGCGGGCTCGGCGGCCCGCCCTTCCTGATCACCGACAACTTCGAGGTCGTGCGCGCCTACAACACGTCGGATTCCTACGCGCTGGCGGTCGGCCACCTCGCCGACCGGCTGGCCGGGGGGCCCTCTCTCGCCGCGCCCTGGCCCGGGCCGGAGACCCGCCTCGACACGGCCGGCCTGAAGGCCCTGCAGCGCGGCCTCGCCGCGGCGGGGCTCTACGACGGGGAGGCCGACGGCCGGGCGGGCCCGAAGCTGCGGGAGGCGGTGCGCCGCTTCCAGCTCCGCGCGGGCCTCGCGGCGGACGGCTACGCGACGCCCGCGCTGCTCGCCCGCGTCGAGGCCGGCCGCTGAGCCGCGGCCTCGGCAGCCGCTGCATCCGCCTCGGGGGAGGCGGGGTGGAAGCCTGGATCGCCGATCGGGAGCGTGGAGACGAGGCCGCTTGGACGGATGGCATCACCCGTCTCCGGGGCTGCGAGACGTCCCGCCTCACCGCGAGCCGGTCGCACCATGATCCCAACGCCGTTCCGGGCTGCGTCTGTCGGGCATTGTGGCCGTGCGCTACTTATGATTGTGGTATGCCTACTTAACATAGATTGCAGGCCGCTTCGGATCCTTGCCGATGACCCGCCGGAAACCGACCCCGGACTCCATCCCCGATCTGGCGCTCGAAGCCGCCCTCGCAGCCTCCCGGGGCGTAGGGGCCTGGGCCTGGGACATCGCCAGTGATCGGGCGTCAGCGGACCCCGTCGTCGCGCTCCTGTTCAACATCGACCCCGACCGCTCCCGGGCCGGCGTACCCTTCAGCGAGATCGCCGCGGCGATCCATCCCGAGGATCGCGCGCTGATCTCGGACATCATCTGGCAGGCCGCCCGCGCCGGCGGCTCCTACGTGGCGGAGTACCGGGTCGTCTCGCCCCACCGGCGCATCCGCTGGGTGCTGTCCCGCGGGTGCTTCCGCTGCGACGCGTCGGGGGAGCCCATCGAGGGCCGCGGCGTCGCCCTCGACGTGACCGACAGCCACCTCGGCGGCCAGGCCTTCGCGATCCCGACGCCGGATGCCGCGGCGACCCTGCTGGAGCTCGCCGCGGACCAGTGCATCGCCCTGCACAGGTCGGTGACGCGCCTGGAGGACCCCGAGTTCGAGGCCATGACGAAGGCCCTCCTCGTGGCCTTCGCGCGCCGGCTCGCGCGCCAGCAGCAGAGCGCCAGCCGCAAGCGCCTGCACTGAGCGTCCGGCCGGCGGCGCGGACCCGGCGCTCCGGCTATTCGGCGTCGCCCCGCTCCGATATGCTCGGAGGGGACATGCGACGGTCGATGATGCTCAAGCCCACGGTTGCCCGGATGCGCGCGGCGCTCCTCCTCCTCGGGGGGGCCTGGCTTGCCCTGCCGCTCCTCGCCGCGGAGCCGGCCCGCGCGCAGTGGGGCGACACCTACGATCCGCCTCGCAACGACCCCTACGCGGCCCCGCCCCGGCGCCGCGCGCGGGATTCCTACTACCGGGACGACAGCGGCGCGCGGGCACCGCGCCGCTACGCGCCGCCGCCCCAGGAGGCCCCACGCCAGTTCTACTGGCCCTGGGAGGACCGCCCGCAGCAGGCGCAGCCGCAGCCGGACCCCACCTACCGCGCCCCGCGCCCGCCCCGCAGCACGGCCGACGGCCGCCGGCCCACGAAGCCGCGCCCGCGGGCGCCCGCCGTCGCGGCCCCGGCCAAGCCCGCGGTGCCGAAGGCCGAGCCGAACACGCAGATCGCCGTATTCGGCGACTCGCTGGCCGACCATCTCAGCAAGGGCCTCGACGACGTCTTCGAGGACAATGCCGACGTGGCCGTGCAGGACCGCGCCCGCGGCGACAGCGGGCTCGTGCGCAAGGACGTGGTGGACTGGCCGAAGGCGGCCGAGGATTACCTGAAGCAGAACCCGAAGGTCACCTATGCCCTGGTGATGCTCGGCGCCAACGACCGCCAGCCGATCCGCGAGGGCGACCAGAGCTTCGACCCTCTGAGCGACCGCTGGCGGGAGATCTACCGCGACCGCGTCGATGCACTCGTCAAGGTGTTCGCCGACCGCAAGATCCCGCTCATCTGGGTCGGGCTGCCGCCGATGCGCAGCGAAGCGCTCACCACGGACCTCGCGGCCATCAACGAAATCGTCCGGGAGCGCGTGACCCGGGCCGGCGGCACCTACGTCGACATCTGGCCGGGCTTCGTCGACGACCGCAACCGCTACGCCGCGACCGGGCCGGACCTCGAGGGGCAGGCCGCGAAGCTGCGCGCCGCGGACGGGGTGCACTTCACCCATGCGGGCGCCCGCAAGCTCGCCCACTTCGCCGATGTCGAGCTGAAGCGCCTGATGGGCAGCGCCGCCCCCGCGGCCGAGCAGCCCGCGGCCGCGGTCTCGGCGGCGCCCGGCGCGTCGGGCAACACCCTCGACGGATCCGCCCCGAAGCTCGACGACAACGCGGCGATCGACCGTCAGATCACCGCGATGCTGCCGAGCCTGCCCGAGCCGGCGGGCATCCCGGCGCTTCCCGTGAAGCCCGCCGCCGGTCCGGTCGTGCCGCTCGGGCGCGCCGAGATTTCGCCCGGGGGCGTGCTCACGAGCGGGCGCCCGCGGGACGGCGACCCCTCCGGCAACGTCGAGCGGGCTCTGCAGCGCGGCGCCGCCCCGATGCCCCAGCCCGGCCGGGCCGACGACTTCCGCTGGCCCCCGTCCTGAGGCAGCGGCTCGCGGATAGGGTCGCGGCCGGCCCGGCCGGCCGGTCCGCGTAGCCGTCCTGCCGTCACAGCGGCAGGACCGTGCTCCCCGTCAGTGCGAGGTCGATGGATCGGGCGGCCTGACGGCCCTCGCGGATCGCCCAGACCACGAGCGACTGCCCGCGACGCATGTCGCCGGCCGCGTAGATCTTCTCGTTCGAGGTCCGGTAGTCGTCCTCGTTCGCCGTGACGTTGCCGCGCTTGTCCACCGTCACGCCGGACTGCTCCACGAGACCCTTCTGGACCGAGCCCGCGAAGCCGATCGCCATGAAGACGAGGTCGGCCGGCAGCACGAACTCGCTGCCCTCGATCGGCTGGCGCTTGGCGTCCACGCGGGCGCAGACCACGCCGGTGAGGCGGCCCTTCTTGCCTTCGAGGCGGAGCGTCGCGGCCTGGAACTCGCGCTCGGCGCCCTCGGCCTGGCTCGACGAGGTGCGCATCTTGGTCGGCCAGTAGGGCCACACCGTCAGCTTGTCCTCGCGCTCGGGTGGCCGCGGGCGGATGTCGAGCTGCGTCACCGAGAGGGCGCCCTGCCGGAAGGCGGTGCCGACGCAGTCGGAGGCCGTGTCGCCGCCGCCGATCACCACGACGTTCTTGCCCGCGGCGAGGATCGGCATCTCGCCGTTGCCGCGCATCGGCTCGTTGCCGACCCGGCGGTTCGACTGGACGAGGTAGGGCATGGCGTAATGCACGCCCTCCATGTCCTGCCCCGGGAGCTGCGGGTTGCGCGGGTCCTCGGCGCCGCCGGCGAACAGCACGGCGTCGAACTCGGCGGTCAGCTCGTCGACGGGCTTCGTCACGCCGATGTTCTGGTTGTAGTGGAAGACGACGCCCTCGGCCTCCATCTGCTTCACGCGCCGGTCGATGTGGCGCTTCTCCATCTTGAAGTCCGGGATGCCGTAGCGGAGCAGGCCGCCGGCCTTCGGCTCGCGCTCGAAGACGTGGACGTCGTGGCCCACCCGGGCGAGCTGCTGGGCGGCCGCCATGCCGGCCGGGCCGGAACCCACCACCGCGACGCGCTTGCCGGTGCGGGTCGCCGAGGGCTCGGGCTTCACCCAGCCCATGTTCCAGGCGCGGTCCGCGATGGCCTGCTCGATCGTCTTGATGGCGACGGGCTGGTTCTCGAGGTTGAGGGTACAGGCCTCCTCGCAGGGGGCCGGGCAGATGCGGCCGGTAAACTCCGGGAAGTTGTTCGTGGAGTGGAGGTTGCGGGACGCCTCCTCCCAGTCCGACTGGAACACGAGGTCGTTCCAGTCCGGGATCTGGTTGTGGACCGGGCAGCCGGTGGGCCCGTGGCAGAACGGGATGCCGCAATCCATGCAGCGCGCCGCCTGCTTCGTCAGGTCGTGCTCGTCGAGCGGCAGCGTGAACTCGCGGAAGTGCCGCACGCGGTCGGCCGCGAGCTGGTACTTCTGGTCCTGCCGGTCGAATTCGAGGAAGCCCGTGATCTTGCCCATGGGATCGTCTTTCGCGCGTCTGTCTTCAATCGGGCGGCGGACCGATCCGGCCCGCCGCGCTCATCCGTTCGTCCTCGGCCCCCGGCGTCCCGGGCGAGGCCCGGTCATCCGCAACCCTCTGCCGCAGCGGTCGGCATCCGTCACCCGGCGGCCCGCGCCGCGGCCGGGCGCCCGCCGTCGTCCGCCGCCCTGTGCCGTTCGGCCAGGGCGGCCTCGCAGCGATCGATCCAGGCGCGGATCCGCGGCCGGCTCCCCAAGTCGAAGCCGCCTTCGTCCGCGACGCGGGTGTAGGCCAGGAGCGCGATGTCCGCGATGCTGATGCGGTCGTCCACGAACCAGTCCGTGCCCGCGAGGTGCCGCTCCATCAGGTCGAGGGCCGCCTCGCCCCGCCGGACCCGGTCGGGGTCCCGCGCCGCGGCGGGCTTGCCGCGATAGTGCATCTCGAACCGGCAGACCGCGATGGCCGGCTCGTGGCTGTACTGCTCCCAGAACAGCCACTCGTCGGTCTTGGCCTGCAGGAAGTCATCCGTGCGGAGGAGGTGCGAGTTCCGCGCGAGGTAGCGGAGGATCGCGTTCGACTGGGCGAGGCAGCGGCCGTCGTCCAGCACCACGCCGGGCACCTGGCCCGCCGGGAAGCGGGCCAGGAACGCGGGCGTGCGGCTCTCGCCCTTCAGGATGTCCACCGGCTCCCAGACGTAGGGAATGCCGAGGTGATCGGCGACCAGCTTGACCTTCAGGCAGTTGCCCGACGCGATGTCTCCGAAGACACGCATCCCTACTCCGCCGCCACCGGCATCCGCGCCATCTCCATCTCCCGGAGCGCCCGGCGGTACTCCACCGGCATCACCTTGACGAACTTGGTCCGGTAGGTGGCCCAGTCGTCGAGGATCGCCTTGGCGCGCGGGCTGCCCGTGTACTTGAGGTGGTTGGTGATGAGCTGGCTCAGCCGCTCCTCGTCGTGGCCCGACATGTCGGCTAGGATGTCGACGCGGCCCTTGGTTTCCAGGTCGCCGTCCTGGTGGAAGCGGCGCATCAGGTCGTCCTCCTCCTCGACGGGCTCGAGGTCGACCATCGAGAGGTTGCAGCGCGCCGAGAACGAGCCGTCCTCGTCGAGCACGTAGGCGATGCCGCCCGACATGCCGGCCGCGAAGTTGCGCCCGGTCTCGCCGATCGACACCACGACGCCGCCGGTCATGTACTCGCAGCCGTGGTCGCCCATGCCCTCGACCACCGCGATGGCGCCGGAGTTGCGCACGGCGAAGCGCTCGCCCGCCGCGCCGCGGATGTAGCACTCGCCCGCGATCGCCCCGTACAGCACGGTGTTGCCGGCCATGATCGTGCGGTCGCCCGGGGCCTTCAGCGCCTCGCTCGGCCGGATGATCAGCTTGCCGCCCGACAGGCCCTTGCCGACGTAGTCGTTGGCGTGGCCGGTGAGCTCCAGCGTGACGCCGGCCGCCACCCAGGCCCCGAAGCTCTGGCCGGCGGTGCCGGAGAGCTGCACCCGGATGGTGTCGTCCGGCAGGCCCTCGTGGCCGTGCGCCTTGGCCACCGCCCCGGAGAGCATCGCGCCGGCCGCGCGGTCGGAGTTTCGGATCACGTCCGTCAGCGTCACCGCCTCGCCGGTCTCGAGGGCGCCCTGCGCGCCCGCGATCAGGCGCCGGTCGAGCACCTGCTCGATCGGGTGGTGCTGGCTCTCGACGTGGCGGATCGCCACCTCGGGGCCGACGTCCGGGCGGTGGAACAGCTTCGAGAAGTCGAGGCCGCGGGCCTTCCAGTGGTTGATGGCCTCGACCTTGTCGAGGAGGTCGGAGCGGCCGACGAGGTCGTCGAGCGTCGTGAAGCCCATCGCGGCCATCAGCTCGCGCACTTCCTCGGCCACGTAGAAGAAGTAGTTCACCACGTGCTCGGGCGTGCCCTTGAAGCGCTTGCGCAGCACCGGATCCTGGGTGGCGACGCCCACCGGGCAGGTGTTGAGGTGGCACTTGCGCATCATGATGCAGCCGGCCGCGATGAGCGGCGCGGTGGAGAAGCCGAACTGGTCGGCGCCGAGCAGCGCGGCGATCATCACGTCGCGGCCGGTGCGGATGCCGCCGTCGGCCTGCAGCGCCACGCGGCCGCGCAGGTGGTTGAGCACGAGCGTCTGCTGCGTCTCGGCAAGCCCCGTCTCCCAGGGACCGCCGGCGTGCTTGAGGGAGGTGAGCGGCGCCGCGCCCGTGCCCCCGTCGAAGCCCGAGATGGTGATGTGGTCCGCCCGCGCCTTGGCGACACCGGCCGCCACCGTGCCGACGCCGACCTCGGAGACGAGCTTCACCGAGACGTCGGCCTCGGGGTTCACGTTCTTCAGGTCGAAGATCAGCTGGGCCAGGTCCTCGATCGAGTAGATGTCGTGGTGGGGCGGCGGCGAGATCAGGCCGACGCCCGGCGTGGCGTAGCGGACCTTGGCGATCTTGGCGTCGACCTTGTGGCCGGGCAGCTGGCCGCCCTCGCCGGGCTTGGCCCCTTGCGCCACCTTGATCTGCATCATGTCGGCGTTGACGAGGTACTCCGTCGTAACGCCGAAGCGGCCCGAGGCCACCTGCTTGATGGAGGAGCGGCGCGAGCGCCCGTCCGGCAGGGGCTTGAAGCGCTCGACCTCCTCGCCGCCCTCGCCCGAGTTCGAGCGGCCGCCGAAGGAGTTCAGCGCGATGGCGAGCGTCTCGTGCGCCTCCTTGGAGATGGAGCCGTAGGACATGGCGCCGGTGGCGAACCGCTTCACGATCGCGGCCGCCGGCTCCACCGCCTCGATGTCGACGGGCGCGCGGCCGATCTCGGCCGCGCCCTTGATGCGGAACAGGCCGCGCAGGGTCTTGAGGTGGTTCTCCTGCTCGTTCACGAGGCGCGCATAGGCGCGGTAGCGCTCGGGCAGGCCGAGGCGGACCGCGTGCTGGAGCGTCGCCACCGTGTCGGGCGTCCAGGTGTGGACCTCGCCGCGGAGCCGGTAGGCGTACTCGCCGCCGACGTCGAGGGCGTTGCGGTAGATCGGGGCGTCCCCGAACGCGTCGGCGTGGCGGCGCACGGTCTCCTCGGCGACCTCGGCCATGCCGATGCCCTCGATGGTGGTGGCCGTGCCGAAGAAGTCGCGCGCCACGAACGAGGAGTTCAGGCCGACCGCGTCGAAGATCTGGGCGCCGCAATAGGACTGGTAGGTCGAGATGCCCATCTTGGACATCACCTTCAGCAGGCCCTTATCGATCGACTTGATGTAGCGGTAGACGATCTCGTCGTCGACGAGGTCCGGCGGGAACTCGTCCTTCATGGCGATCAGCGTCTCGAAGGCGAGGTAGGGGTTGATCGCCTCCGCGCCGTAGCCCGCCAGGCACGCGAAGTGGTGCACCTCGCGCGGCTCGCCCGACTCCACGACGAGGCCGACCGAGGTGCGCAGGCCCTTGCGGATCAGGTAGTTGTGCACGGCCGCGGTGGCGAGGAGCGCCGGGATCGGGATCCGGTCCGGCCCGACCGCGCGGTCGGACAGGATGATGATGTTGTAGCCGCCGCGCACCGCCACCTCGGCCCGGTCGCAGAGCCGGTCGAGCGCCCCCTCCATGGCGGCCGCACCGGTCTCGGCCGGGTAGGTCATGTCGAGGGTCTTGGTGTCGAAGCGGTCCTCGAAGTGGCCGATCGAGCGGATCTTCTCGAGGTCGCCGTTCGTCAGGATCGGCTGGCGCACCTCGAGCCGCTTGCGGCGGGAGGCGCCCTCCATGTCGAGGAGGTTCGGCCGCGGCCCGATGAACGAGACGAGGCTCATCACGGCCTCCTCGCGGATCGGGTCGATCGGCGGGTTCGTGACCTGCGCGAAGTTCTGCTTGAAGTAGGTGTAGAGCGACTTCGGCCGGTCCGAGAGCGCCGAGAGCGGCGTGTCGGTGCCCATGGAGCCCACCGCCTCCTGGCCGGTCACGGCCATGGGCTGCATCAGGAGCTTCAGGTCCTCCTGGCTGTAGCCGAAGGCCTGCTGCCGGTCGAGCAGGCTCACGTCCGAGCGCGTCTCGCGCGCGGTGACGGGCTTAAGGTCCTCCAGCACGATCTGGGTGTTCTTCAGCCAGTCCGCGTAGGGATGCGCGGCGGCGAGCTCGCCCTTGATCTCCTCGTCCGAGACGATGCGGCCCTTCTGCAGGTCGATGAGCAGCATGCGGCCCGGCTGCAGGCGCCAGGACTGGACGATGCGCTCGTCCGCGATGGGCAGGGTGCCCATCTCGGAGGCGAGCACCACGAGCCCGTCCTCGGTGACGATGTAGCGGGCGGGCCGCAGGCCGTTCCGGTCGAGGGTAGCGCCGATCTGGCGGCCGTCCGTGAAGGCCACGGCGGCCGGGCCGTCCCACGGCTCCATCAGGGCGGCATGGTACTCGTAGAAAGCGCGCCGCTCCTCGCTCATCAGCGGGTTGCCGGCCCAGGCCTCGGGGATGAGCATCATCATGGCGTGGGCGAGCGGGTAGCCGCCCATCACCAGGAACTCGAGGGCGTTGTCGAAGCAGGCGGTGTCGGACTGGCCCTCGTAGGAGATCGGCCAGATCTTCGAGATGTCGTTGCCGAACAATTCCGAATCGACGCTCGCCTGGCGGGCCGCCATCCAGTTGACGTTGCCGCGCAGGGTGTTGATCTCGCCGTTGTGGGCGACCATCCGGTAGGGATGGGACAGGCGCCAGGTCGGGAAGGTGTTGGTGGCGAAGCGCTGGTGCACGAGCGCGATGGCCGAGACGAAGCGCTCGTCCTTCAGGTCGAGGAAGTAGTCGCCGAGCTGGGTCACCAGCACCATGCCCTTGTAGACGATGGTGCGGCTCGACACCGAGACCGGGTAGAACTCCATCAGGCGCTTGTCGCCGGCACCGTAGACCTTGCCGGAGATCACCTTGCGGGCGACGTAGACGCGCCGCTCGAAGGCGTCCTCGTCGGACACATTGCCGGGGCGGCCGATGAAGACCTGACGGTGGTGGGGCTCGCTCTCGCGCACCGCCTTGCCGAGATCCTCGGGATCGACCGGCACGTCGCGCCAGCCGAGCAGCGGCAGGCCTTCCTCGGCCAGCGCCTTCTCGACGATCTCCTCGATCGTCGCGCGCGCCTCCGGGTCCCTCGGCAGGAAGAGCTGGCCGATGGCGTACTGGCCGGCCGGCGGCAGCTCGAAGCCCAGGCGCGAGCACTCCTCCGCGAAGAAGGCATGGGGGATCTGCGTGAGGATGCCGCAGCCGTCGCCCATCTTCGGGTCGGCGCCGACCGCGCCCCGGTGGTCGAGGTTCTTGAGGATCAGGAGGCCCTGCTCGACGATCGCGTGGGTGCGCCGGTCGTGCATGTCGGCGATGAAGCCGACGCCGCAGGCGTCGCGCTCGTGGGCCGGGTCGTAGGCGCCCTGCGCCGCGGGCAGCGCGGGATCGCGCACGACGAGCGGGCCACCCGCGTCGCGGGTCGCCGGGATCTGGGCCGAGACGGTCTTCGGATTCTCAGATGCGGCCACGCTCAAACACCCCTTCGTCAATCCGACCAGCCCGCATGCGAGCATGTTTCGTGCCCGGACATCAACAGATGCCGGGCCGCCCTCGAACTTCCTGCGTCGGGTCTCGGCCGGATCCTCTTCCCGAGGACGCGCCCGCAACCCGCGGGCTCGACACCGGCCGCTTGCGTCAGCCGGCGTGGGCCCGGATCGCCGCGATGGCGACCGGCTTCGGATCTCGTTTCGACGTCACGATCGTCACGTGTCGAAATCCTCTGGCCCGAACCCTGGGCGCCCTGGCGCCCGCCGAAATGGGACAGTCTTACTGTCCTACCCACGAAAGCTGCCAGATTTCAAGGATTCCAGCAAGGGGCCGTGCGCAGGCATCCGCGCGTTTCCCGCGCGGGGCGCTGCCGCGCCGCGCGTTCATAGCGTCGCAGGCCCCCGGCCAAGCCCGCCGTGCGGGCCGCTTCCCGCCGCGATCGGCCCGCATTCTCGCCCAAATCGAACGGTTAACAGGGCGTTGCCGAGCACAAGCGGCATGCGGGCAACGACCTCGCCGGATCGCCGAAGGACCCGCCCGCCGGCGGGGCCTTCGGCACGTTCCCGAGGACTTCCTCGGGCCCGTGCACCCCAACGCGCTGCAGGACCCGGAACCGGTTCCGCCACCGGGCCCACGCGCCGAGAGAGACCTGGCCAGATGGATGCGAGCCGCGGCGCAGCCCTGCGTTCCCCGATGACCCGCCCGCTCTTCGCGATACGCACGATGCGCTCCGCCCGGCGCGCCGCCTGCGCGGCCGGCGCCCTGCTCGCGGTCCTCGTCGGACCGGCGCACGCCCAGGAATTCTACGACGCGGAGATCCTCTCGCCCCGGGCTGTCGCCTGGCGCCTGAGCGAGCGCGGCTTCAGCGAGATCGGACGGCCGCGCTTCGACGGCCGGGCCTACGTGGTCGAGGCGGTGGGCCCGGGCGGCAACCGGGTGCGCCTGTTCGTCGATGCGGAGGACGGCGCCATCCTCGGCCGCCAGCGGCTCGACGGCCCGCCGCCGGTGCGCCTCGCCCGCCCCGCCCCGGGCTTCGGCTGGACCGAGGACGAGGCCGGCCCGCGCCGCTACCCGCGGGAGGCCGAGCGCCTGCTTCCGCCGGCCGACATCCCCTACCCGGAAGGCCGCGCCCTGCCGCGGGCGGAGCGCTCGGGCGCGGACCCATACGCGGGCGGCCCGCCGAGGGCACCCCGGCCCCAGGTCGCCACTCGCGGCGACCTCCCCGCCGCGCGTCCGGACGGTTTGAACCCGCAGGGACTGAACCCCGACGCGAAGGGCCAGCCCGAGGGCGCGGAGCCCCGGCGCGCCACCCGCGCCCCGGCCGGACGCCCGGCCGACGCGAAGGCCGCGCCCCGCCTCGCCCCGGAGGCGCCCCGGCCGAAGCCCGTCGAGGCAGCCAAGATCGAGGCCCCCAAGGTCGAGGCCCCCAAATCCGAAGCGAACAAGCCGGACCCGGCTGGCGCCGAGGCGAAGCCGGCGGCCGCGGTCGCGGCGGTAGCCCCTCCCAAGGCTGAGCCGGCGGTGCCGAACGCCGACAAGCCCAAGGCGGCGATGCCCGCCGACAAGCCGGCCGAGACCAAGCCGGCCGAGACCAAGGCAGCGGAGGCCAAGCCCGAGGGCAAGCCGGCCGCCGAATGGAAGGATCCGCCCGCCGAGGGCAAGCGGCCGGTGCGCGTCATCGGCGGCGCCACGATCGTCCCGGGCGGCAGCGACAAGGACGGCGGCCAGTAGCACGGACCTCGGCGCGGCCCGGGAGCCCGTCCGCCCCGCGCCTAGATTCCTTCCAGGATCAGCCGCTCGGGTGCGCTGAACACCGTGAGCGTGTCCGAGCGGGCAATGGCGCAGAGCGTCATGTCGTGGAGCCGCGCCCGCTCCAGGGCCAGGGAGGTCGGCGCTGAGATCGCGACGACCACGGCCGCGCCGAGGCGGGCCGCCTTCTCGATCATCTCGAACGAGCAGCGGCTCGTGATCACCACGAAGCCGGCGGCCGGGTCGATCCCGGCCCGCATCGACGCGCCGATCAGCTTGTCGAGGGCGTTGTGGCGGCCGACATCCTCGCGCACCGCGACGAGGCTGCCGTCGAGGCGCGCCCAGGCGGCCGCGTGGACGGCTCGGGTCTCGTGGTTGAGCCGCTGGGCCTCGCCGAGGGCGCCGAGCGCCCGGGAGATCGCGGCCATCGTGACGCGGGTGGCCGGGGCCGCGCGCATCTCGGCCGTCGGCAGGGCGGAGAGGTCGTCGATGCCGCAGACGCCGCAGCCCGTGCGTCCGCTGATCGCGCGCTTGCGGGCGAGGTGCTCCCGCAGGCGCCCCGGCGCGAGGTCCACGACGAGGCGCAGGCCGCCCTCCCCCGCCTCGACCCGGGCGGAGCGGATCTCCGCAGCGGATTCCACGATGCCTTCCGTGAGGCTGAACCCGTAGGCGAAATCCTCGAGGTCGGCGGGTGTCGTCATCATCACCGCGTAGGGCACGCTGCCGTAGACGACGTTCACGGGCGTCTCGACGGCGAGTGCCCGGTCCCCGGCGCGCGGGTCGGGATCCGCGTAGGCGATGACCTGGGTCTCGACCCGCAGGGCGGCGGCGACCCGCGGGACGTCCCTGCCCTCGTCATCGATCGTGGCGCTCATCCTGTCATCCTTGCCAAGTTTCGCCCGCGGCCGGGACGGCCCGGGGTTGCACCCCGGCGGGTCGAAAAGCCAGGCGCCGTGCTGCCGCGGCGGGGTGACGCGCAGGCCCGGGAATGTTCCCGCGCGGCGTGGAGAATCCGCCCGATGCGACGCTTGTGCGGTTGCACCTTGCACGTCCTTGTGGTCTGACACCGCGATCGGACCAGGGTGGGCGCGCGCTCACCCCGGGCCTGCCCGAACAATTTGTCACGTCCCGCGCCGACCGCCCGCAGCCGTTTCCGAAGAACAAGAGCGTGGGCCGACCGGCGACAGTCTTCAAGGGGAGCCAAGAGAGGCACATGCCGACGGCGCAGACGCAACATCGCTCGACATGGGGGCTTGCCGCGCTCGGCGCCTTCCTGGTCTCGTCCTCCTCGGCCCTCGCCGCGGGCATCGGTCAGCCGGCGCCGTGGCAGATGGACCGGCAGGTCCAGGTCACCGAGAACGGCCGCGACATCCACCTGTTCGAGCACGGCCTGCACTGGCTCTCGCTCGGCATCTCGCTGTTCGTGCTCGGCCTGATCCTCTACTGCATCTTCCGCTTCAGCGAGAAGGCGAACCCGACGCCGTCGCGCACCACGCACAACACCGCCATCGAGGTGGCCTGGACGATCATCCCCGTCCTGATCCTCGTCGCCGTCGCGATCCCGTCCTTCCGCCTCCTGCGCACGCAGCTCTCGGACCCCAAGGCCGACATGATCGTCAAGGTCATCGGCCACGCCTGGTACTGGTCCTACGAGTACCCGCAGACGGAGGCCGGCGGCGGCTTCGCGTTCGACGCGAACCTCGACGAGGACAAGCAGCCGAAGCTTCTCGGCACCGACAACGACATGGTCGTGCCGGTGAACAAGATCGTGAAGATCCAGGTGACCGCCGCCGACGTGCTGCACTCCTGGGCGATGCCGGCCTTCGGCTTCAAGATCGACGCCGTTCCGGGCCGCCTCAACCAGTTCTGGTTCAAGGCCGACCGCGAGGGCACCTATCACGGCCAGTGCTCCGAGCTCTGCGGCCAGCGCCACGCCTACATGCCCATCACCGTCCGCGTCGTCAGCGAGCAGGCCTACGCGCAGTGGCTGACCGAGGCCAAGACGAAGTACGCCCGCATCGACGACGGCGCCAAGTTCGCCGACAACGCCGCCCGCTGAGGGCCCTGAGACCGGGGCCGGCACCGCCGTCCCCGGTTCGGACCGACCGCGAGATCAGACAGACACATCATCAGGGTTCTCGACCATGGCCACTGCCGCAGCGCATGCGGGGCATGACGCCCACGACGATCACAAGCCGAGCTTCTTCGCCCGCTGGTTCCTCTCCACGAACCACAAGGACATCGGCACCCTCTACCTGCTGTTCGCCTTCTGCGCGGGCATGATCGGTGCGTTCCTCTCCTTCGGCATCCGGATGGAGATGGAGGAGCCCGGCCTGCAGTACTTCTCGAACCCGGCGACCTACAACGTGTTCGTCACCGGCCACGGCCTCATCATGGTGTTCTTCATGGTGATGCCGGCGCTGATCGGCGGCTTCGGCAACTGGTTCGTGCCCCTCATGATCGGCGCGCCCGACATGGCGTTCCCGCGCATGAACAACATCTCGTTCTGGCTCACCGTGGCGGGCTTCTGCAGCCTGCTCTGCTCGCTCTTCGTCGAGGGAGCGCCGGGCGCCTCGGGCGCGGGCACGGGCTGGACCGTCTACCCGCCGCTCTCGACCGCCGGCCATCCGGGCCCCGCCGTCGACTTCGCGATCTTCGCGCTGCACCTCTCGGGCGCGGGCTCGATCCTCGGCGCCATCAACTTCATCACCACGATCCTCAACATGCGCGCCCCGGGCATGACGCTGCACAAGATGCCGCTCTTCGCCTGGGCCGAGCTCGTCACCGCCTTCCTGCTGCTCCTGTCGCTCCCGGTGCTCGCCGGCGCGATCACGATGCTGCTCACCGACCGCAACTTCGGCACCACCTTCTTCGACCCGGCCGGCGGCGGCGACCCGATCCTCTACCAGCACCTGTTCTGGTTCTTCGGCCACCCCGAAGTGTACATCATGATCCTGCCGGCCTTCGGCATCGTCTCGCACATCATCGCCACCTTCTCGAAGAAGCCGGTCTTCGGCTACCTCGCGATGGCCTACGCGATGGTCGCGATCGGCGTCGTCGGCTTCGTGGTGTGGGCCCACCACATGTACACGGTCGGCCTCTCGCTGCAGACGCAGTCCTACTTCGTCTTCGCCACGATGGTGATCGCGGTCCCCACCGGCGTGAAGATCTTCTCCTGGATCGCGACCATGTGGGGCGGCTCGATCCGCTTCACCGCCGCGATGCACTGGGCCGTGGGCTTCATCTTCCTGTTCACGGTCGGCGGCGTCACCGGCGTCGTGCTCGCGAACTCGGCGGTCGATAAGTACCTGCACGACACCTACTACGTCGTGGCGCACTTCCACTACGTGCTCTCGCTCGGCGCCGTGTTCATCATCTTCGCGGGCGTCTACTACTGGTTCCCGAAGATGACCGGCCACGTCATCCCCGAGTGGGCCGGCAAGCTGCACTTCTGGCTGGCCTTCATCGGTGCGAACGTCCTGTTCTTCCCGATGCACTTCCTGGGTCTCGCCGGCATGCCGCGCCGCTACGCCGACTACCCGGAGGCCTTCGCGGGCTGGCACAAGGTGGCCACCTACGGCGGCCACATCTTCGGCCTCGGCATGTTCGTCTTCATCATCGGCGTCGTGCTGGCCTTCCGCTCGAAGGAGCGGGCCGCGGACAACCCCTGGGGCGAGGGTGCCACCACGCTCGAGTGGACCCTGTCCTCCCCGCCGCCCTTCCACCAGTTCGAGACGCTGCCCCGCATCGTCGACGAGCCGGGCCACCACTGAAGACGCCTCGCGAGGACCGCCCCGGCGGTCCTCGCCCTTTCCACGGCTCCCGCCGCCGGCGGGGGCCCTGCAAGGGGCGAGCACGAGCGACGAGCCCCCTCCCGAGCCTCTCCGCGCCCGGGTACCTGGAACTATTCCGATTCGCCGGTGCGCCCGGCGACGGCCGGCGGCAGCCGGTCCCCAGAAACGGTTGTGGTGTCGATGACGAGCCTGTCGAACAGCCTGCCTGCCCCCGGTGAGGGCGCCGCGATCGTCGGCGGCGACGTGCCGGACTACTTCGCGCTGCTCAAGCCGCGGGTGATGGTGCTCGTGATCTTCACGGCGCTCGTCGGCATGGTGGTCTCGCACGGGCACGTGAACCCGGCGATCGGCTGCATCTCCCTCCTGATGATCGCCATCGGGGCCGGCGCCTCGGGCTGCCTCAACATGTGGTGGGACGCCGACATCGACGCGGTGATGACCCGTACCGCCAAGCGGCCGATCCCGGACGGGCGCATCCAGCCCGGCGAGGCCCTGGCCTTCGGCCTCGTCCTGTCGGTCGGCTCGGTGCTGATCCTTGGGCTCGCGGCGAACTGCCTCGCGGCCGGTCTCCTCGCCTTCACGATCGTGTTCTACGCCGTGATCTACTCGATGTGGCTGAAGCGGGCGACCGCCCAGAACATCGTGATCGGCGGCGCGGCGGGCGCCCTGCCCCCGGTGATCGGCCAGGCCGTCGTCTCGGGCTCGGTCGGCGTCGAGTCCCTCGTGCTGTTCGCGATCATCTTCATCTGGACGCCGCCCCACTTCTGGGCGCTGGCCCTCGTGAAGGCCGGCGAGTACGCCAAGGCCGGCATCCCGATGATGCCCAACGTCGCTGGGCCGGATTCGACCCGCCGCCAGATCGTCTACTACACCCTGCTCCTCGCGCCGCTCGGCCTCGTGCCCGTGGCGCTCGGCTTCGGCGGCCTGCTCTACGCGGTGGTCGGCGTGCTCGGCGGCCTCGGCATGCTGGCCTTCAGCGTCCAGGTCTTCCGCAACCGCGCCGGGGATGCCGAGAAGCGCGCCGCCATGGGCATGTTCGGCTTCTCGATCCTCTACCTCCTGCTGCTCTTCGCCGCGCTCCTCGCCGAGCAGAGCTTCGGCCTGTTCCGGCCGGTGATCGCCTGACGCCGATGACCGAACCCAAGCTCGAGTACCGTGCGCTCACTCCCGAGGAGGAGCGCCGCCGCCGCAAGCGATCCATCGCGATCGCCCTCGCCCTCGGGGCCATGGTGCTGCTGTTCTTCGTGCTGACCATCGCGAAGCTCGGCCCCCAGGTCCTCAACAGGCCGCTGTGAGCATGCCGGGTCCCACCTCCCGCGCGAACCGCACCGCGCTTGCCTGCGCGGCCCTCGTCGCCGGCATGACCGGCCTCGCCTTCGCGTCGGTGCCCCTCTACGACGCCTTCTGCAAGGCGACGGGCTACGACGGCACGCCTCGGCAGGGCCCGGCCCCGGGGGCCGCGGTGGCGGCCAACGGCGACAGCATGGTGGTCCACTTCGACACCAACGTGTCGTCGAGCCTGCCCTGGAAGTTCCGCGCCGAGTCCGGCCAGGTGGAGGCCCGCCTCGGCGAGACGCAGACCGTGTTCTTCCGTGTGAAGAACACCGGCACCGTACCCTCGACGGGCATCGCCACCTTCAACGTGCAGCCCGGGCTGATGGGCGGGTACTTCGTGAAGGTCGAGTGCTTCTGCTTCAAGGAGCAGACCCTGCAGCCCGGGGAAACCCTGGACTTCCCGGTGGTGTTCTACATCGACCCCGCCGTGCGGACCGATTCCAACACCAGCCATCTCAGCGAGATGACGCTGTCCTACACCTACTTCGCCTCGAAGAACGGCCAGCCCGCCACCGCCGCGCTGGCGACGACGGGCGAAGCGGGTAAGAAGTCGAATTTCTGATCGCGTGCGCGTGACAACGGGGGCTCGCGCACATTAAGGGATCGGACAAGCTTGAGGGCGGGCGCGCCTGCCCTCGCAACAAGGGGTCAGGGCCCGGGCCGGTGCCGGCACCGGCCGGGGGTCGAGGAGAGACGTTCAGATGGCCGAGGCACACGCCAAGAATCACGACTATCACATCCTCAGCCCGAGCCCCTGGCCGCTGATCGGCGCGACCTCGGGCTTCCTGATGGCCTTCGGCGCCGTGTTCTGGATGAAGAGCCTCCAGATCGGCACGCTGGCGGTCGGCCCTTACGTGTTCGGCGCCGGCACCCTCGGCGTGCTCTACACGATGTTCTCCTGGTGGAAGGACGTCGTCCACGAGGCCAACACCGGCGACCACACCCGCGTGGTGCAGCTCCACCACCGCTACGGCATGATGATGTTCATCGCCTCCGAGGTGATGTTCTTCGTCGCGTGGTTCTGGGCCTACTTCGAGGCCGCCCTCTACACGGCCGATCCGATCCAGGCGAGCCGCGTGGAGTTCACCGGGGGCGTCTGGCCGCCCAAGGGCATCGAGGCCTTCGACCCCTGGCACCTGCCGCTCCTCAACACCCTGATCCTGCTCACCTCGGGCACCACCGTCACCTGGGCCCACCACGCCCTCCTGCACGGCGACCGGAAGGGCCTGAAGTACGGCCTGTGGCTGACCATCATCCTCGGCGTGCTGTTCACGGCCTGCCAGGCCTACGAGTACGGCCACGCCCATTTCGGCTTCTCGGGCAGCATCTACTCGTCGACCTTCTTCATGGCGACGGGCTTCCACGGCGCGCACGTCATCATCGGCACGATCTTCCTCGCGGTCTGCCTCTACCGGGCCTACCTCGGGCAGTTCACCCCGAAGCAGCACCTCGGCTTCGAGTTCGCCGCCTGGTACTGGCACTTCGTGGACGTGGTCTGGCTGTTCCTGTTCGCCGCGATCTACGTCTGGGGCTCGGGCGCCGGGCACGGCGCGCACTGAGCCGCGGACCGGCGCGCCACGCAGGCGAGCCATGCTGAAGGAGGGCGGCGCGAGCCGCCCTTTTTCGTGCGCGGGGGCCTGCCCCGCCCCATATCAGCGGCACCGGGGGGTGCTTCCCCGAGGAGTCGACATTTGGCCCGCACCCGCGACCTGCCCGCCCCCATCCCCACCGGCCTGCGCGGCCGCTGCCCCCGCTGCGGCGAGGGCCACCTGTTCCGGGGCTACCTCACCCTGCGTCCCTCCTGCGAGGCCTGCGGCCTCGACTATTCGAGCTTCGACTCGGCCGACGGCCCGGCCTTCTTCGTGATGTCGATCGTCGGCATCGTGGTGGTCGGCCTCGCGCTCTGGCTCGAGATCACCTACGAGCCGCCGATCTGGGTCCACGCCCTCGTCGCGGTCAGCGTATCGGTGGGCCTGAGCCTCGCCCTCGTCCGCCCCCTCAAGGGGATGCTGGTCGCGCTGCAGTTCGCCAACAAGGCCGAGGAAGGGCGCTTCCGGCCGTGAGCGCCGCGACGACCCGCCGGGGCGCCTGGCGCGATCTCCTCGCCCCGGGGCTCGCCGCCCTGATCGCCCTCGGCATCCTGCTCGGCCTGGGCGTCTGGCAGGTGGCGCGCAAGACCGAGAAGGAGGCGCTGATCGCCCGGATCGTCGAGCGCTCGCGCGCGGAGCCCGTGGCGCCGCCCGCGGCGGAGGCCTGGGATCCGGCCCGCGACGAGTTCCGGCACGTCCGGGTGTCGGGCCGCTTCCTCAACGATCGCGAGACCCTGGTGCACGGCCTCGCGGCCGGCGAGACGCCGGGGCGGGCGCTGCAGGGCTACTACGTCGTCACGCCCTTCCAGCGCGACGACGGCGGCCTCGTCCTCGTCAACCGCGGCTTCACGCCGACCGAGCTGAAGCGGCCGCAGGACCGGGCGGACGGGCTGGTCGAGGGACCGACCGCGGTGACGGGCCTGCTGCGGGCGAGCGAGGCACGGGCGATGTTCGTGCCCGCGCCCGACGCGGTGCGGGGCGAGTGGTTCAACCGCGACGTGGCCGGCATCGCGGCGGCCCGCGGCCTCGGCACGGTCGCCCCCTACCTGATCGAGGCGGATGCGGAGCCCGGCCGGAAGTCCTGGCCGCGCGGTGGGCAGCTCAGGGTCGATCTGCCGAACAACCACCTGCAGTACGCCTTCACCTGGTTCGGCATCGCGGCCTGCCTCGTCGGGGTCTTCTCGGTCTTCGCCTGGCGGCGCCTGCACGAGCCGGCCCCGGCGGCGCCCGAGGCACCGCGATCCGATTCCGGGGAGGCCGGGGTTCGCTGAGCCGGCTTGCCGCGGCGCTCCGGCGCCCCACACTCATCGGGACCGATACGGAGCGTCCCCGATGCGCACCCTCCCCGTCCTGTCCGCCCTCGTCCTCGCCCTGATGCCCTGGCCCGCCGGCGCGGCGGACGAGGCCGTGCGGGCGGAGGCCCGCGCCGCCATCACCCGGCAGGTGGAGGCCCTCGGCCGGGACGATGCGGCGGCGGCCTACGCCCTCGCGGCGCCCTCGATCCAGGGCCTGTTCCCGACGCCCGACGTCTTCCTCGGCATGGTCCGGACGAACTACCGCCCGGTCTACCGGCACCGGCGCTTCGATTTCGGGGCGGCGCAGGACTCGGGCGAGACGGGCCTCTCCCAGGAGGTTCGCATCCAGGACGAGTACGGCGTCGACTGGACGGCGACCTACACCCTGGAGCGGCAGACGGACGGGGCCTGGCGGATCAACGGCTGCCGCCTGGCCAAGCAACCGGGGACGAGCCTCTGATCCCGCCCCGCTTCGACAGGCGCGCGTGCTTCGTGTAGAGGGAGCGCCTTCCCCGGAGGCCCCCTTGCTGCACGTCTCGACCCGTGGCACCGCCGCGCCGCTCTCGTTTTCCGACGCCCTCCTGGCGGGCCTCGCCCGCGACGGCGGCCTCTACGTGCCCGAGAGCTGGCCCCGGATCGGAACGGAGGCCATCGCGGGCCTCGCGGGCCAGCGCTACGCGGACGCGGCCAAGCGCGTGCTGCGGCCCCTCGTCGACGGCGAGATCGCCGATGCCGATCTCGACCGCATGATCGAGGCGGCCTACGCGACCTTCCGGCATCCGGCGGTCTGCCCGCTGACCCAGCTCGACGACAACCTGTTCCTCCTCGAGCTCTTCCACGGCCCGACGCTCGCCTTCAAGGACGTGGCGATGCAGCTCCTCGGGCGGCTGATGGACCACGTGCTGCAGGCGCGGGGCACCCGGGCCACCATCGTGGGCGCCACCTCGGGCGACACCGGCAGCGCCGCCGTCGACGCCTTCCGGGGCCTCGACCAGGTGGACGTCTTCATCCTCTACCCGCACGGGCGGGTCTCCGAGGTGCAGCGCCGGCAGATGACCACGGTCGGCGGCGAGAACGTCCACGCGCTGGCGATCGACGGCACCTTCGACGATTGCCAGACCATCGTGAAGGCCCTGTTCCAGCACGCCGACTTCGCCGACGCGGTGCGGCTGTCGGGCGTCAACTCCATCAACTGGGCCCGGGTCGCCGCGCAGGCGGTCTACTACTTCACGAGCGCGGTCGCCCTCGGCGCCCCGCATCGGCCCGTCTCCTTCGCGGTGCCGACGGGCAATTTCGGCGACATCCTGGCCGGCTGGGTCGCCAAGCGCATGGGCCTGCCGATCGAGCGGCTGATGATCGGCACCAACGCCAACGACATCCTGGCCCGCACCCTGGAGCACGGGGCCTACGAGCTGCGCGGCGTCGAGCCCACCACCTCGCCCTCGATGGACATCCAGATCTCCTCGAACTTCGAGCGCCTGCTGTTCGAGGCGCTGGGGCGGGACGCCTCGGCGGTGAGCCGCCTGATGGCCGGCCTCCGGCAGTCCGGCGGTTTCAGCCTCGACCCGTCCGTGCTCGCCGCGATCCGCTCGGAGTTCGATGCGACCGCCGTACCCGAGCACGACGTGATGGAGGAGATCGCCTTCACGCACGCGGCCACGGGCGTCGTGCTCGACCCCCACAGTGCCATCGGCGTGCGCGCCGGCCGGCGCCTCATCGAGAAGGACCCGGCGACGCCCGTGGTGGCGCTCGCCACCGCCCACGCGGCGAAGTTCCCGGATGCCGTGGAGCGGGCGACCGGCGGCGGAATCCGGCCCGCCCTGCCGTCGCACCTAGCCGACCTGATGGACCGGCCCGAGCGCATCACCCGGCTCGCCAACGACCAGGCCGCCGTCGAGGGCTTCATCCGCGCCCGCGCCCGCGCCGCCCGCGAGGCATGAGAGCCATGAACCAGCACTTCACGACGCACGGCGCCTCGCCCTCGCTGCGCATCACCCGGCTGCCGAACGGGGTCACGGTCGCCACCGAGGCGATGCCGGGCGTGGCCACCGCGACGCTCGGCGTCTGGGTCGGGGCCGGCTCGCGCCACGAGCGCGCCGACGAGAACGGTCTCAGCCACCTCATCGAGCACATGGCCTTCAAGGGCACGCGGACCCGATCGGCCCGCGCCATCGCGGAGGACATCGAGAACGTCGGCGGCGAGATCAACGCCGCGACGAGCGCCGAGGGCACGAGCTACACCGCCCGCGTGCTCGGCGAGGATGCCGGCATCGCCCTCGACGTGATCGGCGACATCCTGACGGCCTCGGTGTTCGACCCCACGGAGCTCGCCCGCGAGAAGGGCGTGATCCTGCAGGAGTACGCGGCGGTCGAGGACACCCCGGACGACGTCGTCTACGACGCGTTCACGGAGGCGGCCTTCCCGGACCAGCCGATCGGCCGCCCGATCCTCGGGCGCCCGGAGACGATCCGCAGCTTCGACGGGGACGCGATCCGCGCCTACCTCGCCCGCGAGTACACGCCGGACCGGATGGTCCTGGCCGCCGCCGGCGCCGTCGCGCACGAGGAGATCGTCGCCGCAGCGGAGCGGCAGTTCGGCGAACTGGCCGCCGCGCAGGCGCCCGAGACGGTGCCGGGCGTCTACCGGGGCGGCGAGCGCCGCATGCCGCGCAAGCTCGAGCAGGCGAACCTCGTCCTCGGCCTGCCGGGCCTCTCCTTCCGGGACGATAATTACTACGCGCTGCACATCTTCGCGCAGGTGCTCGGCGGCGGGCTGACCTCCCGGCTCTGGCAGGAGGTGCGCGAGACCCGCGGCCTCGCCTACGAGATCCAGGCCTTCCACTGGCCGTTCTCGGATTGCGGCCTGTTCGGCATCGGCGCCGGCACCTCGGGGTCCGACCTCGGCGACCTCGTCGAGGTGACGCTGGCCGCGACCGCCAAGGCGACCCGGGACATCGAGGCCGCCGAGATCGCCCGCGCCAAGGCGCAGCTCAAGGTGTCGCTGCTCTCCGCGCTGGAGACGCCGGGCGGGCGCATCGAGCGCAACGCGCGCCAGATCCTCGCCTGGGGCCGGGTGATCCCGGCCGAGGAGGTGATCGCCAAGGTCGACGCGGTGACGGTGGCGGATGTGCGCGCCGCGGGCGCCGGAGTGCTCGCGGGCGAGCCGACGCTCGCGGCGATCGGCCCGATCCGCAAGCTTCCGGCCCTCGACCGGATCGCCGCGGGCCTGCGGGGCGCCTGAGCCGCCTCAGCGCTTCTGGAACAGCGGCTGGGCGAGCGCCTCGGCGCGCGCCTGCCAGAGCTCGCGCTCCTCGCGCAGGGCCGCGCGCTCGCCGCGCAGGGCGTCGCGCTCCTCGCGGACCTCGTGCAGCGCTTCCATCTCGTCCTGGACGTGCCGGCGCAGGTCGCGGATCTCCTGGGCCAGGATCGCCT
Organism: Methylobacterium sp. A54F; assembly: GCF_053346035.1. Classification (NCBI taxonomy): domain Bacteria; kingdom Pseudomonadati; phylum Pseudomonadota; class Alphaproteobacteria; order Hyphomicrobiales; family Methylobacteriaceae; genus Methylobacterium; species Methylobacterium sp. A54F. Next base: position 57,722 of record NZ_JBKFBF010000013.1, on the reverse strand, counting down.
GCAACTCGGCGTAGCGCTCCGTCTCGATGCGGAGCTTGGCCTTGAGCATCAGGTTCTCGGCCATCAGTTCCGAGATGTCCTCCGCCTCGGGCAGGATCGGCTCGGGCGTCGGGACGACCCGCGGCGCCCAGTTCTGCGGCGCGGCGCGGGCGGGCTCGACGCGGGCCGGCTCGGGCCGGGCGGGCTCCGGGCGCGGGGCCTCGGCGCGGGCGGGCGCGGACGGCGGCACGGTCTGGTGGGCCTTCATGGCCGCGAGCCAGTCGCGGAGCGGCCCCGGCACCGGACGTCCGGCCGCGTGGCTGGCCGGCTCCTGGGAGAGGTACTGACGGGCGGGGTCCGACATCGACGGGTGTCCTTGCGATCCCCGGCATCCAGCCCGAACATGCTTAAGGAACGGTAAATCTTAACGGGTCCCTTCGTGCCGGGACGGGAATTTGACAATCCGGGGACATCCCCTTAAGCGCGACCCTCCAGTCCGGCGCCCCGACGCCGCCTCAGCAAGCCGACCGGTCCGAGGGGCCGGAGGCCAACGCCCGACAGCGCGTTCGCGCCCTCGGGCGTGCTTGGCGTTGGGGGCAGCGCCGGACTGAGCCAAGAGACCCGACGCCGATGAGCACCGACCGCCAGCACGACCGCCCGCCGCTGCGCATCGAGGATGCGGTGAACGACCTCTGCCCGTGGTCGGGCAAGCCGATCTCGGCCGACGCGCTGACGCTCTACGGCGGCGCGGTGGTGGGCTTCTGCAATCCCGAGTGCCGGGACAAGTTCGCCCGCGCCGTGCAGACCTTCGAGAACGCGCTGCAGGCCCGCCGGGTCGAGCGCGCCGGCCTCCACCAGTGAGCCCCGCGAGCGGAAGCGCCTGACCATGTTCGAAGGACTGTCCGACCGCCTCTCCGGCATCCTCTCGGGGCTGACCCGCCGGGGCGCCCTGACGGAGGCCGACGTCACCGCCGCGATGCGGGAGGTGCGCCGGGCGCTGCTCGAGGCCGACGTGGCCCTCGAGGTGGTGCGCGGCTTCGTCGACCGGGTGCGCGAGAAGGCGGTGGGCGCCACCGTCCTCAAGTCGATCACCCCCGGCCAGATGGTCGTTAAGATCGTCAACGACGAGCTCGTGGCGATGCTGGGCGCCGAGGCGGAGGTGATCGACCTCAACGCCCCCGCCCCCATCGCCATCCTGATGGTCGGCCTGCAGGGCTCGGGCAAGACCACCACCACCGCGAAGATCGCCCGCCGCCTCAGCCAGCGCGACAGGCGCCGGGTGCTCCTCGCCTCCCTCGACACGCGCCGCCCGGCCGCCATGGAGCAGCTCGCCGTGCTCGCCCGCCAGGTCGAGGTCGAGAGCCTGCCGATCGTCGCAGGCCAGTCGGCGGTGCAGATCGCCCGGCGCGCCATGGACGCCGCCCGCCTCGGCGGCTTCGACGTGGTGATGCTCGACACCGCCGGCCGCACCACCCTCGACGAGGCCCTGATGGCCGAGGCCGCCGAGGTGAAGGCGGCGACGCGGCCTCACGAGGTGCTCCTCGTCGCCGACGCGCTGACCGGTCAGGACGCGGTCAACACCGCCCGCGCCTTCGACCAGCGCCTCGGCGTCACCGGCATCGTGCTGACCCGCATGGACGGCGATTCCCGCGGCGGCGCGGCGCTGTCGATGCGCGCCGTCACCGGCAAGCCGATCAAGCTCGCGGGCACCGGCGAGAAGGTCGACGCGCTGGAGGAGTTCCACCCGGCGCGCGTGGCCAACCGCATCCTCGGCATGGGCGACATCGTCTCCCTCGTCGAGAAAGCGGCGGAGACGATCGACGCCGAGCAGGCGATGCGCGCCGCCGAGAAGATGCGCAAGGGCAAGTTCGACCTGGAGGACCTCTCCATGCAGCTCGCCCAGATGGAGAAGATGGGCGGCATCGGCGGCCTCATGGGCATGCTGCCGGGCATGGGCCAGATCAAGAAGCAGGTCGAGGGCGCCAACCTCGACGAGCGGATGTTCAAGCGCCAGCGGGCGATCATCTCCTCGATGACCCCGCAGGAGCGCAAAAACCCCGACCTCCTCAAGAACAGCCGCAAGAAGCGCATCGCGGCGGGCTCCGGCGTCGACGTCTCGGAGATCAACAAGCTCCTCAAGATGCACCGGACCATGGCCGACATGATGAAGGCGATGAGCTCCGGCAAGCGCGGCATCGGCCAGGCGCTGGGCTCGATGTTCGGGCTCGGCGGCGGGGGCATGGGCGGGGGTATGGGCGGCGGCATGCCGGGCCTGCCCCCGGGCATGCCCGAGCCCAGCCCCGAGCAGATCGCGGCGCTGGAGAAGCAGTTCGGCGGCAAGCTGCCGCCCATGCCGCCGGGCCTCAGCGGCGGAAAGATGCCGAGCCTCCCGGGGCTCGGAGGACCGAAGATGCCGGGCGGATTGCCCGGCCTCGGCGGGTTCCCGTTCGGGAAGAAGAAGTGAGCGAATAGGGAGTAGCGAATAGCGAATAGGGGCTTTTCTATTCGCTACTCACTATTCGCTATTCGCTCTTACAGAAGACATTCAGGAGAAGACCATGTCGTTGAAGATCCGTCTCACCCGCGGCGGCGCCAAGAAGCGTCCCTACTACCGCATCGTCGTCGCCGACGCCCGCTCGCCGCGCGACGGGCGCTTCATCGATAAGGTCGGCGTGTACGACCCGATGAAGGCCAAGGACGATCCGGCCCGCGTGCAGCTGGAGAGCGAGAAGATCCAGTCCTGGCTCGCCAAGGGCGCGCAGCCGACCGACCGGGTGCTGCGCTTCCTCGATGCCGCCGGCCTCGCCAAGCGCCCAGCGCGCAACAACCCGCAGAAGGCGGAGCCGGGCGAGAAGTCCAAGGAGCGCGCGGCCAAGCGCGCCGAGAAGGCCGCCGCGCCGGCCGAAGACGCGGCGGCCTGACGGGCGCCGCACCATGGCGCGCCGCCCCGGAGGCACCCCACCCCGCGGCGGCCGCGCCCGCCCCGGCCGGCTCGCGCCGGCCGCCGAGACGTCGCCCCGGCCCCAGCGGCCGGCGGCGAAGCCCGCGCCCGTCTCAGCCGACCCGGACCTCGTCCTGCTGGGCGAGTTCGGGCGCGCCCAGGGCCTCAACGGCCAGGTGCGGCTGAAATCCTACACGGCCGACCCTGCGGGAATCGCCGGCTACGGCCCCCTCGTCACCGGGGACGGGCGCAGCATCGCGCTCACCGAGGCCCGCCCCGCCCCGGGCGCCGCGCCGGACATCCTCGTGGTGCGCGTGGAGGGCGTCGAGGACCGGACCGGTGCCGAGGCGTTGAACCGCCTCCTGCTCTACGTGCCCCGCGCGCGCCTCGGCGAGGCCGCCGATGCGGACGAGTTCCTGATCACCGACCTGATCGGCCTGCCCGTCATCGACATCGCGGGCGCTCGCCTCGGCACCATCACGGCCGTGCCGAACTACGGCGGCGGGGATCTCCTGGAGATCCGCCCCGAGGCGGGCGGCGCCACCGCGCTCCTGCCCTTCACGAAAGCCTTCGTGCCGGAGCTCGACCCGAAGGCGGGCCGCGTCGTGGTCGCGCCGCCCGACGACCTGTTCGCCCCGCCGGGCGAGAAGCCGCCCGAGGAGCCGGACTGAGGGGCTTCGCGGAGGGCCCGATCCGGCTCACCGCGCCTTCGCGGGCTGTCGCGTCGTCTCGTCCCGGCAGGGCCGGATCGTCTTCGGGTCCGGCCGCCGGTCCGGCGCAGGCGCCTCGAACACCGCTAGGTAGCCGACGCCGCCCGTGAGCGTCGTGAAGGCGGTCTCCCGGTAGCCCGCGGCGGCGAGCTCGCAGCGCAGGAGCTTCGGGGGCGTGCCGTGGCGCGAGGGGATGTCGTCGGCATCGACGATCCCGACCCGGCCGCCGGGCTTCATCGCCGCCGCGAGGTTGTGCAGCAACCCGTAGGGCTGCGTGATCTCGTGGTACATGTGCACGAGGACCGCCGCATCGACGGAGGCCGCGGGCAGCCGCGGATCGTGCGCCTCGCCGCGCACCACGGTGACGTTCCCGAGCCCTTCGCGGCGGATCCGGGCTTCGAGGTCCCGGAGGTAGCCGGGCGTCAGGTCCTCGGCGAGCACCCGGCCCGTTGCGCCGACGAGGGGCGAGAGCCGCACCGCGTAGTAGCCGCTGCCGGCGCCGATATCCGCCACCGTCTCGCCGGGCGCGATGCGCATCAGGCGGGCCACCTGCCCGAACTCGTCCGCCGCCTCCCGCTCCTTCTCCAGCGCCCACTGCGCCGCAATGATCTCGGCCACCGGCCGGTCCGGCCGCGGGAAGGCCGAGTCCGGGGTGCCGGGCGGCGCGAGGGGCTCGGCGGCACCGGCGGACCCGGGCAGGGCCGCTGCCAGGGCCAGGAAGAGGAGCCCGATGCGGCTTGCGGCGCGCAGCCCAGTCCGGCGCGCGGTCTCGGTTTCGGTTCGGATCTTGGTTCGGATCTTGGCTTGGATCATGGCTCCACAACCCGCGCCGCCGGCTTCGGTGCCGTTGACCGGGCGGCCGCGGAGGCGCCATCAAGCCGCATGGAGCCCACCCTACTGCCCCCCGAGACCGCCGTGCCCTGGCGCGCGACGGTGCTGACCCTCTACCCCGAAATGTTCCCGGGGCCCCTCGGCCTGTCGCTCTCGGGCGATGCCCTGGCCCGCGGCGGCTGGGCGCTGGAGGCTCGCAACATCCGCGCGCACGGGATCGGGCGACATCGCAGCGTCGACGACAACCCGGCCGGCGGCGGCGCCGGGATGGTGCTGCGCTGCGACGTACTCGCCGCCGCGATCGACGCGGCCGCGCCCGAGGGCGACCCGCGGCCGCGCCTGCTGATGTCGCCGCGCGGCCGGCCCCTGAGCCAGGCGCGCGTGCGGGCGCTGGGTGCCGGGCCCGGGCTCGTCGTGGTCTGCGGGCGGTTCGAGGGGGTCGACGAGCGCGTCATCGCGGGCCGCGGGCTCGAGGAGGTCTCGATCGGCGACTATGTCCTGTCCGGCGGAGAAATCGCCGCGATGGTGCTGATCGACGCCTGCGTGCGCCTGCTGCCCGGCGTGATGGGCAAGGCGGCCTCGGGCGAGGAGGAGAGCTTCGAGGACGGGCGCCTCGAATATCCCCACTACACCCGTCCGCGGGACTGGGAGGGCCGGCCGATCCCGGACGTCCTGACCGGCGGCAACCACGCCGCCATCGCCCGCTGGCGCCGGGCCGAATCGGAGCGCCTCACCCGGGAGCGCCGGCCGGACCTGCTGCGGCGCGACCCCTGAGGGACGGATCCCGGCCGCGCCTCAGGGCAGCATCGGCTCCACCAGGGGCGCCAGCGCGAGGCCGAGGCCGAACACGGCGACGCAGAGGCGGCGGAACTGGCAATCGCTGATCATGACGGGCATCCCGGAGGGCGGCTGGCGGCCGCTGCGTGGAGATGCCTCTAAGGGGCTCCCGTTGCGGGGATGTTGCGTCGAGGATTGCGTCGCCCGGAGCCGGGCTGCCCCAGCGCCCGCGGACCGGTCTCAGGCCGGCTCGACGTCGATGACCGGTCCGCCGACGTCGAGGAAGGCCGGCTCCGGCCGTTCGTCTTCCGGCTCTTTCGCAATGTGCTTCGATTTCGGGACCAGGCAGAGGCCGGCGAGCAGGAGCACGGCCCACGCGCAGGGGAGCGCGACCTCTTCGAACGTCATCGGGAATACGCCTTACGCACCATGAAGATGGCAGGATCGCGCAGTAACCTTAAGGCGGCGTTCCCGGGGCCCCTGCCCGGTGTTGCGCTCCGGCCGCGCAGGGGCCGCCTGCACGCCTGGCGTGTCCCCGGTCACTTGCTTTCACCCCGAATCAGGATCATGCCGCTGCGCGGGACACTCCTCCCCAACGAGGAGCGCCCATCTGTAAGGATGGATCACATGACGAACCGACCCGCCACGCGCCCCCGCGTGCCCTATTTCTCGTCCGGCCCCTGCACCAAGCGTCCGGGCTGGAGCCTCGACGCGCTCGGCGACGCCGCCCTCGGCCGCTCGCACCGCTCGCCCCTCGGCAAGGCCAAGCTCAAGGAAGCGATCGACCTGACGCGCCAGGTGCTGCGCGTGCCGGCCGACTACCGCATCGGCATCGTTCCGGCCTCCGACACCGGCGCCGTCGAGATGGCGATGTGGACGATGCTCGGGCCGAAGACCGTCGAGGTCGCGGCCTGGGAGGCCTTCGGGGCCGAGTGGGTCACGGACGCCCTCAAGCAGCTCAAGATCAACCCGCGCATCCACCAGACGCCCTACGGCGTGCTGCCGGACCTCGCGGCGATCGACACGCAGCACAACGACGTCATCTTCACCTGGAACGGCACCGCCGCGGGCGTGAAGGTGCCGAACGGCGACTGGATCGCGGCCGACCGCGAGGGCCTGATGATCTGCGACGCCACCTCGGCGGCGTTCGCCCAGCCCCTGGCCTGGGACAAGCTCGATGTCGTCACCTTCTCCTGGCAGAAGGTGATGGGCGGCGAGGCCGCGCACGGCATGCTGATCCTCTCGCCCCGCGCCGTCGCGCGCCTCGAGAGCCACACGCCCGCCTGGCCCGTGCCGAAGGTCTTCCGCCTGACGAAGGGCGGCAAGCTCATCGAGGGCATCTTCAAGGGCGACACCATCAACACGCCCTCGATGCTCGCCACCGAGGACTACCTCGACACCCTCCGCTGGGCGGAGCGCATCGGCGGCCTCGACGCGTTGCTCGCCCGCGCGGACGCCAACGCGAAGACGATCCTCGACTGGGTCGCGCGCACGCCCTGGATCGCCAACCTCGCGGTCGACCCGGCCACCTACTCGAACACCGGCGTCTGCCTGGTGATCGCCGACCCGGACGTGCTCGCCAAGGGCGACGCGGCGGTGGCGGCGGTGGCCAAGGACATCGTGGAGATCCTCGAAGCCGAGGGCGTCGCCCTCGACATCGGCGCCTACCGCGACGCGCCCCCCGGCCTGCGCGTCTGGTGCGGCGCTACCGTCGAGCGCTCGGACCTCGAGGCCCTGACCCCGTGGCTCGACTGGGCCTTCGGCGAGGCCAAGGCGAAGCTCGCCCGGGCGGCGTAGGCCGAGGTCGGCCGGAGCACACCCGGCCGCCGCCATCTCTCCCTCCCCCCTCCGCGGGGGAGGGTGGCCCGCGAAGCGGGTCGGGAGAGGGGCGGCGCCGGACGAAGCGGCTCCAGCCTCTCGGCCATCCCGGACACCCGGCTTCCCGCCCCCGCTAGGGGGAGGGACGGCTGCGTCGCGGGCCCGATACGAATGATCCCCAAAAATTCCGCGCCCGGGCCCCTGCCCGGCCGCCCCACCCTCCCCCGACACACCAGAGCAGGAGGCATGCGATGCCCGCTCCCAAGGTGCTCATCTCCGACGCGCTGTCGGAAGCCGCTGTCCAGATCTTCCGTGACCGCGGCATCGACGTCGATTTCCGCCCCGAACTCGGCAAGGACAAGGAAGCGCTCGCCGCCGTCATCGGCGACTACGACGGCCTCGCGATCCGCTCCGCCACCAAGGTGACCCCGAAGATCCTCGCGGCGGCCGCGCGCCTGCGGGTCGTCGGCCGCGCCGGCATCGGCGTCGACAACGTCGACGTGCCGGCCGCGACCGCCAAGGGCGTCATCGTGATGAACACGCCCTTCGGCAACTCCATCACCACCGCCGAGCACGCCATCGCGCTGATGTTCGCGCTGGCTCGCCAGATCCCCGCGGCCGACCTCTCCACCCAAGGCGGCAAGTGGGAGAAGAACCGGTTCATGGGCGTCGAGCTGACGGCCAAGACCCTCGGGGTGATCGGCTGCGGCAACATCGGCGCCATCGTGGCCGACCGGGCGATCGGCCTGAAGCTCAAGGTCGTGGCCTACGACCCCTTCCTGTCGCCCGAGCGCGCCCTGGAGATCGGCGTCGAGAAGGTTGAGCTCGACCAGCTCCTCGCCCGCGCCGACATCATCACGCTGCACGTGCCGATGACGGACAAGACCCGCAACATCCTCTCGGCGGAGGCGCTGGCCAAGGCCAAGCGCGGCGTGCGCATCGTCAACTGCGCCCGCGGTGGGCTGGTGGACGAGGCGGCGCTGCGGGCGGCCCTCGATTCGGGCCACGTCGCCGGGGCGGCCTTCGACGTGTTCGTGGAGGAGCCCGCCACGCAGAACCCGCTGTTCGGCCACCCCAACGTGATCTGCACGCCCCATCTCGGCGCCTCCACCAGCGAGGCGCAGGAGAACGTGGCGCTCCAGGTCGCCGAGCAGATGGCGGACTATCTGCTCAGCGGCGCCATCAGCAACGCCATCAACTTCCCCTCGATCTCCGCCGACGAGGCGCCCCGCCTCAAGCCCTTCGTGGCGCTCGCCGACAAGCTCGGCTCCTTCCTGGGCCAGCTCACCGACGCCCCCGTGAAGGGCATCCGCATCACCTACGAGGGCGAGGTCGCGGGCATGAACACCCGCGCCCTGACCTCGGCGGCGGTGACCGGCGTGCTGCGGCCGTTCCTCGCCGACATCAACATGGTCTCGGCGCCCGCCATCGCCCGGGAGCGCGGCATCGTCGTCGACGAGGTGAAGCGCGAGGGCGGCAACGGCGACTACGAGTCGGTGGTGCGCATCACCGTCGAGGCCGAGGACATGCCGCGGGACGCCGCCGGCACCGTCTTCCACGACGGCAAGCCGCGGGTCATCGAGATCCGCAGCATCGAGATCGACGCGCCGTTCGCGCCGCACATGCTCTACGTGCGCAACCACGACAAGCCGGGCTTCATCGGCCGCTTCGGCAGCGTGCTCGGCGAGGCCGGCGTCAACGTCGCGACGTTCAACCTCGGCCGCGAGGCGGAGGGCGGCAACGCCATCGCCTTCGTGGCGGTGGACGGCCCTGTGGCGCCCGAGGTGCTGGCCGAGATCGCGGCAATCCCGCAGGTGAAGCGGGTGCGGGCCGTGAGCTTCTGAGGCGAGCCCAGGTCGGACATAGACGAGGAAGGGCCCCGGAGCGATCCGGGGCCCTCTTTTCTTGCGCTACCGCGGACCCCGAGGGGTCGGGTTCGACCGATCAGTAGTTGTAGGCACGCTCGCCGTGGTCGGCGATGTCGAGGCCCTCGCGCTCCTCGTCCTGCGTCACCCGCAGGCCGATCGTCACGTCGATCAGCTTGTAGAGGATCGCCGAGCCGATGCCCGAGAACAGCAGGGTGAAGCCGACGGCCTTGCCCTGCGCCAGGAGCTGCGTGGCGAGGTCGTAGGGGCCGACGACGAGCTCGCCGGGCTTCGTGGTGTAGTCCGGCAGGCCGACGCCGCCCAGCGCCGGGTTCACCAGGATGCCGGTGCCGAGCGCACCCAGGATGCCGCCGATGCAGTGGACGCCGAACACGTCGAGGCTGTCGTCGTAGCCCAGCGCGTTCTTCACGGTCGAGCACATGATGAAGCAGACCGCGCCCGCGATGAGGCCCAGCACGATCGAGCCCATCGGGCCCGCGAAGCCCGCCGCCGGGGTGACGGCGACGAGGCCCGCGATGGCGCCCGACAGCATGCCGAGGAGCGACGGCTTGCCCTTGAGCGCCCACTCCACGAACAGCCAGGAGACGGCGGCCGCGGCGGTGGCCACGAAGGTGTTGATCATGGCGAGCGCGGTGGTGCCGTTCGACTCAAGGTTGGAGCCGGCGTTGAAGCCGAACCAGCCGACCCAGAGCAGCGAGGCGCCGATCATCGTCATGGTCAGGGAGTGCGGCGCGAGCAGGTCACGGCCGTAGCCGATGCGCTTGCCCATGATCAGGCAGCCGACGAAGCCCGCGATGCCCGCGTTGATGTGCACCACGGTGCCGCCCGCGAAGTCGAGGGCGCCCCACTTGAAGATCATGCCCGCATCGGCGTTGACGGCGTCGAGGGCGGCCTGGGCCGAGGCCTTCGAGGCGTCGTCGGTGGCCGCGGCCAGCGCCTTGGCGGCGTTGCCCACCGCGTCCGGGCCGGCCCAGTACCAGACCATGTGCGCCATCGGGAAGTAGATCAGCGTGACCCACAGGATGGTGAACACGACCAGCGCCGAGAACTTCATCCGCTCCGCGAAGGCGCCGACGATGAGCGCCGGGGTGATCATCGCGAACGTCATCTGGAAGCAGATGTAGACGTATTCGGGGATCACGACGCCGTTCGAGAAGGTCGCCGCCACCGAGTTCGGGTCGACGCCCTTGAGGAACACCTTCGAGAAGCCGCCCACGAAGTCGTTGAGGCCGCCGCCGTTGGTGAAGGCGAGGCTGTAGCCGTAGCAGACCCACAGCAGGCAGACGATCGCCGCGATGGCGAAGACCTGGGTCAGCACCGAGAGCATGTTCTTGGTGCGCACGAGGCCGCCGTAGAACAGCGCCAGCCCCGGCACGACCATCATCAGCACGAGGAGGGCCGAGACCAGCATCCAGGCGGTGTCGCCCTTGTTGGGCAGCGGCGAGGGCGGGGCGGCGGTGGCGGCTTCCGGCACCGGCGTCTGCGCGAGGGACGGCTCCACCAGGATGGCGGCCAGCGCCGCCCCTCCCAGGCCGAGCGCGAGGATGGTGCGAAGTTTCATGGACACGAGACTCCCGATCGCGATGCGATTCTGGTTGTGAAGCGGTGGTTCGGTGTTGGCCCGGCGCTCCCCCGCCGGATTCGGCGGTCGCGGGCGCCCGGTCGCGGGGCTCAGAGGGCGTCGGCGTCCGTCTCGCCGGTGCGGATACGGACCGCCTTCTCCAGCGGCATCACGAAGATCTTTCCGTCGCCGATCTGCCCGGTGCGGGCGGCGCCGGCGATCGCGTCGATCACGCTGCTCGTGAGGTCGGCGGACACCGCGACCTCGATCTTGAGCTTCGGCAGGAAGCTCACCGCGTACTCGGCGCCCCGGTAGATCTCGGTGTGGCCCTTCTGACGGCCGTAGCCCTTCACCTCGGTGACGGTCAGGCCGTGCACGCCGATGCCGGTGAGGGCGTCGCGCACCTCCTCCAGCTTGAACGGCTTGATGATGGCCATCACGATTTTCATGGGCGGCGCCCCCTTGTGCGAACGGGAAGCCGGTTGCCGAGGCCGCCCCTGCGCGGCGGCCCGGTCCGGATTGTCCGCGGGGATCGGAATGACCCCGCGTTCGGCGGCCGTCATTCAAGGACTATGCCAGCGGTGTCGCGGCCGGGAACCTTTTGGACCTTCGCGCGGCTGCCTAGCTGTTGGACGCCGGCTGGTGCTTTCGCGTGCGCGGCGGCGCCTCAAACTGCATACGAATTGTGCAGGAAGCCGCTCGCGGCGGCAGAATTCGGTCGCGGGCTCCGCTCGGCGTGACGCGTGCCGCATTTATGGGACCCCGCGCGCCGCAGCAGCCGCGCCGGGCGAACCCGGAGCGGTCGGGGGCTCCGAGGGCCTTCGCCCGTCGTCGTCGGGTGCCCTATCGGTCCTGGTCGCGCGGGCGGATCAGGCCCTCCTGGGCCACGGAAGCCACGAGGTTGCCGGCGGCGTCGAAGATCTGCCCGCGGGAGAAGCCGCGGGCGCCGCCGCCCGCCGGGCTGTCCTGCGCGTAGAGGAGCCATTCATCCGCCCGGAACGGGCGGTGCAGCCAGAGCGCGTGGTCGAGGCTCGCCGACTGGATCTCCGGGTCGAACACCGTCCGCCCGTGCGCGATCAGGGAGGCGTCGAGGAGCGTCATGTCCGAGGCGTAGGCCAGCACCGCCTGATGTATCGCCGGATCGTCCGGCAGGGCGGAGGCCGCCCGGAACCAGACATTGCAGCGCGGCTCGCTCGGCTCGCGCCGGATGTAGCGCGCGAGCTCCACCGGGCGCAGCTCGATCGGGCGGGGCCGGGCGAAGTAGCCCGCCACGGCGGGCGGGATCGTCCCGGCCGCGCCGGCGATCAGGGCGCGGGTGTCCGGCAGGGACTCCGCCGGCGGCACGTCCGGCATCGTCGCCTGGTGGGTGAAGCCTTCCTCGACCGCCTGGTAGGAGATCGACATCGCGAAGATCGCCCGGCCGTGCTGGACCGCCTTGACCCGCCGCGTCGTGAAGCTGCGCCCGTCGCGGATGCGCTCCACCTCGTAGACGATCGGCACCTTGGGGTCGCCGCCGAGGAGGAAGTAGGCGTGCAGCGAGTGGGGCGGTCGGCTCGGCGGCACGGTGCGGGTCGCGGCGACGAGGGCCTGGGCCACCACCTGCCCGCCGAACACCCGCGGCCAGCCGCCCCCCGGGCTGGTGCCGCGGAACAGGTCGACCTCGAGGCGTTCGAGGTCGAGGATGCCGAGGAGTTCGGCGACGATTCCGGTCATGGTCAGGATCGGCTTCCGTGTGGTGGCTGACGGGTGCCCCTCGGCCCCACGACATACCGGTTTCCGGGCAAGCGTCCATCACCCCCCGTCGGCACGCCGCATTGCCGGGCGGTCGCCGGGATGGCACTGCGGAACGAAACGTCCGCCGGATCGGCGGGCAGGAGGGCAGCATGTCCGAAACGACGCCGCGGCCGGGCAGCCGCCGCATCCTCGTCGCCGGCGGCGGTATTCCGGGGCTCGCCTTCGCGGTGGCCCTGAAGCAGGCGCACGGGCCCGCCGTCGACGTCACGCTGTGCGACCCCGGCCTGCCGGCGGGCGCCGCCCGGCACCGCGGCCGGGCCTTCGCGGTGGCGGCCGGGGCGCGCCGGATGCTGGAGCGGCTCGGCGTCTGGGCGCGCATCGCCGACCGGGCGCAGCCCATCGCCGAGATGGCGATCAGCGACAGCCGCCTCGCCGACCCGGTGCGGCCGGTCTTCCTCACCTTCGCGCAGGACGCGGGCGCGGACGGCCCCCTCGACGGCCCCTTCGCTCACATGGTCGAGGCGGAGCCGCTGGCCGGCGCCCTGCTCGAGGCGTGCCGCGAGGCGGGCGTGACCCTGGAGGCCGTCGGCATCGCGCGGGCGGTGCCGGGCGCCACCGCGATCGAGGCCGCGCTCGGCGACGGGCGGACGCACCGGGCCTCCCTCCTCGTCGCCGCGGACGGGGCGCGCTCGCGCCTGCGCGAGGCCGCGGGGATCGGCTGGGTCGGCCGCGACTACCCGCAGACCGGCATCGTGGCGACGATCGGCCACGCGCGCGACCATGCGGGCCGGGCCTTCGAGCACTTCCTGCCGAGCGGGCCGTTCGCGATCCTGCCGCTGGCCCCGGGCGGGACCCTCGGGCACCGCTCCTCGATCGTCTGGACGGAGCGCAGCGCCGACGTGGCGGCCCTCCTCGGGGGCGACCCGACCGAGGTGCTCGGCGAGATCGAGCGCCGCTTCACGCCCGAGCTCGGGACCCTCGCGCTGGAGCACGGGCCGAGCGCCCATCCGCTGGCGGTGGGCATCGCCCGGCGCTTCTACGGGGAGCGGCTGGCGCTGCTGGGGGACGCCGCCCACGTAATCCACCCGATCGCCGGCCAGGGTCTCAACCTCGGCCTCGCGGCGGCGGCGGCGCTGGCCGAGGCCGTGTCGGAGGCGCTCCGCCTCGGCCTCGATCCCGGCGATCCGGCGGTGCTGCGGGACTACGAGGCGAGCCGGCGCTTCGACACCGTCGCGATGGCGGCCGCCACGGACGGGCTCAACCGGCTGTTCTCGAACGACCTGCTGCCCCTGCGCGTCGCCCGGGACCTCGGCCTCGGTCTGGTGGACCGGGCGCCGGCCCTCAAGCGCTTCTTCATCGGGGAGGCCGCCGCGACCCGGGGCCGGGAGCCGCGGCTCCTTCGGGGCGAGGCGCTGTAGCGGCGCCGCGGGAAGCGCCCGCAGCCCCCGCCGGCCGGGCACGGCCGCCGGGGGGCATCGTCGGTAAGCGCTGTCCTCAGCCCTTGCGGGCGTTGGCGCGCTCGATGCCTTCCTGGATCAGGCGATGGGCCTCCGCCTTGTCGCCCCAGCGCACGACCTTCACCCACTTGCCGGGCTCGAGGTCCTTGTAGTGCTCGAAGAAGTGCTGGATCTGGCTCAGGGTGATGTCGGGCAGGTCGGTGTAGTTCTCGACCCGGTCGTAGCGCATCGTCAGGTGGCGCGAGGGCACCGCGACGATCTTCTCGTCCTCGCCGGCATTGTCCTCCATCACCAGCACGCCCACGGGGCGCACGCTCATGATCGCGCCGGGCGCGATGGCGCGGGTGTTGGCCACCAGCACGTCGCAGGGGTCGCCGTCGCCCGACAGGGTGTGGGGAATGAAGCCGTAATTCCCGGGGTAGTGCATCGCCGTATAGAGGAAGCGGTCGACCACGAGGGCGCCGGAATCCTTGTCCATCTCGTACTTGATCGGCTCGCCGCCGATCGGCACCTCGATGATCACGTTGACGTCGTGCGGCGGGTTCTTGCCGATCGAGACGGCGTCGATGAGCATGTTTCCTCTCCAGACCTTCGGCACCGCGGCGGGACGGCGCGCGCAGGCTCCGATCCGCACCGCGCGGTCGCGCAGCCATTGCGGCCCGGTGGCCGTCAGGCCGGTGTCTTAAGGCCGTTGCCCGACAAAGCAAATCCGACTTGCGTGGGGAGGCGCGACGTTTTCCGGGCGCCGTCAGGCGAAGCGGTAGCCGACCTTGGGCAGCGGGATCCCCGCCACCCGGTCGAGGGTGCGGGCGCCGGGCGTGCCGCCCAGGCCCTCGTAGAACCGCGCGGCGCGGTCGTTGTCCTCGAGGGTCCAGACGCCGAGGCGCGGCAGGCCGTGATCGGCGAGGTCGTTGCGCACCGCGCGGAACAGGCGCCGGCCGAGGCCGAGGCCCTGGTACTCGGGGCGCAGGTACAGCTCGTCGATCTCGCTCTCCGTGCCGAGGGCGCGGCTGCGCGCCCGGCCGTAGGTCGCGTAGCCCACCACGGTCTCGCCGGCATCGACCACCGCCACCGGCCGCCCCCGCCGCAGGGCGCCGCGCCACCAGGCGTGATCGCGCTGCGAGATCAGCCGCTCCAGGGCGACGCCGGGGATGATGCCCCGGTAGGCCTCCCGCCAGGCCGCATCGAACACCGCCGACAGAGCGCCGGCATCCCCTTCGCGGGCCCGGCGGATGCTCGTGGTGCGGGTGGTCATGGCCGGCTCCCTCTCGCTCGGTGCGCGGGCGCGATGCGCCGGCGTCAGGCAATCCAACTCGCGCGGGGCCGCTTGGGTTCGCGGGCGCGCGCAACCCGAGCCGCAGGCAAGTGCGGTGCCGGTTGCGGGGGCCCGCCGGGTCCGCGATTTGCCCGGACCCCGGGGCGCTGCTAGAGGCTCCGGCCTCCCCTGCCCGCACCCCGCGCCCCGGCCCGTGTTCAACCGATTCCTCAAGCCCGAGACCCGGTATGCCCGGCGGATGGCCCGGATCGCCCGCTTCGAGCGGCCGATCGGTGGGCCCGGCGACCGGCTGCGGGCCTGGGCGAACATGCTGCTCGTGGACCACGGGGTGTTCCGCCTCGCCTACCTCAACCGGCACCGGGTCGGCACCGGCCCGCTGTGGCGCTCGGCCCAGCCGGGCCCGCACGACCTCGCCCGCTTCCGGCGCGAGGGGGTGCGGACCATCGTCTCGCTCCGGGGCGGGCGCGAGCACGGCTCCTGGCCGCTGCAGCGGGAGGCCTGCGAGCGCCACGGGCTGAGGCTCGTGGAGTTCGTGCTGCGCTCCCGCGAGGCGCCGGCCCGCGAGACCATCCTCGCCGCCAGGGACTTCTTCGCCGGCCTCGAATACCCGGCGGTGATGCACTGCAAGTCGGGCGCCGACCGGGCGGGCCTCGCCTCGGTGCTCTACCTCATCCTGCACGAGGGGCGGCCGGTGCGCGAGGCGATGGCCCAGCTCTCGCCCCGCTACGGGCACTTCCGCTTCGCCAAGACGGGCATCCTCGACGCCTTCTTCGCCCTCTACCTGATCGAGGGCGAGGCGAAGGGGCTCGACTTCCTGACCTGGGTCGAGACCGTCTACGACCCCGAGGCGCTGCGCCGCGGCTTCCGGCCGAGCTTCTTCTCCGACGTGATCGTCGACCGGATTCTGCGGCGGGAATAGAATTTATTGATTAAATTTTATTTTATGGTATGCTGGCTTGTACTGTAAATTATTTAAGTAGATGTCATGAAGGAATTTTCCGAATTATTGGAAGCAATTTCGAAGTTGATTTCCGCCTTCATATGGCCAAGCCTTTTATTGTTGATATTATTATTGTTTAGGGTTGAATTTTCGCAGATCCTGAAAGGATTGAGCGAGTTAAGCTTCAAGATCCCTGGTGCGGAAGGTGTTTTGAAACTCCAGCTTCCTCCCGAAGCGGCGTCCAGGCTAGCTGCCGCTGCGACCCAGGCTAAGTTGGTCCAATCCGATTCCGAGCAGGCTCAACCATCGCGTCAGAAGCCGAGCGATGCAGGTCCACAAGTGAGTGCGACTCCTTCGTCTTATGAAATTGCCAAAACAGTCGAGCGAAATATCGAGACCGCGCAGGCTGCTGCGACTCCACGGGCGTTGAAGAACGCAAGAGGTGCGGAAATACTGTGGGTTGACGACAATCCAGAGAATAATATCTACGAACAGCAGGCATTGGAGGCTTTTGGTATTAAAATCATTCGCGCATTGAGTACTGAAGAGGCACTCAAGCAGGCTAAATCAAATAAGTTTGATGTTATAATTTCGGATATGGGTCGTCCAGAGGGCGATCGAGCGGGATACGATTTTCTAGAGGAGCTTAGAAAACTAGGAAATATGACGCCGTACATAATATATTCGAGTATCGGCACGCCGCAGGCTGACATCGCTGCTCGCAGCCGTGGTGCCGCAGGCGCTACAAATATGCCTGGCACATTGGTTAAGCTTGTGCTGAACGCAATACAAGCTCAATGAACCTTCACTCCGCCGCCGGGCGCGCCGCCTCGCGGAAGGGGTGCGCCGGGTAGGTGCCGATGACCTTCAGCTCCCGCGAGAAGTAGCCCAGCTCCTCCAGCGCCCGCGCCAGCCCCGGATCCTCCGGGTGGCCGTCGACCTCGGCGTAGAACTGCGTGGCGGTGAACTGGCCCTCTACCATGTAGCTCTCGAGCTTCGACATGTTGACGCCGTTCGTGGCGAAGCCCCCGAGCGCCTTGTAGAGCGCCGCCGGGATGTTGCGCACCCGGAACACGAAGCTCGTCACCATCGGGCCGACATTCGGCTCGACGGCCAGGGGCTCCGGCGAGAACACCACGAAGCGCGTGGTGTTGTGGGCCTCGTCCTCGACGTCGCGGGCCAGGATCTCCAGGCCGTAGACCTCCGCGGCGAGCGCCGGCGCCAGCGCCGCCCGGGTCGGGTCGCGGGCCTCCGCGACCTCGCGTGCGGCGCCGGCCGTATCGCCCGCCACCACCGCGCGCAGGCCCAGCCGCCGGATGATGCGCCGGCACTGGCCGAGCGCGTGGACATGGCTGTGGACACTCGCCAATCCCTCGCTGGACGCGCCCGGCAGCGCCATCAGCTGGAAGTGGATCGGCAGGAAGTGCTCGGCCACGATGTGGAGCGGCGAGCTCGGCAAAAGGTGGTGGATATCCGCCACCCGGCCCGCGCTCGAATTCTCGATCGGGATCATGGCGAGCGACGCCCGATGCTCCGCCACCGCCGCGAAGGCGTCCTCGAAGGTCGGGCAGGGCAGGTATTCCCAGCCCGGATAGGCCTGGGCGCAGATGATGTGCGAGTTGGCGCCGGGCTCGCCCTGATAGGAGATGGTGCGTTCGGTCATCGTCTCGGTCGTCAGTTCAGGCGGCGCGCCGAGAGGAGCGCGCGGGCGCGCTCCAGGTCGGCCGGGGTGTCGACGCCGAGGGGCAGGTCCTCGACGATCGTGGCGTCGATGCGCATGGCAGCCTCCAGGGCCCGGAGCTGTTCGAGCTTCTCGCGGGTCTCCAGGCTGCCCGGCGGCAGCGCCATGAAGCGGGTGAGCGCGGTGCGGCGATAGGCGTAGAGCCCGATGTGATGGTAGAGCGGCCCCTCCCCCCAGGGGGCGCGGGCCCGCGTGAAGTAGAGCGCGCGCAGCCGACCCGCGGCCACGGGGTGCCCGACGAGCTTCACGACGTTCGGGTCGTCCGCTTCCTCGGCCCGCGTGATCACGGCGCAGAGCGTTGCGATGTCCACAGCGCGGTCGGCGAGCGGCGCCACCGACGCGGCGATGGCGCGGGGATCGATGCTCGGCAGGTCGCCCTGCACGTTCACGACGACGTCGTGGTGGCCCTCCGGGTCCACGATCTCCAGCGCCTCCGCGAGGCGGTCGGAGCCGGAAGGGTGGTCGGCCCGGGTCATCACCGCGACGCCGCCGGCGGCCTCCACGACCTCGGCGATCGCGCCGGTGTCGGTCGCGACCACCACGGGCCCGATCCCGGCCTCGATGGCGCGGCGCCAGACATGCACGATCATCGGCACGCCCGCGATCTCGGCGAGCGGCTTGTTCGGCAGCCGCGTCGCCGTGAGGCGGGCCGGAATCAGGACGAGGGGATCGGACATGGGTCGGGTCGCGTTGGTCGCGGGGCGCGTCCTTAACAGCCGCGCGCCGCCTTGTCATTTCCGCGCGGCGGAACGCCGTCGCGGGCTACACGCCGGGCTCTGCGACTACGCGGCCCTCGGTTGCGCCATTGTCAAGATCGGGGCAGAGCGGCTAAGGCACCCTCGAAGTCTTCCAATCTCCGGCGCTTGCCCCGCCGGCTTCGCTTCCCACCCGGCCAACCCCAAGACCACCCCCAGATCCCCGGAGTTGTCGAGAATGGACTCGTTCGAGCTGAACAAGGTTGCCGGCGCGGTGCTCGGCGCCTTGCTCTTCGCGGTTGGATCCGGGTTCGTGGCCGAGCTGATCTATCACCCGAAGCCCGCCGGAACCGCCGGCTACGAGCTGCCGGAGCCCGCGCCCGAGGCCTCCGCCGCCGCCGAGGCCCCGAAGGCGGAGCCCATCGCCGTGCGGCTCGCCAGCGCCAACGTCGAGAAGGGCCAGGGCGGCACCAAGGCCTGCCAGTCCTGCCACAGCTTCGAGAAGGGCGGCCCGAACAAGGTCGGCCCGGACCTCTGGGAGGTGGTGGAGCGCAAGAAGGGCGGCCACGAGGGCTTCGACTATTCCGCGGCCATGAAGGAGAAGGGCGGCGCCTGGACCTACGAGGATCTCGATCACTTCATCGAGAACCCGAAGGGCTACGTGAAGGGCACCAAGATGGCCTTCGCGGGCATCGCCTCGCCCCAGGAGCGCGCGAACGTCATCGCCTACCTGCGCACGCTCGCCGACAGCCCGAAGCCGCTCCCGGCCGCCGAGAAGGCCGCCGCCAAGCCCGAGGAGGGCAAGGCCGCCGATCCCAAGTCTGCCGATCCGAAGGCCGCCGAGGCCGCCAAGCCTGCCGAAGCTGCCAAGCCTGCTGAGGCCACCAAGCCTGCCGAAGCCGCGAAGCCCGAGGCCGACAAGCCCACCACGGACAAGCCGGCGCAGAACAAGGGCTCGGAGGGCAAGGACAGCCCGGCGAAGCCCGCCGATCTCGACACGGCCAAGCCCGCCCTCGAGAAGCCGGCGGGCAGCCCTAAGCCGAACACCGCCACGGAGAACCGCAACGAGGTGGCACCGGCGCCGGCGCCCGAGAGCAGCGGCCCGACCCAGAACACGAGCACCGAGCCGTCCCCCGGCGCGCCGTCCGGCGCTCCCGTCACGGAGCCCCCGGCGAAGGCCGATCCGGCTGCCGAGCAGAAGGCCAAGGACCTCGACGCCGGCGGCAAGTGAGCCGGAAGTCGAGCCGCCGACCGACGAAACTGTGGGAAGGCCGGGCGCCCTGCCCGGCCTTTTCTCGTTCCGAGCCTCGGCACGCTGCGACGGCAGGCGGCAGGCATTTTCGCGGCTGCCCGTGTGACAGGTGCGGCCGGGGCGCTTAGAACGCTGGCCCGACCCTGATCCCGGGTCGTCGGGAGATCGCCGGACCGTGAAAGCCCCTGCCGTGATCGGACGTCTCGTCGCCGCGACGCTCGCCGTTGCCCTGCTCGGAGGTCCGGCCGGTGCCGCGCCCGATGCGGCGCCCGCCTCCGTCGCGGCGCCGGACGGCGGCTGGCATCACGCCGTCTCGCTCATGGGCGAGCCGAAATACCCCCCGGGCTTCAAGCATTTCGACTACGCCAAGCCGGGCGCGCCGACGGGGGGCCTCGTGCGCCTCGGGGCGCTGGGCGGGTTCGACAACTTCAACCTCATCGTGTCGGGCCTGAAGGGCGACCTCGAGGGCGGCGTCCAGGGCATCTACGACACCCTGATGACCGAATCCCTCGACGAGCCCTTCACCTCCTACGGCCTGCTTGCCGAGGCGGTGCGCCTCGCGCCCGATCTCTCCTCGGTCTCCTACCGGATCCGCGAGAACGCCCGGTGGCACGATGGCGTGCCGGTGACGCCCGACGACGTGGTCTGGTCCTTCGACACCATGAAGGCCAACAGTCCCTTCTACGCGGCCTACTACCAGACCGTGACGAAGGCCGAGGCGACTGGCCCGCGCGAGGTGACCTTCACCTTCGCGGAGGCCGGCAACCGCGAGCTGCCCCAGGTGCTCGGTCAGCTGCGGGTGCTGCCGAAGCACTGGTGGACGGGCAAGAACGCCGAGGGCAAGGCCCGCAACCCCACCGAGACGACGCTCGAGATCCCCCTCGGCTCCGGGCCCTATCGGCTCGCGCGCTTCGAGTTCGGCCGCTCCGCGACCTACGAGCGCGTGGCCGACTACTGGGGCAAGGACCTCGCCGTGAATGCCGGGCGCAACAACTTCGGCACGATGCGCTACGAGTACTTTCGCGACGGGACGGTCCTGGTCGAGGCGTTGAAGGGTGACCTCTACGATTTCCGCGCCGAGAACATCGCCCGCAACTGGGCCACCGCCTACGACGATTTCCCGGCCGTCAAGCAGGGACGCCTCGTCAAGGAGGAATTCCCCGATCGCGGCAACGGCAACATGCAGGCCTTCGCCTTCAACCTGCGCCGCGACAAGTTCAAGGACGAGCGCGTCCGCCGAGCCTTCAACCTCGCCATGAACTTTGAGGACATGAACCGGTCGCTGTTCTACGGGCTCTACAAGCGCATCGATTCCTATTTCTTCGGCTCCGAGCTCGCCTCCTCGGGCCTGCCGGAGGGCGAGGAGAAGGCGATCCTCGACGGCCTCAAGGACAAGGTGCCGGCCTCCGTCTTCACCACGCCCTACCGGAACCCGGTCAACGACAGCTCGGAGACGGTGCGGGCGAACCTGCGCGAGGCCGTCCGCCTCCTGCGCGAGGCGGGCTACGAGCTGCGTGACGGGCGCATGGTCAACAAGGCGACCGGCGAGCCCCTCACCGTCGAGTTCCTGGAATTCCAGAACGCGTTCGAGCGCGTGGTGCTGCCCTACGCGGCCCAGCTGAAGCTCATCGGCATCCAGGCGTCCCTGCGGATGATCGACCAGGCGCAGTACCAGAACCGGATCCGCAGCTTCGACTTCGACATCACGACGAGTTCCTGGCCGGAATCGCTCTCGCCCGGCAACGAACAGCGCGAGTACTGGGGGTCGGCCTCGGCCGACAAGCAGGGCAGCCGCAACATCATGGGCATCAAGGACCCGGCCATCGACGCCCTGATCGAGCGGGTGATCTTCGCGGGCAACCGGGAGGGCGTCCTCGCCGCGACCCACGCCCTCGACCGGGTCCTGCTCGCCCACAACTTCCTCGTCCCGCAATGGGCCTCGAACGTGTCGCGCACCGTGCGCTGGAACCGCTTCGGCCACCCGGACGAGCTTCCGAAGTACGGCAGCTCCGGCTTCCCGACGACCTGGTGGTACGACGAGGCCCTGGCTCAGAAGACGGGCGTGGCGAAGTGAGGCGGCGGCCGCCCTCCCCGGCCGCCTCGGACGCCGGCGAGCCCGCGTCCGGCGCGGTGGCCTGCACGTCGCTCACCTCCCGCCGCGCCCTCCTGCACGGCGCCGCCGCAGCGGCGGCGCTGGCCTCGCTGCCGCGCGGGGCACGGGCGGACGCGCCCCGCACGACCCACGGCCTTTCGAGCTTCGGGGAGCTGAAGTACGGCTCCGACTTCCAGAACTTCGACTACGTCAACCCGGCGGCGCCGAAGGGCGGCCGGTTCTCGACCACGGTGAGCCAGACCTTCGGCAATCAGTCCGGCAACACCTTCAACACCCTCAATGTCTACGTGCTGCGTGGCGACGGCGCCGCCGGCATGAACCTCACCTTCGACAGCCTGATGGTGCGGGCCCTCGACGAGCCGGACGCGCTGTACGGCCTCCTGGCGCGCGCGGTCGAGATCAGCGCGGACGGCCTCACCTACCGCTTCCACCTGCGGCCGCAGGCGCGCTTCCACGACGGCTCGCGCCTGACCGCCCACGACGTCGCGTTCTCGCTCAAGCTCCTGCGCGAGAAGGGGCACCCCGAGATCTCCCAGGTGATCCGCGACCTGCGCGACGCCGCCGCGGACGGCGACGAGACGGTCGTGGTCACCTTCGCACCCGGGCGCAGCCGGGACCTGCCGCTCTTCGTGGCGCAGCTCCCGGTCTTCTCGGCCGCCTACTACGCGCGGCGGGACTTCGACGCCGCGACCCTGGAGCCGCCCCTCGGCTCCGGTCCCTACCGGGTCGGGCGCGTCGATGTCGGCCGCTTCATCGAGTTGGAGCGGGTCCCCGACTACTGGGCCGCGGACCTCGCCGTGAACGTCGGCCAGCACAATTTCGAGGCGATCCGCTACGAATACTTCCGCGACCGGACCGTCGCCTTCGAGGCGTTCAAGGGTGGCGCCTTCACGTTCCGCGAGGAGTTCACCGCCCGGGTCTGGGCCACGGGCTACGACTTCCCCGCCGTGCGCGAGGGCCGCGTCGTCCGCACGACCGTTCCCGATGCCCGCCCGTCCGGGACGCAGGGCTGGTGGCTCAACACGCGCCGGGAGGCCTTTCGCGATCCCCGCGTGCGCGAGGCGATCGGGCTGTGCTTCGACTTCGAGTGGACCAACCGGAACCTGATGTTCGACGCCTACCGGCGCACGGCCTCTTTCTTCGAGAACTCGGACCTGAAGGCGACCGGCCTGCCGGCGCCCGAGGAGCTGGCGCTGCTGGAGCCCCTTCGGGCCGATCTGCCCGGGGAAGTATTCGGCGAGGCCTGGACACCGCCGGTCTCGGACGGGTCCGGCCAGGACAGGCGCCTCCTGTCCCGCGCGGTCGCCCTGCTCAAGGAGGCCGGGTGCACCCGCGACGGCGTCACCATGCGCCTGCCCGGCGGGCGGCCGATCGAGATCGAGTTCCTCGATTCCGACGGCGCCCTGGAGCCCCACACCCAGCCCTTCATCCGCAACCTGGCGCTGGTGGGCATCAAGGCGAACTTCCGCCTGGTCGACCCGTCCCAGTATCAGGCCCGCGTGAACAGCTTCGACTTCGACGTGACCTCCCGCCGTTACGCGAGCGGCCTCACGCCCGGGCCGGAGCTGGCCGAGTCCTACGGCTCTGGCTCGGCCGGCACGCAGGGCTCGAACAATCTCGCGGGCATCGCGAGCCCAGCGGCCGACGCGCTCATCGCGAAGATCGTCGGTGCCGGCTCCCGGGCGGAGCTCGTGACGGCGTGCCGGGCCCTCGACCGGGTGCTGCGGTCCGGGCGCTACTGGGTGCCGATGTGGTACGCGGGCACGCACCGCCTCGCGGTCTGGGACGTGTTCGGGCACCCACTGAACGGGCCCCGCTACGACCTCGGGGTGCCGTCCGCGTGGTGGTTCGACGCCGCGAAAGCGCTCCGCATCGGGCGGAACTAGGGAGCGGTCCGTGCTGAGCTACATCCTGCGCCGCATCGCCCTGATGGTCCCGACCCTGTTCGGGATCATGCTGATCACCTTCACGATCGTGCAGTTCGCTCCCGGCGGCCCGGTGGAGCAGGTGATCGCCAAGCTGCAGGGGCAGAACGACGGCGCCATGTCCCGCGTGACCGGCGGCGCGGGCGACCTCGGCGGCGGCATGGCGCGGGCGGGGGCTGAGGCGAATTCCCGCTACCGCGGCGCGCAGGGCCTGAGCCCCGAGTTCATCGCCAAGCTCGAGCAGCAGTTCGGGTTCGACCGCCCCGCCCCCGAACGCTTCGTGAAGATGCTCTGGAACTACCTGCAGTTCGACTTCGGGCGCAGCTTCTTCCGGGACGCCACGGTGATCCAGCTCATCCGCGAGCGCCTGCCCGTGTCGATCTCGCTCGGCCTCTGGATGACGCTCCTGTCCTACGCGATCTCCATCCCGCTCGGCATCCGCAAGGCGGTGCGGGACGGGACGCGATTCGACCGCTACAGCTCGATCGTGGTGACGATCGGCTACGCGGTGCCGGGCTTCATGTTCGGGCTCCTGCTGATCATCCTCTTCGCCACCGGATCGTTCCTGCAGGTCTTCCCCCTGCGCGGCCTGACGAGCGAGGGCTGGGAGCACTTCACGCTTTGGCAGAAGGTCACCGACTACGCCTGGCACATGGTCCTGCCCCTCGTGGCGCTGGCGGTCGGGGCCTTCGCGACGGCGACCATGCTCACCAAGAACTCGTTCCTCGACGAGATCCGCAAGCAGTACGTGCTGACCGCCCGCATGAAGGGCCTCAGCGAGCGGCGGGTGCTCTACGGGCACGTGTTCCGGAACGCCATGCTGATCGTGATCGCGGGCTTTCCCGGCGCCTTCATCTCGGCCTTCTTCACGGGCTCGCTGCTGATCGAGACGATCTTCACCCTCGACGGCCTGGGCGAGCTCTCGTTCAAGGCCATCGTCGGGCGGGATTATCCGGTCGTGTTCGCGACGCTCTACATTTTCTCGCTGCTCGGTCTCGCCGTGAACCTCCTGTCGGACCTGATTTACGTCTGGATCGATCCGCGCATCGATTTCTCCGCGCGCGCGACCTGAGCCGCCCCCGTGTTCGCCCTCGTCATCCGGCCGGAGCATCCGTCCGACGCGCCCGCGATCGACCGCCTGCACGCGCGGGCCTTTGGGCCCGGGCGCTTCGCCCGCACGGCCTTCCGCCTGCGGGAGGGCGTCGCGCACCTGCCCGATCTGAGCTTCGCGGCCCTCGTCGGCAGCTTCCTGGCCGGATCCGTGCGGGTCGGTCCCGCGGAGGCCGGGGGGCGGCCGCTCCTGGCGCTCGGGCCGCTCACCGTGGACCCGAGCTTCGAGGGGCGCGGGATCGGCGCGAGCCTGATGGGGGCCAGCCTCGATGCGGCACGCGCTGCCGGGCACGGCGTGGTGATCCTCGTCGGGGATGCGCCCTACTACGCCCGCTTCGGCTTCGCGCCGGTGCCGCCGGGGCGCCTCGCCCTTCCGGGGCCCGTCGATCCGGCCCGCTTCCTCTGGCTGGAGCTCACCCCCGGCGCCGCCGCGGATCTCTCCGGAACCGTGAGCGCGGCCCGGTCCTTGTGACCGCGGGAGGCCGCGGACCATGGAAGCGATCCGTCACGACTCGATCGAAGCCAACGGGCTGCGCCTGCACGTCGCCCGCCTCGGGGCCGGGCCGCCGCTCCTGTTCCTCCACGGCTGGCCGGAATTCTGGCTGACCTGGGAGCCGGTCATGGCGCGCCTCGCCGACCGGTTCACCTGCATCGCTCCCGATCTCCGCGGGTTCGGCGCGAGCGACAAGCCGGACGCCGGACCCTCGGACCGGGCCGGCGCGGAGATCCACGCCGCCGACATGCTCGGGCTGCTCGACGCCCTCGGCATCGAGCGAGCGGGCGTGGTGGGGCACGACGTCGGGGCCTATGTCGGCCAGGCGCTCGGGCGCGCCGCGCCGGAGCGCTTCGCGGGCCTCCTGTTCTTCGACTGTCCCTACGCGGGCATCGGCCCGCGGCTCGGCAGGCCGGAGATGCTGCGGGAGATCTGGTACCAGTCCTTCCACCTCCAGCCCTTCGCGGCCGGCACGGTCGGCGCCTCTCGGGAGGCCTGCCGCCTCTACATCGGCCACTTCCTGCGCCACTGGGCGGGCGGCAACCCGGCCGCCTTCGACGACGTGCTGGAGGCCTTCGTCGACAACTTCCTGGCCCCCGGCAATCTGCAGGGCGGCTTCAACTGGTACCTGAGCCAGAACGAGGCGCGCCTCGCCATGCTTCGCGGCGAGGCGCCGGCGCTCCCGCCGATCACCGTGCCGACCCGCATCCGCTGGGGCGATCGCGATCCGCTCTTCCCCTACGCGTGGACCGACCGCCTGCCCGAATTTTTCAGTGATCTCGACCTCGCGCCCTTCCGCGGCGTCGGCCACTTCCCGCATCGCGAGGCACCGGAGGCCGCAGCCGAGGAGATCGCGGCGTTCTTCGGCCGCCTGATGCCCGAGCGTTGAGCGGCGGCGTCAGGCCGCCCTGCCCCGCCGTCCCTCGACCAGCCACATCGCCAGCACGGCGGCCGCGAGGGCCGCGAGCGCCCACAAGCCGAGGGCGAGCGGGTAGACCTCGACGCCGCGGATGTTGGCGCTGTCGCTCGGGCGGAAGCCGATCCAGTCGCCCCCGGCGAGGCGCCCGCTGCGCATGGTCTGGAGGCGCGGCACGGTGAGGCCGCCCCCTGCCTCGGCCACCCGCCGGATGGAGCCGCCCGTCGCCTCGCTGATCGCCTTCATGCGCTCGGTGTCGCTGAACACGTCGGCGAGCTCGCGCGGGTTGGCGGGCCCGACGCTCACGAACGCGACGAGGTTGCCGGAGCGCAGGGTGTGCAGGCCGAGCTCGGCGGCCTCGAAGGTGGCGCTGAACAGCCCGGGCTCGGCCTGCGCGAGGGGCAGCGTGCGGGTCTTGCCGGTGGGCCCCGTCACGGTGACAGGCTCGGTCGTCTCCGCCATCGTCTGGCGCTCGACCCGGACCTCGCGGCCGTGGCCGGTCATCTGCGCGCGAAGCGCCTCCTCCTCGAGCGCCGGCTCCTTCATCAGCCAGTGGGCGAGGCGCCGCAGCAGGTCGAGGTACGGGCCACCCTCCTGGTAGCCGCGGGCCCACAGCCAGGCGTGGTCCGATAGGAGGAGCGCCACGCGTCCCTTGTCCTCGCGGGACAGGGCGAGCAGCGGCTGGTTGGCGGCCCCCTGCAGAATCGGCTGGATGCCGGGCCGGACCTGGGCCGAGACGATGCGGAGCCAGTCGCCCCAGGCGGGCGGGTTCGCCTCTGAGCCCGGCAGCGCGCGGGTGACCGGATGGCGGGTGCCGGTCTGTGTCAGGGCCGCCTTGTAGGGCTGCTCGACGACGCGCCCGTTCGGCTCGCCGGGCAGGATCGACGAGAGGCGGGTGCGGGCGAGGCTCGCCGACGAGGCGAATTCCGGTCCCGCCGCGATCAGCAGGGCTCCGCCGTCCCGGACGTAGCGGACGATGTTGTCGAAGTAGGCCGAAGGCAGCACGCTCTGGTTGGCGTAGCGATCGAAGATGATCAGGTCGAAATCCTTGATCTTCTGGACGAACAGCTCGCGCGTCGGGAAGGCGATCAGCGACAGCTCGGAGATCGGCGTGCCGTCCTGCTTCTCGGGCGGGCGCAGGATGGTGAAGTGGACGAGGTCGACGTTGGCGTCGGACTTCAGGAGATTGCGCCACGTCCGCTCGCCCTGGTGCGGCTCGCCGGAGACGAGGAGCACGCGTAGCTTCTCGCGGATGCCCTCGATCGGCAGCACCGCGCGGTTGTTCACCGTGGTCAGCTCGCCCGGCAGCGGCTCGACCTCGATCTCGACCACGTTCGGGCCGCCGTGCTCGATCCGCGTGGTCAGGCTGAAGGGCTGGCCGGTCGGGAAGGCGCGGCGGCCGATCTCCTGCCCGTCGCGGCGCACCGTGACGGTGGCGGTCCCGGTACCGCCCCGCTCCATCACCTCGGCGCGGATCGTCAGGTCCTTGCCGACGATGCCGAAGCGCGGGGCCTCCAGCAGCTTGATCTGCCGGTCGCGCTCGTCCGGATGGCCGGTGACGAGGACGTGCAGCGGGGCCTTGATGCCGAGCGCCGCCAGGGAAGCGGGGATGTCGTGCACCACGCCGTCGGTGAGCATCACGACGCCCGCGAGCCGCTCCGGTGGCACGTCGGCCAGCGCCTGCGACAGGGCGGTGAACAGCTTGGTTCCGTCGTCGCCCTCGCGGGCGTCCGGCACGTCGATGAAGCGCGGCTCGATGTTCGTCAGCGCACCGAAGCGCCTCTGGAGTTCCGCGCGGACCTGATCGGTCATCTGCGGACGATCGCCGAGGGACTGGGAGCCGGACCGGTCGACGATGACCGCCGCGACGTCCTTAACGGGCTCGCGGTCCTCGCGCACCAGGGAGGGGTTGGCGAGGGCGGCGAGGACGAGCGCGAGGGCCAGCGCGCGCAGGAGCGCCGTGCGCCCGCGGGCAAGGAGCGCCAGCACGCAGAACAGCGCGGCGACCACGCCGAGCCCGGCCAGCACGGGCCAGGGCACGAGGGGCGTGAAGCTGAGGCTCAGCATGATCCGCTATCCTGGCTCGCGATGCCTCCCCGGCGAGGCCTGTCCGGTCGCGTCACTGGCCGAGCCGCTCGAGCAGCGCCGGGACATGGACCTGATCCGCCTTGTAGTTGCCCGTCAGCGTGTACATCACGATGTTGACGCCGCCCCGGAAGGCCATTTCGCGCTGGCGCTGGTCGCCGCCGACCACCGGGTAGAGCGCCTCCCCCCGCCGGCCCACCGCCCAGGCCGCGGCGAGGTCGTTGCCCGTGATGATGATGGGGCTGACCCCGTCGCCGGCCCGCGCCGGGCGGCGTTCCGCGCCCTCGGCCGCCGGCGGCAGAGCCTCCACCCAGGTCTGGCCGGTGCCGTAGCGGCCCGGGAAGCTGTCCACCAGGTAGAATGCCTTGGTCAGCACGTGGTCGAGCGGCACCGGCTCCAGTTCCGGCACCTCAAGGGTCGCCAGCATCTTGCGCAGGTAGAGCGCCTCCGGCGTCGCCGCGCTTCCCGGGCGCGCGGTGAGGGCGTCGCGGGTGTCGAACAGCACCGTCCCGCCGTTGCGCATGAAGGCGTCGATCCGCCGGATCGCGGCCTCGCTCGGCTGCGGGCGACCGGGTGCGATCGGCCAGTAGATCAGGGGGTAGAAGGCGAGCTCGTCCTTGGCGGGGTCGAGGCCCGCCGGCTCGCCGGGCTCGAGGGCCGTGCGGGTGGCGAGCATCTGGGTCAGCCCGGTCAGCCCGGCCCGGCTCGCCTCGTCGACCGCCGCATCGCCCGTGACGATGTAGGCCAGCCGCGTGACGAGCGCCGATTCGAAGCCGTTCGGGCGATTCGCGACGGGCTCCTCGGCCCGCGCCGGCGGCACGCCGGCGCCGAGCAGCACGAGGCCCGCCAATGCGAGCGCCGCCGGCCGGCTGCGCAGCCGGCCCGTCAGGCCGCCGCGCCCCATGAAGCCGCCGAGCCAGAGGCCGGCGAGCGTGTCGAGCACCAGGAGCATCAACCCCAAGGTGAACAGGAACGCGCGCAGATCAAGGGTCTCGGCGCCCGCGAGCGAGCCGAGCCGGGCACCCGCGACGGCGGACAGGTCGAGGGCCTTGAGGCGATCGTCCACCTTGAGGGCGTTCACCGCGATGCCGCCGTCCGGCGGGCCGTAGAAGCCCGGCGGATGCTCCTGCGTGGCGCGGTCGCCGTAATCAGCGGCGACCGCGGTGGCCGAGGCCGGCGGGCTGCCCAGCGCTCCGAAGCCGTCGAGGGTGAGCCGCGGCGCCAGCACCGCGGCCCGGGCGCGCTGCCCGGCTTCCCCCGTCCCCGGCGCCGCGCTGCCGGCGAGGCCGACGACCCGGCGCAGCATGTCGATGAACAGGCCCGAGAGGGGCAGGTTGGACCACGTGGTGTCGCCGGTGACGTGGAACAGCACCACGAGGCCCTGCCCCCGCTTCTCCGCCGTGACGATCGGGGTCCCGTCCTCAAGGGAGGCCCAGGTCCGGCTCGGGAGATCGCCGTCCGGCTCGGCCAGGATCTGGCGTCGCACGCCGATGTCGGCCGGCGGCGTGAGGCCCGCGAAGGGGCTCTCGGGGGCGAAGGGCGCCAGCGTCTTCGGGCTGTCCCACGAGAGGGCGCCGCCGAGCGAGCGGCCGCCCCGGCGCAGGCGCACCGGCACGAGGGGATCGTTGCCGGCCGCGAGGCGGGGCCCGGCGAAGCGCAGGATCAGGCCGCCCTCGTCCACGAACTTGGTGAGCCGCGCGACGGTCTTTTCGTCCATCGCGCCGACATCGGCGAGGACGAGCACGGTCACCTGGTTGTCCAGCATCTGCCCGATGGACTCGGCCGTGCCCTTGGCCCCGCGCGGCTCCTGGATGTCCGCGAAGGGGCCGAGCGCCCGGGCGAGGTAGTAGGTCGGGGCGAGGAGCGGCTGCGCCTGGTCGAGGGTGCCGCCCGAGACGATGCCGACCCGGCGGCGCTTGCCGCGCTCGTCCATCAGGGTCACGGCCCCGGCCGAGCGCTCGTTCAGGATTTCGAGCCGGGCGATGCTGTTGCGCAGCTCCACCGGCATGTCGAAGCCGACATCGACCGCCGTGGCGTCCCGCGGGAAGGCGAAGTCGTGCTCGGCCAGCGGCAGGCCCTTCGGGTCGAGGGCCCGCACGAGGCCGGCGTCGCGGCCGTTCGGCGCCGCTCGCAGCACGTGGGCGACGAGGCGCCCGCCGGCTTCCGCGCCGGTGATCGCCAAAGCGGGCGGCTGCTCGGCCCGCAGGATGGCGAGGCTCGCGCCGTGCCGCTCGGAGAGCGCCGCGAGGTCCCGCGGGAAGCCGTCGCTCCGCCCTACGTCCCCGGCGCCCGCGACCCCGTCGCTGATCCAGACCAGCGCAGTGCCGGGGTTGCGCTCCAGGAAGCTGCCGAGGCTCGCCAGATGCGCCTCCCGCTCGGGGAGGTGGGGGCGCGGGGCGACCGCCCGCAGGCGTTCGAGCGCGGCCGCGGGAGTGCGCGCCTCGAACGCCCCGGCGGGCTCGGCGAGGCCGATCACCGCGACGGGCCGGCCGTCACGGGCGGCGCCCTCCACCGCGTCGGTGGCGACCCGCTGGCGGGCCCGCCAGTCGTGGGCCGCCGGGAATCCGTTGTCGATCAGCACCACGAGGGGCGTGCGCCCTCCGCCGGCGCCGAGCCCCGAGGGGTTCCAGACGGGGCCCGCCACGGCGAGGATCAGCGCGGCGGCGGCCAGCATGCGCAGGATCAGGAGCCAGGGCGGCGTCCGGGCCGGCGTCTCGCGGCGGGGCAGCAGGTCCGCGACGATCCGCAGGGGCGGGAAATCGATGCGCCGCGGCCGCGGCGGCGTGACCCGCAGCAGGAACCACAGCGCCGGCAGCGCGATCAGCGCGGCGAGCGCGAAGGGGGCGGCGAAGGTCAGCGGTCCGAGCAACGGCGTCCTCGCACTGGAAGCATCCCCGTCCGCGTCATTCTGGCCTCGGTGCCCGCCATCGCGTCAACCGCGGGCCGCGAGGAGCGTGAGCAGGCGCAGCGCGGGCTCGCTCGCCGGGCGGTCGGTGCGGTGGAGCGTGATCGTCCAGCCCTGGCCGCGGGCGATCTCGGCGAGGCCCGCCCGGTGCGCGGCGATGCGCGCGCGATAGGCCTCGCCCCAGTCTCCCGCATCGCCCACCTCCAGGCTCAGGCCGCTCTCGAGGTCGTGCAGCACGGCCTGCCCCGCGAACGGGAAGGTCTCCTCGATCGGGTCGGCGATCACGAGGAGGTGGCCGCGGGTGCCGCGGGCGCTGAGCGCCTTCACGCTCGCCTGCACCTCGGGGAGCGGCGACAGGAAGTCGCTGATCAGGATCGCCTCGTCGAAGCGTCCGGGCTCGGCCTGCGGCGGGGCGTCCTGGGTCAGCCCGGCGACGTCGCCGACGAGCGCCTGCGCCATGGTCTCGACGATGCGGCGCGAGGCGGTGGCGCGGGTGAGCCCGAGAAGGCCGGTACGCTCGCCGCCCTCCACCAGGGCCTCCGCCAGCGACAGCCCGAGCACCAGGGCGCGGTCGATTTTGGGGGCCTGCGCCAGCTCCGAGGCGAAGCCCATCGAGGCCGAGCGGTCGATCCAGAGCCAGATGTTGTGGGCGGCTTCCCATTCGCGCTCGCGGACGTAGAGCCGGTCGTCGCGGGCCGAGCGGCGCCAGTCGATCCGCGCGGCCGCCTCGCCGGTGACGAAGGGGCGGAACTGCCAGAAGCTCTCGCCCGGCCCCGCCCGGCGGCGCCCGTGCAGCCCATGGGCGAGCATCGTCGAGACCCGGCGTGCCTCCAGCACGAGGCGCGGCATCCGGTCGGCCAGCGCCAGGGCACCCTCGGTGGCGGCCCGTCCCGGTGCGCGCGCGCTGGCGCCGAGGACGCGTGCGGCGACCATGCGCTCAGAGTCTCTCCGCGAGGCGCGCGATCAGCCCCGGCACCGTGTCGCCGTCGGCGCGCGCCGCGTAGGTGAGCGCCATGCGGTGCTTCAGGACCGGCTCGGCCAGCGCCTTCACGTCGGCGACGGAGGGGGCGACCCGCCCCTCGATGAGGGCGCGGGCGCGCACCGCGAGGGTCAGGGCCTGGCTCGCCCGGGGGCCCGGCCCCCACAGCAGCTTGCCCTGCACGATGGCGTCCCCGCCCTCGGGCCGGGCGGAGCGGACGAGGTCGAGGATCGCGTCGACCACCGCCTCGCCCACCGGGAGCCGGCGCACCAGTCGCTGCGCGGTGAGCAGCGCCTCGGTCGCCATCACGGCCCGGGCCCGCTGCTCGTCGACGCCGGTGGTCTCCAGAAGGATGCGGCGCTCGGCGGCGCGGTCCGGATAGCCGACGTCGATCTCCAGGAGGAAGCGGTCGAGCTGGGCCTCGGGCAGCGGGTAGGTGCCCTCCTGCTCGATCGGGTTCTGGGTCGCCAGCACGTGGAAGGGCCGGGGCAGGTCGTGTCGCTCGCCGGCGACCGAGACGAAGTGCTCCTGCATGGCCTGGAGCAGGGCCGACTGGGTCCGCGGGCTCGCGCGGTTGATCTCGTCGGCCATCAGGAGCTGGGTGAAGACCGGACCCTTCACGAAGCGGAAGGAGCGCCGGCGCTCGGCATCTTCGTCGAGGATCTCGGTGCCGAGGATGTCCGAGGGCATCAGGTCGGGGGTGAACTGCACCCGCCGTGCGTCGAGCCCGAGCACCGTGCCGAGGGTCTCGACGAGCTTGGTCTTGGCGAGGCCCGGCAGGCCGACGAGGAGGCCGTGGCCGCCCGCCAGGATGGTGACGAGGGCGAGGTCGACCACCTTCTCCTGCCCGAAGATGACCCCGTGGATCGCCTCCCGGGCCTGACCGACCGAGGCGAGGCAGGCTTCCGCCGTGGCGACGATGCCGTCATCGAGGCTGGTGGCCGGCGCGGAGCCCTGCGTCATGCGATGCCTGTCCCGTCTGGCCCGGAGGCCTCGAATGCTTGCGAGAGGGTGCGAGTGTGGCGCCGAAAGCGCCGGGCTGGCAAGGTCGGCGTCGCCGCAGGGCGCGGACGCCCTCGGCCGCGATCGATCCGGCCCGCCGACGGGTATCGAGAATCACCATAGCCGCCGTTGATGGCGCGGCCGCCTCCGCCTATCGCTGGGCCATGTCCGCAGCCGCGCCACCCCCCGACCCAGCCGCCGCCGGCTGGCGCCCCGTGTCAGACCAGGGCTTCGTCGATCTCGTGGGTCCCCTCTATCGGCGGGACGGCACCTACGCGTTCGCGGCGCAGGCCAAGCACGCCAACCTGATCGGCGTCGTGCAGGGCGGCATGCTGATGACCTTCGCGGACCGGGCGCTCGGCGTCACCGCCATGGAGGCGGCGGACGGCCAGAACTGCGTCACGGTCGAGATGACCATGCAGTTCATCGGCACCGGCCGCATCGGCGAGTGGATCGAGGCCCGGCCCGTTGTGGTGCGCCGCACCGGCTCCCTCGTGTTCATGCGCACCGAGCTGACGAGCGGCGACCGGCTCGTCGGCGCCGCGACGGGCGTGTGGAAGATCCTGCGGCGGCGGCCGGCGGAGGCGTCGGCCTGAGCGGCGCGCCCCGCCGTTTCCGCGGCCGGGCCCGCCCCTATCTGATGCACCCATGAGCCCGTCCCCAGAAACACCGCCCCCGGTAAGCCTGCCCCTCGACCCGGACACCGATCCGACGCTGAGCCGCCTCGGCGCGGCCCTCGGCGGCCTGCCGAAGCGCGGCCCTCCGCCGGTCGAGGCCTGGAATCCGCCCTATTGCGGCGAGATCGACATGCGCATCGCGGCCGACGGGACCTGGTTCCACGACGGTGCGCCGATCCGCCGCCCGGCCCTCGTGAAGCTCTTCGCCTCGATCCTGCGGCGCGAGCCGGACGGGCGCATCGTCCTCGTCACCCCCGTCGAGAGCGTCGGCATCACCGTGGAGGACGCGCCCTTCGTGGCGGTCGAGATGGCGGTGGACGGCGAGGGCGACGGGCGCCGGATCGCCTTCCGCACGAATGTGGACGACCTGATCTCGGTGGGGCCGGACCATGCCCTGCGTTTCTCCGAGGACGCGGGCGGCGGCCTGCGGCCCTACCTGCATGTCCGGCGCGATCTCTGGGCCCTCGTCAGCCGGCCGCTCACCTTCGATCTCGTGGAGCTCGGCGAGGAGCGGGAGCTGGACGGCGCCCGCTGGTTCGGGGTGGCGGCGGGCGGCGCCTTCCACCGCATCGCCCCGGCATGACCGGCGCCTGCATCGCCCCGCCCGCACTGGGGGAGACCGTTCCGGGCGGCGACGCCCTGGCGAGGTTCCTGGACCGAGCCGCCGAGCGCCTCTTGCCGACCCCGCCCGGCTCCCAGGATCCGACCTCGAACCCGCGCGGCGACCACAGCCACGACCCGCAGGGCCACGCCCTGGTGCCGCCCGGTCCTCACCGGCGCGCCGCCGTGCTGGTCCCGGTGGTGCCGCGCCCTGACGGCCTGCGCGTCGTGCTGACGCTGCGGGCGGCCCACCTGCGCGACCATTCGGGCCAGATCGCGCTGCCCGGCGGCAAGATCGAACCGGCCGACGAGACGCCCCTCGCCGCGGCCCTGCGCGAGGCCTCCGAGGAGATCGGCCTCGCGCCCGCGGCGGTGCGCGGTCTCGGCTACCTCGACCCCTACCTCTCGGCCACCGGCTTCCTGGTGATCCCGGTCATCGGCCTGGTGGACCCGGCGGCACGTTTCCGGCCGAACCCCGCGGAGGTCGCCGAGGTGTTCGAGGTGCCCCTGGCCTTCCTCCTCGACGCCGCGAGCTACGAGCTGCGCTCCCGCACCTGGCAGGGCCGCGAGCGCTACTTCTACGCGGCGCCCTTCGGTGACCGGATGATCTGGGGCGTCACGGCCGGCATCCTGCATAATCTGCGCGAGCGCCTATCTGACTGATGCGGGGCATCGGCCCCGAGCCCCCTGTCCTGCCTGATCCCGGTTGCCATGCTGCGTCGCGTCCTGGAGGAGTTCGGCCTCTTCCTCCTGCCTTTCGGCCTGTTCTTCGCCTACCTGCTCCTTGTCGGGCGCAACCCCTTTCACCGGGTGCACTGGGAGGCGCAGGTCTTCCGCCTCGTCCTCGCGGGCCTCGGCGTGGTCATCGCTTCGCTGGTGATCACCGGCCTGTTCTCCGAGCGCCACGAGACCGGCTACGTGCCGGCCCACATGGAGAACGGCCGCCTCGTCCCGGGGCAGTTCCGGTGAGCCGTGCCCTCGACCCGGCCGGTCCCGGTCGCCTGCTCGCGCGCGCCAATGTAGCCGCGGTGCTCGGCGCCCTCGCCGATCCGGCCGAGGAGACCCGGCTCGTCGGCGGTTGCGTGCGCGACGCGCTCCTCGGGCTGCCCGTCTCCGACATCGACCTCGCCACCACCCTCCTGCCGGAGGCGACGCTGGCGCGGGCGCGGGCCGCCGGCCTGAAGGCGATCCCCACGGGACTCGAGCATGGCACCGTCACGGTGGTGGCCGCGGGCGAGCCCGTCGAGGTGACGACTCTGCGGGAGGACGTGGAGACCGACGGGCGCCACGCGGTGGTCCGCTTCGGGCGCGACTTCCGCCGCGACGCGGAGCGGCGCGACTTCACCGTCAACGCCCTCTCGGTCGGGGCGGATGGCCGCCTCCACGATCTCACGGGGGGCGTCGCGGACCTCGCGGCGGGGCGCCTGCGCTTCATCGGCGACCCGCCGACCCGCATCCGCGAGGATGCCCTGCGCATCCTGCGCTTCTTCCGCTTCCACGCTCGCTACGCGGCCGGGCCCCCGGACCCGGCGGGGCTCGCGGCCTGCATCGCCGCCCGGGCCGCCCTCGACGGGCTGTCGCGGGAGCGGGTGCGCGCGGAGTTCCTGAAGCTTCTGCGGGCGCCCGGGGCCCGGGGCGCCGTGGCGACCCTGAGCGAGACCGGTCTCCTCGCCCGCATCACCGGCGGCGCGGCGGAGCTCGGTCGGCTGGCACGCGCCATCGCGGCCGAGGCCGACGAGGTCGGGCGCCTCGGCGCGCTCTCCGTGGCGAGCACCGCCGACGCCGACCGACTGCGTGAGCGGCTGCGCCTCTCCAAGGCCGAGCACACCGCGCTCATCGCCTACGCCCGGGCCGTGGCGGCCCTGCGCAGCCCCGACGCGATCACCCCGCAGGGCATGCGCGGCCTCGCGGCGGATCACGGTCCGGCAGTGCTCGCCGGCGCGCTCGCGATCCTGGGGGGCGAGCCGCGGCCCCGCGTCGAGCCGGCGGCGCGGGCCGCCCTCGACGATCTCCTGCGGGCGGGCGGCGGGGGGCCGGTCCTTCCGCTGACGGGCGCTGACCTCGTGGCGCGGGGCGTGCCGCCGGGTCCCCGGGTCGGCCAGGCGCTCGCTGCGGCGCGCCGGCTCTGGCTCACGGAGGGCTGCCCGCAGGGCGAGGCGGCGCGGGACGCACTCCTCGCGCACGCGCTCGCGTCGGTGACCTGACCAGGCCGGACGTGAAGAGGCCCGCCGGTCCGCCCGCGGCGAGGCGGGGGACCGGCGGGCCCGATGCGGTGGCGCGCGGTGTCGCGATCAGAGGTTCAGGAGGACCTTCGTCTCCTGGAGCTGCGTGATCTGCGCGTTGATCTCCTCGCGCTTCTGCAGGTCCTCGGTCGCGTCGCGCTGCATCTCGGCAGCCTCGATGTCGCGGTCGAGGGAGGCGGGCGTGACCTCCTCGATCGGCGCGGCGCGCTCGGCCAGCACGGTGACGCCGGTCGGCCCGATATCGGCGAAGCCGCCGCGCACGTAGATGCGCTTGCCGCTCTGCGCCTGCTCGGTGACGACGATGACGCCGACGCGCAGGGAGGTCAGGACCGGCGCGTGCCCGGGCAGCACCGTCATCTCGCCCTCGGTGCCGGGCAGCTGCACGGCCTCGACCTGGCCGGAATAAAGCGTCCGCTCGGGGC
This sequence comes from Methylobacterium sp. A54F, assembly GCF_053346035.1. Lineage (NCBI taxonomy): Bacteria > Pseudomonadati > Pseudomonadota > Alphaproteobacteria > Hyphomicrobiales > Methylobacteriaceae > Methylobacterium > Methylobacterium sp. A54F. The sequence continues at coordinate 20,654 of NZ_JBKFBF010000013.1, read as the reverse complement.
CGACGAAATCGAACTGGAAGGTGGCCATGGGGTCAGATCATCTCCGGGTCGGGCCTGGCGGCCGGCGCGGGGCGCCGGTCGCCGGATTGCTCGCGGCGCCTCAGGCGGCCTTGAGCTTCTTGGCCTTCTCCTGGGCCTCCTCGATGGAGCCGACCATGTAGAAGGCCGCCTCCGGCAGGTCGTCGTACTTGCCCTCGACGAGGCCCTTGAAGCCCTTGATGGTGTCCTCGAGGGCCACGAGCTTGCCGGGCGAGCCCGTGAAGATCTCGGCCACGTGGAAGGGCTGGCTGAGGAAGCGCTCGACCTTGCGGGCGCGGGCCACCGTCAGCTTGTCCTCCTCGGAGAGCTCGTCCATGCCCAGGATCGCGATGATGTCCTGGAGCGACTTGTAGCGCTGCAGGGTCTGCTGGACGCGGCGGGCGACGTCATAGTGCTCCTCGCCGAGGATCGCCGGCGAGAGCATGCGCGAGGTGGAGTCGAGCGGGTCCACCGCCGGGTAGATGCCCTTCTCGGCGATCGAGCGCGACAGCACCGTGGTGGCATCGAGGTGGGCGAAGGAGGCGGCGGGCGCCGGGTCGGTCAGGTCGTCGGCCGGCACGTAGATGGCCTGCACCGAGGTGATCGAGCCCTTGTTGGTGGTGGTGATGCGCTCCTGCAGGGCGCCCATGTCGGTGGCGAGCGTCGGCTGGTAGCCCACCGCCGAGGGGATGCGGCCGAGGAGCGCCGACACCTCGGAGCCCGCTTGCGTGAAGCGGAAGATGTTGTCCACGAAGAACAGCACGTCCTGGCCCTCGTCGCGGAACTGCTCGGCGACGGTGAGGCCGGTCAGCGCCACGCGGGAGCGGGCGCCGGGCGACTCGTTCATCTGGCCGTAGACCAGCGCGCACTTGGAGCCCTCGGCCGAGCCGTTGTGCTCCTTCGGGTCCATGTTCACCTTGGACTCGATCATCTCGTGATAGAGATCGTTGCCCTCGCGGGTGCGCTCGCCGACGCCGGCGAACACCGAGTAGCCCGAGTGCGCCTTCGCGATGTTGTTGATGAGCTCCATGATCAGCACTGTCTTGCCGACGCCCGCGCCGCCGAACAGGCCGATCTTGCCGCCCTTGGCGTAGGGGGCCAGCAGGTCGACGACCTTGATGCCCGTGACGAGGATCTGCGCCTCGGTGGACTGCTCGTCGTAGGCCGGGGCCGGCTGGTGGATCGCCCGGAAGGTGGTGGTCTCGATCGGGCCGGCCTCGTCGATCGGCTCGCCGATGACGTTCATGATGCGGCCGAGCGTGTTGGCGCCCACCGGCACCTTGATGGGCTCGCCAGTGTCCGTGACCTCCTGGCCGCGCACGAGGCCCTCGGAGGTGTCCATCGCCACGCAACGGACGGTGTTCTCGCCGAGTTGCTGGGCGACTTCGAGCACGAGGCGGGCGCCGTTGTTCTTGGTCTCGAGGGCGTTCAGGATCTCCGGCAGGTGGCCGTCGAACTGCACGTCGACCACGGGGCCGATGACCTGGGTGATCTGGCCGACCTTGTTGGAGCCGGTGCCGGGAGTTGCGGTGTTCGCCATGATTGCGTGCCCTTCGGATTGTGCGGTCGGGGTGCCGGATGCCGGCTCAGAGAGCCTCGGCGCCCGAGATGATCTCGATGAGTTCCTTGGTGATCATGGCCTGACGCGTGCGGTTGTAGATCAGCGTCTGCTTCTTGATCATGTCGCCCGCGTTGCGCGTGGCGGAATCCATGGCGCTCATGCGCGCGCCCTGCTCGGAGGCGGCGTTCTCCAGGAGCGCCCGGTAGACCTGGACGGTGAGGTTGCGCGGCAGCAGCGTCTCCAGGATCGCCTCCTCGCTCGGCTCGAACTCCAGGGCGGAGTCGGCCGGCGCGCCGGTGGTGCTCTCGGCGCCCTCGGGCAGCTCGGCGGGGATCAGGCGCTGCGCCGTCGGGATCTGGGAGATCACCGAGCGGAACTCGGAGTAGAACAGCGTCGCGACGTCGAACTCGCCGGCCTCGAAGCGCCCGAGTATCCGGTCGGCGATCTCGGAGGCGAACTCGTAGTCGACGGGCTTGTTGCCGCGCAGATCCATCGTCTCGACGATCTGCTCGCGGAACTGGCGGCGCAGGATGTCCTGCCCCTTCTTCCCCACGGTCATGATCTTCACCGTCTTGCCCTCCGCCATCAGGCGGTTGGCATGGTCGCGGGCGAGGCGCGCGATCGACGAGTTGAAGGCGCCGCACAGGCCGCGGTCGGCGGTGCAGACCACGAGGAGGTGGGTCTGCTCGGCGCCCGTGCCCGAGAGGAGCCGCGGTGCGCCGACGCCGCCCACCAGGTTGCCGGCGAGGTTGCCGAGCACCGAGGCCATCTTCTCGGCGTAGGGGCGCCCGCTCTCGGCGGCGGTCTGGGCGCGCCGCAGCTTGGCGGCGGCGACCATCTGCATCGCCTTGGTGATCTTCTGCGTCGCCTTCACCGAGGTGATGCGGTTGCGCAGATCCTTCAAACTCGGCATCGGCTGCGGTCCAGGTCCGTTCGGAAGAGCCTCTCCTCCCCCCTGCGGGGAGGAGCCGGAGATCGTGCGGGTCCGGTGCGGGCCGGCGCGCCGGCCGCCTCGTCCGCTGCCCCGCCCCGTTGCGGTCCCGGGTGGGCCCGGAACCGTCGCGGCGGGATGTGGGTCAGTTGACCGACTTCGCGACGCTCTCGACGACGCCCTTCAGCTTCGTCGCGTTGTCGTCGGAGAGGTCCTTCGAGTCGCGGATGCTGCCGAGGAGGTCCTGGTGCTTGGTGCGCAGGGTGCCGAGGAGCTGGTCCTCGAAGGCGCGGACCTTGTTGACGGGCAGCTTGTCGAGGTAGCCGTTCACGCCGGCGTAGATCACCGCGACCTGCTCCTCCATCTTCAGCGGCGAGAACTGCGGCTGCTTCAGGAGCTCCGTGAGGCGCGAGCCGCGGTTCAGGAGCTGCTGCGTCGAGGCGTCGAGGTCCGAGCCGAACTGCGCGAAGGCGGCCATCTCGCGGTACTGCGCGAGCTCGCCCTTGATCTTGCCGGCGACCTTCTTCATCGCCTTGGTCTGCGCGGCCGAGCCGACGCGGGACACCGAGAGGCCGACGTTCACCGCCGGGCGCACGCCCTGGTAGAACAGGTCGGTCTCGAGGAAGATCTGGCCGTCGGTGATCGAGATGACGTTCGTCGGGATGTAGGCCGAGACGTCGTTCGCCTGGGTCTCGATGACCGGCAGCGCGGTGAGCGAGCCGTTGCCCGCGGCGTCGCCCATCTTGGCGGCGCGCTCCAGCAGGCGGCTGTGGAGGTAGAACACGTCGCCCGGATACGCCTCGCGGCCCGGCGGGCGGCGCAGCAGCAGCGACATCTGGCGGTAGGCGACCGCCTGCTTCGAGAGGTCATCGTACACGATCACGGCGTGCATGCCGTTGTCGCGGAAGTACTCGCCCATGGCGCAGCCGGCGAACGGCGCGATGAACTGCATCGGGGCCGCGTCCGAGGCGGTGGCGGCGATGACGATGGAGTATTCCATCGCGCCCTGGTCCTCGAGGACCTTCACGAACTGCGCCACCGTCGAACGCTTCTGGCCGACCGCGACGTAGACGCAGTAGAGCTTCGCCTTCTCGTCCGTGCCCTGGTGGGCCGGCTTCTGGTTGAGGATCGTGTCGAGGGCGATCGCGGTCTTGCCGGTCTGGCGGTCGCCGATGATCAGCTCGCGCTGGCCGCGGCCGACGGGGATCAGGGCGTCGATCGCCTTGAGGCCGGTGGCCATCGGCTCGTGCACGGACTTGCGCGGGATGATGCCCGGCGCCTTCACGTCGACGCGGCGGCGCTCGGTCGACTGGATCGGGCCCTTGCCGTCGATCGGGTTGCCGAGGCCGTCGACCACGCGGCCGAGCAGGCCCTTGCCGACCGGCACGTCCACGATGGCGCCGGTGCGCTTGACGGTCTGGCCTTCCTTGATCTCGCGGTCGGAGCCGAAGATCACGATGCCGACGTTGTCCTGCTCCAGGTTGAGCGCCATGCCGCGGACGCCCGACTCGAACTCGACCATCTCGCCGGCCTGGACGTTGTCGAGGCCGTAGGCGCGGGCGATGCCGTCACCGACGGACAGGACCTGTCCGACCTCGGTGACCTCGGCCTCCTCGCCGAAGTTCTTGATCTGCTCTTTCAGGATCGCGGAGATCTCGGCGGCGCGGATGTCCATCGTCGGGCCTCTTCAATTCGTAAGCGTGTGTATCGGGCGTCGTGCGGGGCCGTGGGGGCGCGGGGCGCGCCTACCGGGCGTCCCGCATCGCGAGGCGGATTCCGTTGAGCTTGGTGCGCAGCGAAGCGTCGACCATGCGGCTGCCCATCTTGACGATGAGGCCGCCGATCAGGCTCGGGTCGACGTGCAGGTCGACGTCCACGTCGGTCTTGGCGACGTCGCGCAGGGAGGTCTTGATCTCCTCCAGCACCGCGTCCGACGGCTTCTCGGCGACCCGGACCTCGGCGCGCACGATGCCCTTGGATTCCTGGACCCGGGCCCGGAAGGCGCGGATCATGTCCGGCAGGGCGAACAGGCGGCGGTTGGCGGCGGCGAGGCGGATGAAGTTCGCGGCAAGCCCCGAGACGCCGGCGCGCTCCAGGATGGCGCCGATGGCGGCGGACTGCTCGCCGGCCGTGAAGGCCGGGCTCCGCACCAGGCGGCGCAGATCAGGGCTCTCGTTGATCAGGTTCTGGAAGGCTTCGAGGTTCCGGGAGACCTCGTCCACCTGGCGCTCGTCGCGCGCGAGCTCGAACAAGGCGGACGCGTAGCGGCCCGCAACGCCAGAGACCAGGCCACCCGTTTCGGAACCGTTCTGCGCCACCCGCCGCTCTCTCTTGTCCTTGCCCGCCGGCGCCGACCGGGTCCCGCGATGCGAGCGGCGTGCGGCACGGGGACCGTGGGAATTGGGAATGCCGCCGGGCGTTCAGAGGAGCGTCCTCACCCCCCTCATGCCGGCGCGGCGACCGCCTAGCATGGCAACCGGAGGCGCGCAAGGCGAGGGCACCCGCGCGGGACCCTGCATGCCGGCCGTGCGGCGGCAGGGCGGGCAGCCCGCTCCATCCCGCCGTACGGTGGCGAAGGTGAGGCGCCGCTCAGCAGGCGATGCGGTCGCAGCGGCGCGTCGCCGCCACCATGCGGGCGAGGCTTCCGGCGCCCGGATGCCCGAGGATGCCCGCGTTCCCGAGGACGTAGGAGGGCGTGGCGTAGAGGCCGAGATCCGCGGCGATCCGCATGTGGCTCCTGAGGGCGAGCCGCACCTCCTCGGAATCGGCGATCTCCTCGATCTCGCGGGCCGGCACGCCGAGGCTGCCGGCCGCCGCGAGGGCGCCGGGTCCGTCGATGCGGCCGGGCCGGCCGAGGAGCGTCCCGTACAGGCTCCACGCGGCGGCCGAGCCGAGGCGGCGCTGCACGGCGAGGGCGACCTTGGCGGCCTGCGCCGATTGCGGCGACAGGATCGGGTTGTGGATGAGCCCGATGCGCAGGCTCGGGTCGCTCGCGGCGAGCGAGACGACGTCCGCGGCGGCCTTGCGGCACCAGGGGCAGTTGAAGTCGAAGAACTCGTAGAGGGTCGTCTCGGCCTCCCGCGGACCCTGGTAGGTGACGCCGCGCAGGGACGGAATCTGGCCGGTGATCTCGCCGGGCAGCACGCTGTTGGCCACCGCGCGGCCCTCGTCGTTCTGCACGGCGCGGGTCTGGCCGTAGCCCTGAGCGCCGGCGCGGCTCGCCACACCGGTGCCCAGGGCCGCGCCCGCCCTGAGGGCCGCGAGGAGGATGTGCCGACGGTCGATCATGCTGCGCGCGCCCTGCGGTCCGGCTGAGGGAAAGGGCGCCCTTCTAGCCCCGGAATCGCGGCGAGGTCAGGGCTTGGCCGGCCCTGCCGCGGCGCCGATCAGCGCAGGCCCGCCGGACGGTCCCCTGCGGCCCAGGCAAGCGCCTGCTCCAGGCGGTCGTTGCCCCAGAACAGCTCCCCGTCCTCGGTCAGGAAGGTCGGCGCGCCGTAGACGCCCCGCGAGCGGGCCTCCTCCCCGGCGACGCGCAGGCGGCTCTTGCTCGGCTCCGCGGAGGCCGCCCGCAGGATCTGCGTCCCGTCGAGGCCGAGGGTGTCGAGGATGCCGGTGACCGCCGCCGGCTCGGCGATGGACTGCCCGCGCGCGAACGAGGCCGCGAAGGCGGCCTTGCTGAAGGCGACGTGCCAGCCGTGGTCCGCGCCGTAGATCGCCGCGCGCGTCGCGCTGAGGCTGTTCTGCGGGAAGGGATCGGGCCGGGTCACCGGCGGCAGGCCGAGGCGGGCGGCCTCCCGCTCCAGGTCCCGCCACATGTTGCGGCCCTTGGCCGGGTAGAGGTTGAAGGGCGAGGTGGTCCACCCCTGCGCCGCGAAGATCGGCCCGAGCAGGAACGGCCGCCAGCGGATCTCGACGCCGGCCGCTGCGGCCAGGTCCTCGATCCGCATGGCCGAGAGGTAGGAGTAGGTCGAGGCGAATTCGTACCAGAATTCGAGCGTCGGCTGGCGGGCCATGGGGGGCGGGTCTCCGGATTCGCCGTGCCTGGATGGTGTCGCCCGGAACCATGTCCGCGCGAGGGCGGTCGTGCGAGGAAGGTCCTGGTCGTGCGAGATAGGTCTTGGCAGCCCGGCGACTTCAGCGAACGCCCGGCGCGGCACGCCGGTTGCAGGCCGAAGGGCGCCGCGATAAGCCGCCGCGAACCGTCGTCGCGAACCCGCCGAGTGCCATGCCAGACTCAAGCCAGAAGCCCGTCAAGAAGGTCGTGCTCGCCTATTCGGGCGGCCTGGACACCTCGATCATCCTGAAGTGGCTGCAGACCACCTACGGCTGCGAGGTCGTGACCTTCACGGCGGATCTCGGCCAGGGCGAGGAGCTGGAGCCGGCTCGGGCCAAGGCGGAACTCCTCGGCATCCGGCCCGAGAACATCTTCATCGAGGACCTGCGCGAGGAGTTCGTGCGGGACTACGTGTTCCCGATGTTCCGCGCCAACGCCGTCTACGAGGGCGTCTACCTCCTCGGCACCTCGATCGCGCGGCCGCTCATCGCCAAGAAGCAGATCGAGATCGCCGAAGCGGTCGGGGCGGACGCGGTCTGCCACGGCGCCACCGGCAAGGGCAACGACCAGGTCCGGTTCGAGCTCGGCTACTACGCCCTCAAGCCCGACGTCACCGTGATCGCGCCCTGGCGCGAGTGGGACCTGCGCTCCCGCGAGCAGCTGATCGCCTTCGCGGAGGCTCACCAGATCCCGATCGCCAAGGACAAGCGCGGCGAGAGCCCCTTCTCGGTGGACGCCAACCTCCTGCACGCCTCCTCGGAGGGCAAGGTGCTGGAGGACCCGGCGGTCGAGGTCCCGGACTACGTCTTTTCCCGCACCCTCTCCCCCGAGGAGGCGCCGGACGAGGCGACGGTCGTCAGCATCGGCTTCGAGCGGGGCGACGCGGTCTCGATCGACGGGCAGGCGCTGTCGCCGGCCGCGCTGCTTGCGCGCCTGAACGAGCTGGGGCGGGCCAACGGCATCGGCCGGCTCGACCTCGTCGAGAACCGGTTCGTCGGCATGAAGAGCCGCGGCATGTACGAGACGCCCGGCGGCACCATCCTGCTGCCGGCCCACCGGGCGATCGAGTCGATCACCCTCGACCGGGGCGCCGCGCACCTCAAGGATGCGCTGATGCCGCAATACGCGGAGCTGATCTACAACGGCTTCTGGTTCTCGCCGGAGCGCGAGATGCTGCAGGCGCTCATCGACAAGAGCCAGGAGCACGTCACCGGCACGGTGCGGCTCAAGCTCTACAAGGGCGGCGTCCACGTGATCGGCCGTGAGAGCCCGAACTCCCTCTACGACCAGGACCTCGTCACCTTCGAGGAGGGCGCGGTGGCCTACGACCACCGCGACGCGGCGGGCTTCATCAAGCTCAACGCCCTGCGCCTGCGCACCCTGGCGCAGCGCCGCCGGAAGCTCGGGGCCTGAGCCTTCCGTCTCCGCCCGGGGCCGAGGCTCCCGGGCGGCACCCGCGCGCTCAGGCGTAGGCGCCCGGCGCGATGTCGGCGTAGCGTAGGAAGATCTGCAGCGCCGGCTGCAGCTCGGGGTGGAGGGCTGCGAGGCCCTCAGCGTTCGCGGGCCGGCCCAGGAGGCCGGCGATCGTGTCCGTGAGGCCGGCGTGCCCGCCGTAGGGCCGGTCGGTGTCGACGGCCGGGACGGCCAGGGCCTCGTCCCAGCCGATCGCGAGGTGCCGGATGAGCCGCAGGTGCTCCTCCGTCACGTCGAAGGTGATCTGAGCCGGGGACCGGCCCGTCTCATGATCCCGGAAGACGTCGGTGAACCTGCTGAGATCGAGCTTCTCCAGCGGGTTGTGATAGCTGAAGCGGCCGGGCTTCAGCACCGCGTGGCGCACGAAGGCCCGCAGCGCCTCCCCGACCGCGCGGTGCTCCTCGGCGGCCCCCTCGTCGTCCCCGGTGACGTTGGCGATGTCCTCGTCCCAGGCCGCGCTGCCGTAGGGGGCGTCCGGATGCACGATCGGCGCGCCGGCACCCGCCGGATTCCAGGCGATCACCAGCCGGCGGATCAGGGCGATCCGCTCCAGGGTGACGTCGATGTCCTGCGCGCTCATGGGGGTCTCCGGCTGGCCTCCGGCGGGTCTCTAACCGATTTCGCAGCCGCGCGCCTCAGCGCCGGACGCAACCGGTGAGGCCTTCCACCTGGGGCATCCGGCGCGCGATGCGGGCGGCGATCGCCCGCACGCCGCGGGAGGGCCGGCCAGCGCTGCGCCGGATCGGGTTCGGGAGGCTCGCGGCCAGCAGCGCCGCCTCGCCGCGGGTCAGGTCCCGGGCCGCCTTGCCGAACCAGTGCCGGGCGGCGGCCTCCGCGCCGAACACTCCCTCCCCCCACTCGGCGACGTTGAGGTAGACCTCCATCACCCGCCGCTTGCCCCAGAGCGCGTCGATGACGAGCGCCAGCGGGATCTCCAGGGCCTTGCGCAGGTAGGACCGGCCCGGCCACAGGAAGACGTTCTTGGCCGTCTGCATGGTGATGGTCGAGGCGCCGCGGCTCGGACCCTCCTCGTCGTCGACCACGTCCCGCAGGGCGCCCCAGTCGACCCCCCGATGGGCGCAGAAGCGCTGGTCCTCCGAGGCGATCACCGCCTGGACGAGGCTCGGCGCGATCGCCTCCAAGGGCACCGCCCGCCGGTCCACGGGCTGGAGCGTCAACCATCGCCCGAGCATCAGGGTTGAGGGCGGCGTCACCGCGCTATAGACGAGCGCGAGCGCGACGAGCAGGACGAGACCGATGACGGGGAGGAGGAGGACGAGCCCGGCGATCCGCCGCGGCCCCCAGCGCCGCCCCCGTCCGCCGCGCCGGATCGGCACGAGGTCGCGGGCGCCCCGTCCCTCCGCGCGGTCCGTCACCGCGTCCGTCTCGGCTTCGCGTTCGGCGTGCCCCACCGCGGCGCTTCCATTCCCCACCAGGGCTTGAGTATCGATGACCGCTTTCCCGTCCTCAACGCAGGCCGCCGCTGCTCCGGTCAAGGCCGACGGCGCCGCCGAGGCGTTTTCCCACAAGCTTGGCGCGGTCGCCGACACCGTCGAGGCGTTCCTGGTCGAGCAGCTCGGGCCCGAGACCCGGACCGGCGAGATCGCCCGGCCGCCCCGGCTGATGGAGGCCATGCGCCACGCGGTGCTCGGCGGCGGCAAGCGCCTGCGCCCGTTCCTGGCCGTCGAGACCGCCCGGATGCTCGGGGGCGCCGAGGCCGGCGCCCTCGCGGCGGGCGCGGGCATCGAGCTCGTCCATTGCTACTCCCTCGTCCACGACGACATGCCGGCCATGGACGACGACGACATGCGCCGCGGCAAGCCCACCGTCCACAAGGCCTACGACGAGGCGACCGCGATCCTCGTCGGCGACGCGCTGCAGACGCTCGCCTTTGAGATCCTGGCGGATCCCGCCTGGCAGCCGGACCCCGCGATCCGCGCCGACCTCGTCCTCGGCCTCGCCCGCGCCTCGGGCCTCGGCGGCATGGTCGGCGGCCAGCTCCTCGACCTCGGGGCGGAGGGGCGCTTCGGTCCCGTGGATCTCGGCGTGGACGACACCCTGCGGATGCAGGCCATGAAGACCGGCGCGATCCTGGCCTTCTCGGTCGAGGCCGGCGCCATCGTGGGCGGCGCGAGCGCCGACGAGCGCGCGGCGCTGCTGCGCTACGGCCTCGCCCTCGGCCAGGCCTTCCAGATCGCCGACGACATCCTCGACCGCGAGGCCTCCCCGGAGGCGATGGGCAAGGCCACCGGCAAGGACAAGGACGCCGGCAAGGCGACCCTCGTCGACCGCCTCGGCCTCGACGGAGCAAGGGCCGAGTGCGACCGCCTCGTCGGCGTCTGCGACGAGGCCGTGTCGCGCTGGGGCGAGCGCGCCCGGACCCTGCGGGAGGCCGCGCGCTTCACGGTGGCCCGCAAGGCGTAAAGCTGGGGCCGCTCGCGCCCCGCTTGCAACGCCCTCGCACCGCTCGTACAGCCGCCGGATTCTCCCCGATCGAGCGAGCTCCGCCATGGCCACCTACAAGCTTCTCCTCCTGCCCGGCGACGGCATCGGCCCCGAGGTGATGGCGGGCGTCGAGACGGTGGTGGCGGCCCTGTGGGAGACCGGGCTCGCGCAGTTCGAGACCGAGACCGACCTCGTCGGCGGGTCGTCCCTCGACGCGCACGGCACGCCGCTGACCGACGCGGCCCTCGCCCGGGCGGACGCGGCCGACGCGATCCTGCTCGGCGCCGTCGGCGGGCCGAAGTGGAGCGGCGTCGCCTACGACAGCCGCCCCGAGGCCGGGCTGCTCCGCCTGCGCAAGGATCTCGGCCTGTTCGCGAACCTGCGCCCGGCGATCTGCTACCCGGCGCTTGCCGAGGCCTCGGCGCTCAAGCGCGAGCTCGTCGAGGGGCTCGACATCATGATCGTGCGCGAGCTCACCGGCGGCGTCTACTTCGGCGAGCCGAAGGAGATCACGACGCTCGCGGACGGCTCGAAGCGCGCCGTGGACACGCAGGTCTACACCACGGGCGAGATCGAGCGGATCGCCCACGTCGCCTTCGACCTCGCCCGCAAGCGCTCGAACCGGGTGGCCTCGGCCGAGAAGCACAACGTCATGAAGTCCGGCGTCCTCTGGAAGGAGGTCGTCACGCAGGTGCACGGCCAGCACTACGCCGACGTGGAGCTGGAGCACGTGCTCGCCGACAACTGCGCCATGCAGCTTGTGCGCCAGCCCAAGCAGTTCGACGTGCTGGTGACCGACAACCTGTTCGGCGACGTGCTCTCGGACGTGGCCGCCATGCTGACCGGCTCGCTCGGCATGCTGCCCTCGGCCTCCCTCGGCGCCGTCGACGACCGGGGCGCGCGCAAGGCCCTCTACGAGCCCGTGCATGGCTCGGCGCCCGACATCGCCGGGCGCGACCTTGCCAACCCGCTCGCGATGATCGGCTCGCTGGCGATGTGCCTGCGCTACTCCTTCGGCCTCGGCGAGGCGGCCGATCTCCTCGACCGGGCGATCACCGAGACCCTCGCGGCCGGCACCCGCACGGCCGACATCGCGCAGGCGGGCGAGACCGCGGTCGGCACCCGCGCCATGGCCGAGGCGATCGCGGGCGCCCTGCGCAGCCGGGCCGCCTGAAACGGCGAAGGGCGCCCCGGCGGAGACCGGGACGCCCTTCGGACGGGGTACGGTGGGTGCGGCTCAGTACGGGTTGCCGTAGCGGGCCACGTAGGAGGTCGGGTCGATCGCGTCGAAGGCCGAGAGGTCGACGTTGCGGATCGCGCTCGAGCGGGCGCCGATGAACGGGCCGTTGGTGATCGGGTCGGGCAGGATGCCGCCGCCGAAGCGGTCGTTGCGGCCGTAGGGCGGGCTCAGGATGTTCGCCTGCGCGATGAACTGCGGGTTCGTGGCCGGGTTCGAGACCGAGCCGTTGTTCGCCTCGACGACGTTGCCGGCGTCGAGCCAGCTGCGGGGGCGGATGCGGATCGGCAGCGGGCGGCTGACGCGGACGTAGCCGTTCGGGGCGTAGTAGCCGTCCTGCGCATCCGCGGCGGTGCTCAGGCCGAGGCCGGTGACGGCGAGGGCGCCCAGGAGGGCGATCTTGAAGGAGCGCATGACGGACCTTGGTTAAGCCGGTGTGGAGGCTGGCACCCAAACGTTAAGAAACCCGGGTGCCCCGTTGCTGAGTAGACGTGCCAGCTGAGCCGTTGTTCCAGCCTCTACGGCGCAGCTTGCACATTTCGCCCCATTTGTGCCTCATTTTTTCGTGCGCGAGCGCACCTGACCGATCGAGCCGGTCTGTCCGCCGCGTTCCGCGAGCCTCGCGGCGGGCTGGGCGGCGGGCCGGCAGGCCGGGTCGCGCCGGACCTTCGCCTCCCGGAACACCGCCTCGGTGGCGGGGTCCGGATGGCCTTCGAGGACGAGCGCGTCGAGGACGCAGGCGAGCGCCCGCGGCTCCGGGGGCAGGCCGAGGGGTGCGCAGAGCCAGCCGTCGAGGCGCACGGGGGCGGCCTCCAGGCTGACGAAGCCCGTGCACGTGCGCCGGACGGCCCCGGCCAGCGTCGCCTCCAGGGTCTCGACCGCGCCGAACTTCGTGGCGATCCGGCCCCGCTCGCCCGTGCGGATCACCGACAGGCCCGGCCCGTCCGCGGCCCGGCGCGCCAGGGTGACGAAGAGGCTCGGGGCCGGCTCCGCCGTGATCCCCTGCGTGACTGTCAGGCGGAGCGCCGGCGCTTCGATCGCGAGAAAGTCGCCGCGGGCGAGGGCGTCCTCGCGCAGGCCGGTCCCCGGGTTGAGCCGTCCCGGTTCGGCCCGCACCGGATCGAGGGCGTCCGGATCGTCGAGGGTGAAGCGGGCGCCCGCGGGATCCGCCGGGACGGCGGGCCGCGCCGCCTGGGCCGCCGCCGGCACGAAGGCGACCGTCAGGGTGGTCTCGCGGGTCTGCGGCGCCTCCGCCGCGCGGACCGGCGGGTGCCGCTCGATCGTGCCGCGGGCGAACAGGCTCAGGGCCGCGATCACCGCAATCGCCGCGAGGGCGCGGGCGGCGAAGCCGACGAGCGGTCGCCGCAGCGGCGGGGCCGTCGGCTCAGGCAGGACCTCGACCGGGATCGCTCGCGGCGCGGAGGCCGGAGCCCCGAAGGTCGGTTCGCGGCGTTCCCGCATCGTGCTCCCCTCTCCGGCTGGCGTACGGTCCCGGCGGCCCGCGGATCGTTGCATCGCGGTCCATCCTGAGTGCCGGGACCCTCCGAAAGCGTTGAGGCTCGGACCCGCGGGGCGCCTTTCCCGCCATGGGGTGAATCGGGCGTTGCCGGGGTCGACGCGACCGACGCACCCCCGGACGCTCCAATTGTTCCCATAAAAGGAATTTATACTTTTTGTTCCTGTTATGTTCATGTATCATCGCTTGATTGAAGGCGATTCGGGCGGGTGCGATGGCGGGTGGGCGACAGATCGGGACCGAAGTCGAAGCGCTGCGCGGGCTGATCGCCGGCCTGACCCTGGAGATGAAAGTCCTACGGCTGCGGCACATCCTCACGCGCAAGTACGATCCCGGCCAGCCGCGTGCGCCGGCGGGTCAGCCGAACGGCGGCCAATGGGTCTCCGAGGATAGTGCGGGCAGCGGGGCGACGGTCGATCCTGCGCAGCTCGGCCCAACCCGATGGTCCTCCCTTGCGGCTCAGGATGAGCCGGCCGCCAAGGATCGAAGTCGCGAGCGGACGCTCCTCGGGGACGGGACCGAGGTCCTCACGATCCGGATCCATGCCGGGCCACGGGTCGGCGACGAGGAGCACACCGTCACGAGTCCGGACGGTGAGAGCCGGGTCTTCGAGACGTCGGGCGACACCCAGACCATCCGCCACGGTGCCACGGGCGAGATCCTCGGGCGCAGCACCTGGACGGATGTCGGGCCCGTGGCCGAGGCGTTTCCGCAATCCGCCTTTCTTCCGGCCGCTACGGCGGTCGTCCGGACCATCGAACTCGGCGCACTGCTCTTCTCCGTGCTGTCCGCACGGCGGAGCGGCTTCGGCACCGTGATCGGCCTGACGGCACAGGAATACAGGGTCGGAACCACTCCGGCGGCGCATCCCGTGGTCTGGGTCGGGGTCCTGACCCAGAAACAGCTCGACGCGGCCTGCCCGAGGAACGGCGACGTACAGGCGATCGGCGATACCGCGGCCGCCGACATCCGCAGGCTCTTCCCCCAGGCGACGGGAAAGCGCTTCGGCGACCTGATGCACTACAGAGCCGAGGAGATGATCAAAGCCTTGAAGGATCCGAATCTGCTGGCGGAGTTGTCCCTTGAGCGGACCGGCCCTTTGGCAACGAGAAATCAGGCGGGGTCCGTGCGGCTCGACGTGTTCGAGAACAATCAGAAGCGGACGGTCTGTGTCTACGATTTCAAGACAGGTAACGCACAATTGTCTCCGGGGCGTGCGCTCGAACTCGTCGTGGCAGCCGGCCAACACTTCATCGGAACTCTACGCGTCATCATCATCCAAGTGAAGCCGCGGTGAAACCGAGGTTCAGCTCATGACCACCGCCAGACAGATCAGGAATCTCGTCAAACCCCTTCTGGAGCGTCACCCGGACTTGGCGCTCCTATCCAGCAACGTTCTCTGGATCACGCCGGTCAGGCACGAGGCGATGACCATCCTCATCGATCGGTGCGGATTCAAGGAGATGTTCGACGTTCAGGCGTTCATGAGGCAGCTCTATCTTCCTGAGCATATTCCTATGTACGGGCTCTCACGTGCGGTCACGCGCTGTCATCGGTCCGACTATAACCCGAACCCGGCCGGGTTCCGTACATGGAAATGGACTGATCCGGCTGTCGTGGAGGCGTTTCTTAACTGCGTCGAGAACCACCTGCTCCCGGAACTGCGAGCGGTGACCGGGGTCCGCGAAGGAATCGCCTACGTCCGCGCCTGCGAGCGGCGCATGATGTGTCAGTGGCCGGACTGGCATATCGCCACCGCGATCGCCGTCGGTGACCTCGAGGCTGCGCAGACGATCTGGCGGGAACAGGTTGCCCCCTGCGTGCCGAACCAGAACGTGTTCCGGGGCGACCAACAGCTTTTCGAGCGCATGCGTGCACTCGCCGATCCGCTGATGTCGGGCGACCGCGCGGCCCTGGCGCGGCTGCTGCACGACTGGGAGGCGGAGAACGTGCGCGGCAGCGTGCTGGAGCCGTACTGGCAGCCCTCGCCCTTCCCGTTCGAGACGGGCTGACGGAGCCGGCGACTCGGCGGCGGAATCCGGGCTCGCGCGCGGGCCGATCGGCGCCCCGCGTCGCCCGGACGGCCTTGACAGGGCGTGAGCCGCGGTCTCTTGCTCCGCGCGGGCCGCGAGGCCCGGCGCGCGTTGCGTGAGGCGGCGCGCAGGCGTTGGCCGTCCGAAGCGTGACCCCGGAAGCAGGGCCCCCGGGTGCGGCCGGCAGGCGGGACGGCCCCCGGCGCGTGCCGGGGCCGAAGCCCCGAGCGGAGTTGGAAAGATGGGTTACAAGGTCGCCGTCGTCGGTGCCACGGGCAACGTGGGCCGCGAGATGCTCGACATTCTGGCCGAGCGCGCGTTCCCGGCCGACGAGGTCGTGGCGCTCGCCTCGCGCCGCAGCCAGGGCCAGGAGGTCTCCTTCGGCGACAAGATCCTGAAGGTCAAAGCCCTCGACACCTACGACTTCTCCGACACCGACATCTGCCTGATGTCGGCCGGCGGCGAGGCCTCCAAGGAGTGGAGCCCGCGCATCGGCCAGACCGGCTGCGTGGTGATCGATAACTCCTCGGCCTTCCGCTACGACTCGGACGTGCCGCTGATCGTGCCGGAGGTGAATGCCGACGCGGTGACGGGCTTCACGAAGAAGAACATCATCGCGAACCCCAACTGCTCGACGGCGCAGCTCGTGGTGGCCTTGAAGCCCCTGCACGACGCGGCGACGATCCGGCGCGTCGTCGTCTCCACCTACCAGTCCGTCTCCGGCGCCGGCAAGGACGCCATGGACGAGCTGTTCAACCAGACCCGCTCGGTGTTCACCGCCGGCGAGGTCAAGGTCGAGAAGTTCACGAAGCGCATCGCCTTCAACGTCATCCCCCACATCGACGTGTTCATGGAGGATGGCTACACGAAGGAAGAGTGGAAGATGGTCGCCGAGACCAAGAAGATGCTCGACCCGAAGATCAAGCTCACGGCCACCGCCGTGCGCGTGCCGGTCTTCATCGGGCATGCGGAATCGGTGAACGTCGAGTTCGAGCGTCCGCTGAGCCCCGAGCAGGCCACCGAGATCCTGCGCGCGGCGCCGGGCGTCCTCGTCGTCGACAAGCGCGAGCCCGGCGGCTACGTCACGCCCCACGAGGCGGCCGGCGAGGATGCGACCTACGTCTCCCGCATCCGCGAGGACGCGACCGTGGAGAACGGCCTCGCCTTCTGGTGCGTCTCCGACAACCTGCGCAAGGGCGCGGCACTGAATGCGGTGCAGATCGCCGAGGTGTTGATCAACCGCAAGCTGTTGAACAAGGCCAAGCAGGCGGCCTGACGCCCAGGCTCGCGCCGATCGACTGACATGGATCGACGCCGCCCCGCCTCGAGCGGGGCGGCGTTTTTCGTTGGCCGTGCCGGCATGCGCTGCCGCTCCTCGGATCAGGCCATCCGGTCCGATCGAAATCAGTTCGAGCTTCGCGTGGGTAGAATTCCCACATAATCTGGAAACGATCGTCCCTCACAAGGCTGCCCTCCGCAAGCCGAGGGGCTGCCCGCCGATGTCCGAACCGAAGAAGCGACGCCTCAGCCCGCGCGAGGGCGCGCTGCTCGTCCTCGTCACGGCCTGGATCCTGGCCGTGATCCTCACCGACCGGGCGGAGCACCCGACGCCGCCGGTCGCGTTCTACGCGTCCGCGCGTTGAGATCCGGGTCTCGCGCGGCCAGCCCGCGGGGCCGCCGCGGCATAAGGGAAAACACTTGAAGTCGCGGGATTTCGGCGTATATCCGCTGCAACAGTTCTGGTTGCAGTCGTGAGGCTGCGGTTCGGAGTGGGCCCCCCGGGGTCCGCTCTTTTTTATTGCCGCGACGCCCCGCCGCCAGAATCGACCGAGCAGCCGTCGAATCCTTGAGCGCACAGCATGGCGGAGACATCCGAGAAGCGTCTGACCACCGAGACCGGCGTGGCGGCCCGCGTCGCGCGGGCCATCGAGGGCGCCATCGAGGGCCTGGGCTTCCGACTCGTGCGCGTGAAGGTCTCCACCGCGAGCGGCTGCACCGTGCAGATCATGGCCGAGCGGCCGGACGGCACCATGTCGATCGACGAGTGCGAGGCCGTGAGCCGGGCGATCTCGCCGCTCCTCGACCTCGACGATCCCGTCGGCACTGCCTACTACCTCGAGATCTCCTCGCCGGGCATCGACCGCCCGCTGGTGCGGGTCTCGGATTTCGAGCGCTGGGCCGGCTACGAGGCCAAGGTGGAGCTCGCCGTGCCCCTGGAGGGCCGCAAGCGCTTCCGCGGGATCCTCGGGGTGCCGAGCCCGGACGGCGCCACCGTGCCGATCGACCTGCCGGACGTGAAGCCGGGGCTGCCGAGCCGGATCGACCTGCCGCTCGCCGACCTCGGCGAGGCCCACCTCGTGCTCACCGACGACCTGATTCGCGAGTCGCTCCGCCGCGGCACGGGGCCGGCGCAGGACGAGGACGATGCCGAGGACGACGAGGCGGAGGCCGACGCGCCGCGCCTCGCGCCCATGCCGCAGCGGCCGAAGCCGGGCGCCGGCAAGGCCGCCAAGCCCCGCAGGGACGACAAACCTCGCAAGGACGACGGGAAGGCCGCCGCGCCGCGGACTGCCGAGCGGCCCCAGAAGACCTCTTCCAGCAAGGCGGCCCGCCTCAAGGACCGCGACACGCTCCACTGATGGAATCGCGTCCTGCGCGCCTGCGCGGGGACCGGACGAACTCGACAGAGAAGGAACCGCACCGATGGCCGTCGTCAGCGCCAACAGGCTCGAACTCCTGCAGATCGCGGACGCGGTCGCCCGCGAGAAGGTGATCGACCGTTCCATCGTGATCGACGCGATGGAGGAGGCCATCGCCAAGGCCGCGCGCTCCCGCTACGGCGCCGAGACCGACGTCCACGCCGAGATCGACCCGAAGACCGGCGCGCTGCGCCTCTCCCGCCACCTCCTGGTGGTGGAGCAGGTGGAGAACGACGCCCGCGAGGTCACGGTCGATCAGGCCCGGCGCTACAACCCGGCCGCCCAGGTCGGCGACACCATCTCGGACACGCTGCCGCCCTTCGACTTCGGCCGCGTCGCCGCGCAGTCGGCCAAGCAGGTCATCGTGCAGAAGGTGCGCGACGCCGAGCGCGACCGCCAGTACGACGAGTACAAGGACCGCATCGGCGAGATCGTGAACGGCCTCGTGAAGCGGGTCGAGTACGGCAACGTCATCGTCGACCTCGGCCGCGGCGAGGGCATCGTGCGGCGCGACGAGATGATCCCGCGCGAGACCTTCCGGCCCGGCGACCGCATCCGCTCCTACCTGTTCGACGTGCGCCGCGAGGTGCGCGGCCCGCAGATCTTCCTGTCCCGCTCGCACCCGCAGTTCATGGCCAAGCTCTTCGGCCAGGAGGTGCCCGAGATCTACGACGGCATCGTCGAGGTGAAGGCGGTCGCCCGCGACCCGGGCTCCCGCGCCAAGATCGCGGTGATCTCCCGCGACGGCTCGATTGACCCGGTCGGCGCCTGCGTCGGCATGCGGGGCTCCCGCGTGCAGGCCGTGGTCGGCGAGCTGCAGGGCGAGAAGATCGACATCATCCCCTGGTCCGAGGACCAGGCGACCTTCATCGTCAACGCCCTCCAACCGGCCGAGGTCGTGAAGGTGGTGCTCGACGAGGAGGCCGACCGCATCGAGGTGGTGGTGCCCGACGACCAGCTCTCGCTGGCCATCGGCCGGCGCGGCCAGAACGTGCGCCTCGCCTCGCAGCTCACGGGCTGGGACATCGACATCCTCACCGAGGCCGAGGAGTCGGAGCGGCGCCAGAAGGAGTTCGCCGAGCGCACGCAGATCTTCATGGAGGCCCTCGACGTCGACGAGACGGTGGGCCAGCTGCTGGCCGCGGAGGGCTTTCGCAACGTCGAGGAGATCGCCTACGTCGAGCCGCAGGAACTCGGCAACATCCAGGGCCTCGACGAGGAGACCGGCGCCGAGATCCAGGCCCGCGCGCAGGACCACCTCGCCCGCATCGAGCAGGAATACGATGCCCGCCGCACCGAACTCGGCGTCGCCGACGAGCTGCGGGAGATCGAAGGCGTCACGACGCCGATGCTCGTCGCCTTCGGCGAGAACGACGTGAAGTCGATCGAGGACCTCGCCGGCTGCGCCACCGACGACCTCGTCGGCTACACCGAGGGACGCGGGCCCGACGCCGTCCGCCACGCCGGCTACCTCGACGGTTTCGAGCTCTCCCGCGCCGAGGCCGAGGCCCTGATCATGGCCGCGCGCCTGCACGCCGGCTGGATCGAGGCGTTGCCCGAGGAGGCGCCCGCCGAGGGCGAGGCCGAGGGTGAGGCGGCCGAGACCGAGGCCCAGGCGAGCTGAGGGAACCCCGGATGACGGCGGCCGGAGAGGCGGACGACGGGCCGGGCCTCGTGCTCGATGCCGGGCCGCCGCGCGGCCGTCGCCGGCCCGAGCGCACCTGCATCGTCACCCGCAGCACCGGCGATCCGGACGGGATGATCCGGTTCGTGCTGGGTCCCGAGGGGCACGTGGTCGCGGATCTCCGCGCCCGCCTGCCGGGACGCGGCGCCTGGGTGAGCGCCCGCCGCGAGGCGGTCGCCGAGGCGGTGCGACGCCGCCTGTTCCAGCGCGCCTTCCGGGCGAAGGGTGCGAGCGCGGATGCCGATCTCCCCGACCGCATCGCGGACGCGCTCCGGGAGGATCTGCGCCAGGCGCTCGCCCTCGCCAACAAGGCGGGCTGCGTCGTCACCGGCTTCGGCAAGGTGGAATCGACGATCGGCAACGGGGTCGCGGCGCTCGTGCATGCGCGCGGCGCCAGCCCGGACGGGCGGCGAAAGCTCGGCCAGGCATTGCATCGGCGGTACGGGGCCGCCATATCCACCATACCGATCATCGACGACCTGTCCGAGGACGATTTGGACATGGCCTTCGGTCGGGATCATGTGATACACGCTGCGCTCGTCGCAGGAGTCGGGTCATCCGGCTGCCTGACGCGTTGGCGTCGGCTACGTTCCTTCGAGGGCGAGGCCGGCGCGGTTGAGGAGCCCGGTTCCGCCCGCGATGGCGAGACCGCCTTCGATTTGCATGACGACGCTGTGACGGATCTGGCCGGCGCCCCGGAGGTTGCCGGTCCTTGGGACGATGGAAACCCTTAAGGGTTCAGGCTGAATGAGCGATACGAACAACCCGGGCGACAAGACTCTGACGAAGGCTCCCGCGAAGCCGCTCTCCCTCAAGCGGCCGATCGAGCAGGGCACCGTGCGTCAGAGCTTCTCCCATGGCCGCTCCAAGCAGGTCGTGGTCGAGACGGTCAAGCGCCGCGTCATCGGTGCCGCGCCCGGCACGCCCGCCCCGCGCGAGGCCGCGCCGGCACCCCGGCCCGCGGCGCCCGCCGCTGCCCCCCGTCCGGCCGCGGCGCTGCGCA
>NZ_JBKFBF010000129.1:0-305 GCF_053346035.1 Methylobacterium sp. A54F | reverse complement strand
CCTGCCGCTCGCGCAGACGATGCAGGAGGCGCAGGAGGCTGCAGCGGCAGCCTTCTCCGAACAGCAAGAGGGCTTGAGCGGGGTCCTGCGCGTGACCGCGCCCAACCGCAACTGCAGGGCCCTGGTCGTGCCCCGGGTTGTCAGGATGATGGCCGAGAATCCGCGCCTCCATGTGGACCTGACCTTCTCGGACGGAATCGTGGACATCGTGGCCGCCGGAATCGACGTGGCGGCCAGGGTGGCGACCCTGCAAGCCTCCGAACTTGTCGCCGTGCAGGTGGCGGACAACCCGCGCATCCTGTGTG
>NZ_JBKFBF010000128.1:0-305 GCF_053346035.1 Methylobacterium sp. A54F | reverse complement strand
CGGTCTCAGTGACCGACAGGGGCAGCGGCATGCCGCCCGAGATCCTGTCCCGGGTGATGGAGCCGTGCTTCACCACGAAAGAGGAAGGCCGGGGCACCGGCCTCGGGCTCGCCATGGTCTACGGCTTCGCCAAACAGTCCGGCGGGTCGGTCGTGATCTACTCGGAGGCCGGCACGGGGACGACCGTGCGCCTGCTCTTCCCCGCCCCCGACCAGAAGGTCGAGGAGGAGTACAAGCCCGCGCCGCGGGCCGCCGACCGCCACGGGACGGAGAGCGTGCTCGTCGACGACGACCGGCCGGACGTG
>NZ_JBKFBF010000127.1:0-305 GCF_053346035.1 Methylobacterium sp. A54F | reverse complement strand
CGGCTCCCCGGGCGCCCGGGACCCGGCCCGCCATCGCGCCCGGCGCGGTGAAGCTGCAGGTGCAGCGCGACGCGGCGAGCCGCGACTGGCGCGAGCGGTTCATCGCGGAGCGCGGCGACCCGAACCGCATGGATTCCCCCGCCCGCCTCGCCGTCACGCTCTGAGGCGTTGGCCGGACGACGGGCGCGGGCGGCTCAGCCCGCCCGGCGGCCGCAGCGGACGTAGGCGGCGCTGCCCTTGGCGCTCGTCCAGGTGAGGCGCTCGCCCTCGACCACGAGGCGGACCTGCGAGGTCCAGCGGCGTCC
>NZ_JBKFBF010000126.1:0-306 GCF_053346035.1 Methylobacterium sp. A54F | reverse complement strand
CGGGTGGCGCGGGCGATGTCGAGGCGGGCGCGCTCCAGGAGGTTCACGAGGGCCGGAACGCGCGTTGCATCGATGCGGGTGCCGAGCACGCACGCGAAGGTGTCGAGGATGGCCGAGGCGCACTCCGCCACGTCGGAGGTGGCGAGCTCCCACCGCGGGCTGCCCTTGAGGCCCGGGGTGGCGTTGAAGGCCGCGCGGTCGGCGGTCCCCGCGGCCGAATGGCTCGGCGGCGGCGGCGGCAGGATCGCCTTGGTGTCGGGGGCGGTGGCGTCCCCGAGCTAGGGCTTGTGCGCCGGCTTGTCGGGC
>NZ_JBKFBF010000125.1:0-306 GCF_053346035.1 Methylobacterium sp. A54F | reverse complement strand
AGGTAGGCGGCGAGCCCCAGGGCGCGGCCGCTGCCCGTGTCGAGGATCGCGTGGTGCAGGGGGTCGGCGCTCGCCGCGAGGCCCTCCAGGCGGTCCCGGGACGCGGCCGCGCTCTCGGGCGGCTCGCCGAACAGGTAGGTCCAGCGCGCCCCGTCGCCGGCCAGCGCCTCGAACAGGTCGTCGGTGTGCCGCGCCGGGTCGAGGGGCCCGACCCGGCAGGTGCGGCCGTCCATGGGGGTCCGCGGCGGTCGGGGCCGCGGGGTCCAGTCCGGGAGGGCGGGGCCGATCGGCTGCCCGTAGGCGTTC
>NZ_JBKFBF010000124.1:0-306 GCF_053346035.1 Methylobacterium sp. A54F | reverse complement strand
GGCCCTGGTGGATGCTGCCCGAGGGGCCGGTGCCGACGCGGTGAAGTTCCAGATCCGGGATTTCGGAACGCTATACCGGAAGGCCCCGGGGGCTGCTTCCTCCGGGGATCTCGGTGTCGAATACATCAAGGACCTGCTCGCGAAGGTTGAGTTGACCGCCGAGGAGCACCGTGAGCTGCGCGGCTATGTGGCTGAGGGGGGCCTCATCTACATGTGCACGCCGTGGGATGAGACGAGCGTTGAAACGCTGCGCGGCTTCGCGGTCGATGCCGTGAAGATTGCCTCCGCAGACCTCTTCAACCCCTA
>NZ_JBKFBF010000123.1:0-307 GCF_053346035.1 Methylobacterium sp. A54F | reverse complement strand
GACGGCAGCTTCCGGCTGATCGGCCGCCGCTTCGACGACGGGAAGCTGCGCGTGATCGACGCCGCCTCGCGGGCGGCCGACCACATCGACCGCGCCGAGGTGGAGAAGCACTGGGACGGCACCATCATCCTGGTGGCGCGCCGGTTGTCTGTAGAGAAGCTCATCGCCGATTTCGGGCTGACGTGGTTCGTGCTCTCGATCTTGCCCTACCAGTAGCCCCTCGGCACGGTGCTCCTGGCCTCGCTGTTCGTGCAGCTCTGCGCCCTCGTCACGCCGATGTTCTTCCAGATCGTCATCGACAAGGTGC
>NZ_JBKFBF010000122.1:0-307 GCF_053346035.1 Methylobacterium sp. A54F | reverse complement strand
ATCGCGGTTGGCATGGCGACCTCGATCTCGCCCCACAACGCGGCGGAGCTGTGCGGCGCCGCGCTCTACCTGGTCAGCCACCCGGCCGCGACCTCCGAGCACCTCAACAGCTTCGTGCAGGGGCCCGATTTCCCGACCGGCGGCATCCTGGTGGATTCCGCGGCCGCGATCACCGAGGCCTCCCGCACCGGCCGCGGCGCCTTCCGGGTGCGGGCGCGCTGGGCGCGGGAGGATCTCGGCCGCGGCACCTGGAACATCGTCGTCACCGAGATCCCCTACGGGGTGCCGAAGGCGCGGCCCATCGAGA
>NZ_JBKFBF010000121.1:0-308 GCF_053346035.1 Methylobacterium sp. A54F | reverse complement strand
TCGCCCTGGGCGACGGCGGGCCGCACGCGCCTGCAGGCGGAGGCCCGCGCCTTCGCGCGCGACGTCGTGCTCCCCATCGCCGACGCCCTCGACCCGCAGGAGGGCGAGATGCCCCGCTCGGTCATCGACCAGATGGCGGAGCGCGGCTGGTTCGGCATCACCATCCCGGCCGAGCACGGCGGCCTCGGCCTCGGGGTGTTCGAGTACTGCCTCGTCTCGGAGGAGCTCGCCCGCGCGTGGCTCTCGGCCGGCAGCATCCTGGCGCGGGGGCAGGGGCTCGGCACCCAGACCCTCGACGACGACCGCCG
>NZ_JBKFBF010000120.1:0-308 GCF_053346035.1 Methylobacterium sp. A54F | reverse complement strand
CTGAGGCGCCCCACGATTCACGACCCGGAAGCGGCGGCCCGGGGCTTGCCTCGGCGGGCGGGCCCGCCCGCTTCGCGGATCCGCCCGCCGACCCGCCGCGGGCCCGGAGAATGCCGTCCGATGGACATCAAGCCGCTCGCGCCCTTCGACTTCCGGACGCCCGCCATCCTGCTCTCGGGGCCCGCCAACGACGACATGTACCGGGACTTCCGCCGGCAGCCCACGGCGGCGTCCGAGCTCGACCTCGTGGTGGTCGAGCTGACCACCCTCGGCGGGGACCCTGAGGTTGCGCGGATGATGGGCGAGGA
>NZ_JBKFBF010000012.1:0-160997 GCF_053346035.1 Methylobacterium sp. A54F | reverse complement strand
GCCGCGCCCGCGACCGCGCCGCCGGCCCGGCCCGTGGCCGCGCCGCCGATGGCCGCACCCGCGAGCGCGCCGAGGCCGGCGCCGCCGAGGGCGCGGTCCTGCGGGGTGTTGCAGGCGCCCAGCGAGAGGGCGAGGCTGCCAGCGAGCGCGGCGGCGATGAGCTTCTTCATGGGGGACTCCCTCGTGCGGTGTGGCCCCGGCGTTCCGCCGTGGTGCTGGTCGAGCTTAGCTATTACGGTTGTTGAATGCGCGTCACACGGCCAAGGTTCCGTCCCGGACCGGCCGCGTGGCGAAAAACCTTTCTTTCCGGCGCCCGCATGCCGACATGAGGCGCCGGATCACCCATCGTCCCCCACGACGTCGACGGCCGTCGGCGGCCCGAGCCCTGAGGAAACCATGCCGCAAGCCACCACCATCGTGCGGAAGGCCGCCGTGCGCGCCGACGCCGTCGCGGACGCCGTCACCCTCGACCATGCGGCCCGGCAGGCGCAGGACGGCACCCTGACGACGGAGGGCGGCCTTTCGGTCGCGCTGAGCCTGCCGAAGGCCGGCGCCCTCGAAGACGGCGACGCCCTGCGCCTGGAGGACGGCCGCCTCGTGCTGGTGCGGGCGGCCGGCGAGGCGCTCCTCGAGGTGCGGACGCAGAACCCCGCCCGCCTGATGCGCCTCGCCTGGCAACTCGGCGGGAGCCACGTCGCCGCCGAGATCGGCGCGGACGTGCTCTACGTCCCGGCCTCACCCGCCAACGCCGAGCTGATCCGGGGACAGGGCTGCACCGCGACCGCCGTCACCCGCGCCTTCCGGCCCGAGCGCGCCGCGCACGACCACAGCACCTGCGGGCACGATCACGGCCATGACCATGCCCATGACCATGCGCATGGGCACGATCATGGTCACGCTCATGATCATGGGCACGCCCACGGGGCCGAGGGCGGCCATCACGCTCACGTCCACGGTCCCGGCTGCAAGCACGACCACTGAGAGCCTGCTTGATTCATGAAAGCAAAGGGCTGTCGGACCGGTGGCCGTTGTCCAGCCCATCCCCCTCATCCTGAGGTGCCGCGAAGCAGCCTCGAAGGAGCCGTCCAGAAGCCGCGCGATCCCTGGAGCCCTCCTTCGAGGCCGCTGACGCGGCACCTCAGGATGAGGTAACGCGTTGGAATAACGCCTCAAACAGGCTCTGAGGCTGGCGCCCGCGCGCCGGTCCGCTAGCTGCGGTCCGGCGCCCGGTCGTCCTTCGGAGCGTCCTTCGGGGTTTCGGCCGGCGCCTTCCCGTTGCCCTGCGGCGGGTCGCCGGCCGGCTCGCGGCCGCGTTGAGCCCTGAGCTCGCGCTCGGCGAGGAGCCAGAACTCGATCTCCAGGCCCTCCGGCCGATGGTTGCGCTCCCAGAGCTCGTAGGCTCGCTCCCGGATCTCTCCCAGGGTGATGGGTCGATCAGTGGGCACGGGCCGCCTCCGTGCCGGAGCGCTCGCGGCGGACGCGTGCGGGGTCTGACCTGCCGATGCTGGCCTGCATGCCCTGGGTCTCTGACAAGCGGTGTTTCGCGGAAGCCCCCGGTTCCGGAACCGGAGGCCGGACGGTGATCCAACCGTTCCCTCGTGCGGCGGTTTCCTCCGGCCGCGTCGGAGACGCATTAGGTGCGGTGCAGCGGCAGGCTATCGTGCCCTGCAGATAGCCGGCGGACGCAGGCCGGACAAGTCCAGCGTCGCCGCGGGGCAGAATTTCGAAGCTTGGCTTGATATTTTAACATAGGATCATTGAACCCGTTCCTGGTCTATCCTCTCCTATGTGACGCTGTCGCAGCGCGTCGAGGCGGTCGGAGGAAACATCGGGAGGTTCGCATGGTCGCCAAGCAAGCCGAACTGGAGGCGCGCATCATCGCGCTGGAATACGCCCTGGAGGTGCTGGTCAACTGCCTGACCGACGCGCGGGCGATCCGACCCACGAAGATCGCCAACCTCCTCACCGCCGCGGCCCCGGAGGCCCAGTCGGCCTGCGGCAGCCCCGAGGTGGCCGCGGCCCTGAAGCAGCTCGCCCTCAAGCTGGGCTGACGCCTGCCCGGCCCGTCATGCGGTGCTCAGGCCCCGGACACGGAAGAGCCCCGCGGCCAAAGGGCCGCGGGGCTCCCCGGTTCGTTCGCGGTTTCCGTCAGGCGAAGGAGCCGGTGTTGACCGCGCTCGACTGAACGCCGGACAGCTCGACGGTGCCCCCGCCCGAGAGCGTCAGCAGCGCGTTGCCGCCGGTGGAGGTGCCGAGCGTGTAGGTCTGCCCCTGCAGGTCGAGCCGGTCGCCGCCCGCCTGATCGAAGCCGAGGATCAGGTCGGTGCCCGACCCTTGCGCGAAGAGGTAACGGTCGGCGCCGAGGTCGCCCGACAGCACGTCGTTGCCGAGATCCCCCGACAGGATGTCGTTGCCCTGCCCGCCGAAGATCGAGTCGTTGCCCTGACCACCCCACAGCGTGTCGGTGCCCTGGTTGCCGAACAGCAGGTCGTTCGCCTGGTTTCCGAACAGGAGATCGTCGCCCACGTTGCCGGCCAGGAGGTCGGCATCCGCCTCGCCGTAGAGGACGTCGTTGTCGCCGCCGCCGTTGAGGGTGTCGGCCCCGGTCCCGCCCCGCAGCGTGTCGAGACCGAAATCGCCGACGATCACGTCGTTGCCGTCGCCTCCGAAGAGCTGGTCGTTGCCGAGGTCGCCGTCCACGAGATCGTCGCCGGCCTCGCCAAACACGAAATCGTCGTCCTCGCCACCGGCAACGAAGTCGTTCCCGTCGCCGCCGTAGACGTAATCGTTCTGCTGCTCGCCGACGAGGAAGTCGTTCCCGGCGCCACCATAGAGCGTATCGTTGCCGGGATTGCCCGCGGCATAGTCCTCGCCCTCATTGCCAAAGATCACGTCGTCGCCGACCTCGCCGATGAGCTGGTCGTTGCCCTGGCGCCCGTAGATGGTGTCGTTGCCGGGACCGGCCGCGATGTAATCGAGGTCCGCACCGCCGTCGAGGAAGTCGTTGCCGGCCTGCCCGTCAATACGGTCGAAGCCTGCGAGCCCGGACAGCGTGTCATCGCCGACGTCGCCGATGATGATGTCGTCGCCGCCCGTACCCGTAAGATTGTCGTTGAGGGGAGATCCAATGAGGCTGGCCATGGCGTAAGTCTTTCCTCGCCTGACAGCGATGCTGCTGCGCTTGAGGAACCGCGATGTTGCACCCAAGTTCAGAAATTAACTGCCTCAATGTGTCGCATTACATATGTTAATAGACGGGTTTTCGTGAGAAGTGCGTCAACGCCAAGCTGAGATTACGGGCTTTTGCTCGGTTGGACCGGTGCGCGGGACGTTTCTACAGACGATAAACCAACGCGATGCTGCCGGGGCAAAGGGCCTGCCCGGGCAGCGGCCCGGGGAGGGTCGGATCGGGCGGCCTTGCCCCCGGCGCCGAAGGCTCAGCCCTCGGCAACCGGATGGTTCGCCATGATCTCGAGGGCGCGCACCATCGCGGAATGATCCCAGCCTTCGCCCCCGTTGGCCACGCAGGCGGAGAAGAGCTGCTGCGCGAGCGCCGTCGCGGGCAGGCTCAGGCCGAGGCTCCGTGCGCCTTCGAGCGCCAGGTTGAGATCCTTCTGGTGGAGCTTGATGCGGAAGCCGGGATCGAAGCTGCGCGTGATCATCCGCTCGCCGTGAAGCTCCAGGATCCGCGACGTCGCGAGCCCTCCGGTGATCGCCTGCCGGACCTTGGCCGGATCGGCGCCCGCCTTTGAGGCGAACAGGAGGCCTTCGGCCACCGCCTCGATCGTGAGCGCGACGATGATCTGGTTGGCAACCTTGGCGACCTGGCCCGCGCCGGCTTCGCCGACATGGGTCACCGCCTTGCCCATCAGCCCGAACAGCGGCGCGAGGCGATCGAACGCGGCGGCCGTGCCGCCGACCATGATGGACAGCGTCGCGTTCCTGGCGCCGACCTCGCCACCGGAGACCGGCGCGTCCAGGTAGTCGCAGCCCATCGCCTCGATGCGCTCGGCGAAGCCGCGCGTCGCGATCGGCGAGATCGAGCTCATGTCGACCACGGTCTTGCCGGGGCGCAGGCCGGCCGCCACGCCGTCCGCCCCGAACAGGACGGCTTCGACGTCGCCGGTGTCGGGCAGCATCAGGACGATGATGTCGGCGCGCCGGGCGATTTCGGCCGCGGTGGCGCAGGCCGTGCCGCCGGCCGCGATCAGGGCGTCGGGCACGGCCCGGCGCGTCTTGAGGAACAGCGTGTGGCCGCCCGCGATGAGATGGCCCGCCATGGGCGCACCCATGATGCCGAGGCCGATGAAGCCGACGTTCATGACTGTCTCCGGAAATCTGGATCGGGCGCGGGGTCAGGCGCCGTCGCGGAAGCGGGCGGCGAGGGCCTCGGAGCTGCGCGCGAGGAGCCCCATGTCCGACCCGACCGCCGTGAAGCGCGTCCCGGCGGCGACGTAGCGCCGGGCGAGCTCCTCGTTGGCCGTGAGGATGCCGGCGTGCCGGCCGGCCTTGCGGATGCGCAGGATGGCCTGCTCGATCACCGCCACCACCTCCGGGTGGTTCTGCTGGCCGAGGTAGCCCAGGCTCGTCGAGAGATCGCCGGGGCCGATGAAGACGCCGTCGACGCCCTCGACGCCCGCAATCTCCTCCAGGTTGTCGAGGGCCCGGCGCGACTCGATCTGCACCGCGACGAAGATCTCGGCCTCGCAGCGGGCGTGGTAGTCGGGGATGCGCCCGAACCGGGCGGCGCGGGGCGCCTGCGAGAAGCCGCGCACGCCGCGCGGCGCGTAGCGCGTCGCCGCGACCGCGCGGCGGGCCTGATCGGCATCGTCGATGTTGGGGATCATCAGCGACTGCGCCCCGGTGTCGAGGATGCGCTTGATGGTGATCGGCTCGTCGCTCGGCACCCGCACCATCGCGCTGGCGCTGCCTTCGCCCATGGCCTGCAACTGGCCGTAGATGTCGCGCAGGTCGTTGGCCGAGTGCTCCATGTCGAGGAGCAGCCAGTCGAAACCGGAGCCCGCGACGATCTCGGTCGAGATCGGGCTGGCGAGGCTGCACCACAGCCCGATCTGCTGGCGGCCTTGCGCCAGCGCGGCTTTGAAGCGGTTGGTCAGGATGTCCATGACGGGAACTCCGTGAAACGTCGGCTCAGCGGACGAGGCAGGGGCGCTTGTTGTCGAAGGTCCAGCCGGGGATCAGGAACTGCATCGCCGCCGCGTCGTCGCGGGCGCCGAGGCCGTGGTCCCGGTAGAGCTGGTGGGCCGCCTCGAGCTCCGTCCAGTCGATCTCGATGCCGAGGCCCGGCCGTTCCGGCACCCGCACGAGGCCGCCGCGGATCGCCAGCGGCTCCCTGGTCAGCCGCTGGCCGTCCTGCCAGATCCAGTGCGTGTCGATCGCCGTGACGTTCCCGGGCGCCGCCGCGGCGACGTGGGTGAACATCGCGAGCGACACGTCGAAGTGGTTGTTCGAGTGGGAGCCCCAGGTGAGCCCGTGGTCGCGGCAGAGCTGCGCGACCCGCACCGAGCCGGCGAGCGTCCAGAAGTGCGGGTCGGCCAGCGGGATGTCGACCGAGCCGAGCTGGATCGCGTGGTTCATCTGCCGCCAGTCGGTGGCGATCATGTTGGTGGCGGTGGGGAGCCCCGTGGCGCGGCGGAACTCGGCCATGATCTCGCGGCCGGAGAAGCCGTCCTCGGCGCCGCAGGGGTCTTCCGCGTAGGCGAGCACGTCGCCGCGGCCCTTGCACAGACGGATCGCCTCGGCGAGCGACCAGGCGCCGTTCGGATCGAGCGTGACGCGGGCCTTGGGGAAGCGCTCGTGGATCGCCGTGACGGCGGCGATCTCCGCCTCGCCCTCCAGCACCCCGCCCTTCAGCTTGAAGTCGTTGAAGCCGTAGGTCTCGTAGGCGGCTTCCGCGAGCCGCGCGATGGCCTCCGGCGTCATCGCCTCCTCGTCGCGCAGCCGGAACCAGCCGTCGCGCGCCTCCGGTTCGCGGTAGGGCAGGTCCGTGCGGCGGCGATCGCCGACGTAGAAGAGGTAGCCGAGCATCTCGACCGCGTCGCGCTGCTGGCCCTCGCCGAGAAGGGCGGCCACCGGCACGTCGAGGAACTGGCCGAGCAGGTCGAGGAAGGCCGATTCGACCGCCGTCACCGCGTGGATGGTGATGCGCAGGTCGAAGGTCTGCAGGCCGCGCCCGCCCGCGTCGCGGTCCGCGAAGCGGGTGCGCATCGCGTTGAGCACCGCCTGCCAGGCGCCGAGGGGCTGCCCGACGACGAGGTCGCGCGCGTCCTCCAGCGTCCGGCGGATGCCCTCGCCGCCGGGGACCTCGCCGAGGCCCGTGGCACCGGTCGAGTCGGTGAGGACCACGAGGTTGCGGGTGAAGAAGGGCCCGTGCGCCCCCGAGAGGTTCATGAGCATCGCATCGCGGCCGGCCACCGGCACGACCTTCATCTCGGTGATGGCGGGCGCGCGCGAGAAGCCGCGGGGGGAAGGGCTGGTCGTCTCGGGTGTCATGGCGTTCTCCCGGCTGCGGCGGCCTTCGTCGTGCCGTCCGTGCCTCCGGTTCTACGCCCGGCCCACGATGCCGGTCCAAGACCAAGGGTGGATCGATCGATGCGCGCGACGCATCGATGCCGGCTACGCGAGCGATTCGAGGACGCTCACCACCTTCCCGATCAGCGGATCGTCCCGGTCGCGCCGCCAAGCCAGGAACAGTTCGACCGACCGGGGCCGCATCATCGCGAGCGGCCTGAACACGACGCCCTCGAAGCGCAGGCGCTGGGCGGCCTCCGGCACCAGGGCGAGCCCGAGGGACGCGCGCACCAGGGCGAGGATGGAGTGGATCTGCGTGAGCTGCTGCAGGACACGCGGCTGGACACCGGCCTCTCCCAGCAGGCCAACAGTCAGATCGTGGAAGTAGCGCGCCTCGTGCGGCGCGTAGGCGATGAACGGCATCTCGTGCAGGTCGCGCACCGTGAGCGCATCGCGCCGGGCGAGCGGATGGTCGGCCGGCAGGGCGACGATGAGGGGCTCCGCGAGGGCGCGGACGCAGACGAGGTCCGAATGCGTCACCGGCGGACGAATCAGCGCCGCATCGATGCGGCCGGCAAGCAGCTCCTCGACTTGATCGCGCGTCACCATCTCCCGCAGGGCCAGGGTGACGTCGGGCATCGCGGTGCGGCAGGCGATGACGAGGCGGGGCAGGAAGTCGTAGGCCGAGGCCGCGGTGAAGCCGACCTTGAGCACCCCGGCCCGGCCGGCCGCGACTTGGCGGGTGACGTAGGTCGCGGTCTCGGCGAGCCGCAGGATGCGCTGCGCCTCCGGCAGGAAGCTGCGCCCCGCCGCCGTCAGCCGCACGGAGCGGCTGGAGCGCTCCAAGAGCTGCACGTCGAGGATGCGCTCGAGGACCTGGATCTGCCGCGACAGGGGCGGCTGCGTCATGTTCAGCCGCGCGGCGGCCCGGCCGAAATGCAGTTCCTCCGCGACGGCGGCGAAGCAGCGGAGCTGGCTGAAATCGAGCATGCCGCACCATAGCCGAACGCGGCCGCGACCGGAGTCGCGACCGCGGGGGGAAGTCCCGGGGAAGTCTGCGGGGACGGGGCGGGCTCAGCGCAGCTCGACCCGCTTGATCTCGCCGACGATCACCAGATAGCAGAGCACCGCCACCAGGGCATTCAGCCCGACGAACACCAGCGCGCCGTTGAACGATCCCGTCGCGTGGACGATGTACCCGATCGCGATCGGGGTGGTGATGCCGGCGGTGTTGCCGAAGGTGTTGAACAGGCCGCCCGAGAGGCCGCCGCTCGTGCGCGGCGAGGTGTCGGAGACGACCGCCCACCCGAGCGCCCCGATGCCCTTGCCGAAGAAGGCGAGCGCCATCAGGCCGACCACCACCGCATCGGCCTGCACGTAGTTGCAGCCGATGATCACCATCGAGAGCAGCATGCCGCCGACGATCGGGACCTTCCGCGCCACGGTGAGCGAGTGGCCGCGCTTGAGCAGCAGGTCCGAGATCCAGCCCCCGAGGATGCCGCCAATGAAGCCGCACAGGGCCGGGAGCACGGCCGCGAAGCCCGCCTGGAGGATCGACAGCCCGCGCTCCTTGACGAGGTAGACCGGGAACCAGGTGAGGAAGAAGTAGGTCAGCGTCGTGATGCAGTACTGCCCGATGTAGATGCCGAGCAGCATGCGGTTCGCGAGCAGCTGCCGGATGGTGTCCCAGCTGTTGCCCGGAGCCGCGGCCCCGGTGCGCCCGTCCATGTCGAGCAGCGCGCCGCCCGCGGCGAGGTAGTCGAGCTCGCCCTGATTGATCGACGGGTGCTCCTTCGGCCCGTGAACGGTCTGGGTCCAGATCAGCGCGAAGACGATGCCGATCACGCCCATCATGGTGAAGACGTGCTCCCACCCGAAGGTGTGCACCACCCATCCCATCAGCGGCGCGAACAGCACGGTCGCGAAGTACTGCGCGGAGTTGAAGAAGGCCGACGCCGTGCCCCGCTCGGCCGTCGGGAACCAGGCGGCGGTGATGCGCGCGTTCGCCGGAAACACCGGCGCCTCGGCGAGGCCGACGCACAGGCGCAGGCAGAACAGCACCGCGACCGCCGCGAAGCCGGTGAAGAAGCCGACCGCGCCCTGGAGCAGCGTGAACAGCGACCACAGGAAGACGGCGCCGGCATAGACCCACTTCGCGCCGTAGCGGTCGAGCAGCCAGCCGCCGGGCAGCTGGGCGAGCACGTAGGACCAGGCGAAGGCCGAGAAGACGTAGCCCATCGACACGGCGTCGAGGCCGAGGTCCTTGGCGAGCGCGGGGCCCGCGATCGAGAGGGTCGCCCGATCGGCGTAGTTGATGGTGGTCGCGATGAACAGCATCGTGACGATGCCGAGCCGGACGCGGCTCGACCGTGCCGCGCTCATGGCCAGAGCAGCGCTCATGGGCGATCTCCTCCTGGGACCCGTCCGGCCCGTACCGTGACGGACGCCGATCGACTTCTTCGTCTCAGGGAGACGCGGCGACCTTGCGCGAGGATGATCCTAGGGGTGCATAATCATGCCAGTCCAAATCAATCTCTGAATGGATCGATGCCGTATCTGCATTGATGGCGGCTTCGAGGCCGATGCTTTATCCAGGATGACCGACAGGCGGCTGCGGGCTCGCAGGATCGTGCAACCTGCCGCAGGCGTGGCGAGCGGCGATCCGCACCGGGCCGATCGTCGGGCCTTTCCGCACTGTCGGACGACCGCCCGCGCGTGGTATCCGACGCCGCCACCCTGTCCCGATCGCACCGACGTTCTCCGCTCGGCGCGACAGCATGAATCGACATGGAAGACGACGCACAGAGCTGGAGCGCATACCGCTTCTCCGTGGCCCCGATGATGGACTGGACGGACCGCCACTGCCGGGCCTTCCACCGGGTCCTGTCGCGGCGCGCCCGCCTCTATACCGAGATGGTGACGACGGGCGCCGTGCTGCACGGGCCGCGCGAGCGGCTCCTCGGGTTCTCCGCGGTCGAGCACCCGGTCGCCGTCCAGCTCGGCGGATCGGATCCGGACGACCTTGCGGCCGCGGCGCGGATCGCCGTGGATTTCGGCTACGACGAGATCAACCTCAACGTCGGCTGCCCCTCCGACCGGGTGCAGGACGGCCGCTTCGGCGCCTGCCTGATGTGCGAGCCGGCCCTCGTCGGCGCTTGCGTCGCGGCCATGAAGGCCGCCGTGCGGGTGCCCGTGACCGTGAAGTGCCGCATCGGCGTCGACGAGCAGGACCCGGAGGTCGCCCTCGACGCCCTCGCGACCGAGGTGACGCGGGCCGGGGTCGACGGGCTCGTGGTCCACGCCCGCAAGGCGTGGCTCAAGGGCCTCTCGCCGAAGGAGAACCGCGACGTGCCGCCCCTCGATTACGGCCGGGTGGCCCGGCTGAAGGCGGCGCTGCCGGACCTGCCGGTCGCGATCAACGGCGGCATCGCGACGGTGGCGGAGGCCCGCGCGCAGCTCGCCCACGTCGACGGCGTGATGATGGGTCGCGCGGCCTACGCCGAACCGGCCGGGCTCCTCGCCGTCGACCCCGAGCTGTTCGGCGAGCCCGCGCCCGTGGCGGATCCCTTCGCGGCGGTCGAGGCCTACGAGCCCTACATCGCGGCCGCCCTCGGCCGCGGCGAGCGCCTGCACGCGATGACGCGCCACATGCTCGGGCTGTTCAACGGGCGCCCCGGCGCGCGGGCCTATCGCCGCCACCTCTCGGTCGCCGCGACGCGCGGGGATGCGGATCTCGGGACGCTCCGCGCGGCGGTCGCGCACGTCTCGCGCGCGCTTCCGGAGCCGCGCGCGGCCTGACCTAGCGGCCCTGCAGGATCAGGCAGTCGCCGCGCACCTCGTAGGAGGGCAGGCGGCTGAGGAAGCTCTGCCCCAGCAGGTTGCCGGAGAGCGCCCCGGGCCGGCTCACCACCGCGGAGACCCGGCGCTCGGTGATCGGCCCGATCGTGAGGCTGTCGAGGAGCACGGGCGCCACCGTCGCGACGCCGTTGGCGGTCGCGACGCGCTGGGTGTAGGCGTTGTCGGCGGGGCGCAGGCCGAGGGCCGCCGCGTTCTCGGCGGTGAGCACCACGGCGCTCGCCCCCGTGTCGAACGCGAAGGACTGCGCCCGCCCGTTGACGATCGCCTCGACCTGGAAGTCGCCGTCGGCCCGCCGGTTGATCGTGACGGTGCCGCCCGGGCCGACCACCCCGGTGCCCGGCCGCAGCTCGCCCATCACCCGGGCGCCGACCGTGCCGAACTGGTCGCGATAGGCGTAGGCCGTCACCGCCACGAGGAAAATACCGGCCCAGATCAGGAGGTTGCGGACGCTCTCGCCCATCCGGTCGCGGAAGCGGTGCCAGAAACCCGCGGTGACGAGGATCAGCACCGCGGTGCCCGAGGCGAGGCCGGCGAGCTGATCGGGCGCGAGGCCCCCGGCGATCCGCTGGCTGCCGTCCGTGGCGATCAGCAGGACGAGGGCGAGTCCCAGGATGGCGAGCCCGGCATACATCATGGCTTGCTGTCGACGATCCCGCCCCGCGTGCCCGGGAGATAGGCGCGCCGGAGGCGTTCCGCGAGGCCGGCCATGATGGTGCGGCGCTGCGGCTCGGTGAGGCCGCCCCAGCGGGCGATCTCGTCGCGGGTGCGGCCGCAGCCCCGGCAGAGGCCGGTGGCGTCGTCCAGGACGCAGACTTTCGTGCAGGGGCTCGACGGTGGGCTCATCCTGTCCAGATGCCTGTCCGGCGCGTGTCCATCAAGCGGGCAGCGCGAGCAGCAGGCCGATCAGGGCCGCGATCTCCGCGACCTGCTGGCAGGCCCCCACCACGTCGCCGGTCTGGCCGCCGATCCGGCGCCGGGCGAGCTCGGTGACGGCGAGGGCCGCGGGCCCCGGGAGCGCGAGCATCAGGAGGAGGCCCTGCCAGGGCAGGCCGAAGGGGAGGGCGAGGAGCGCCAGGAGCACGCCGAGAGCCAGCGCGACCCCGACCGTGCCGGGGCTCGGCCGGCCGACCGCCGCGCCGGCCCCGCCGGGCCGGGCCGGCCGCAGCAGCACCAGCGGCGCGAGCGCCGCGACCCGCGAGAGCGCCGCGGCGAGGAGGAGCGCCACCGCCGTGTCGGCCCCAATCCGGTCCAGCAGCGTCGCGAGGGCCCCCATCCGCAGGGAGAGCGCCAGGACGAGGGCGGAGCCCCCGTAGGCGCCGATCCGGCTGTCGCGCATGATCTCGAGGCGCCGCGCCGGGTCGGAGCCGCCCCCGAACCCGTCCGCCACGTCGGCGAGGCCGTCCTCGTGCAGCGCCCCCGTCACCAGCACGGCGACCGCCACCGCGAGGCCCGCGGCGATGAAGGGCCCGAGCCCGAGGCCGCGGGCGGCGAGCAGGGTCAGCGCTGCCGGCACCGCGAGGAGGAGCCCGGCGAGCGGGAGCATCCGGGGGGCGGTGCGGAAATCCGGCACCGCGTGCGGGTCGGGCTCGCCGGGCAGCCGCGGCACGGGCAGGCGGGAGTAGAAGCGCAGGCAGGCGGCGAGATCGTAGACGAGGTCCCGGCCCGGCCACTCGGCCTCGTCCGGTCGCGGTTCCTGCCCGGGTTCTTGGCCGGGTTCTTGGCCTCTGGGGTCGCCCTGCATCGCCCGACGTCCTTCACCCTCGCCCCCGTGCCCGTTATAGCTCCGGCCCGCGCCGGCCCGGGCCCGGCTTCCCGCCGCCCACAGGATTTCTCGGCGCCCCCAGAGCGAGACCCGCATGAGCGAGACCGGCCCCTTCGCGGACATCCGCCGCCTGATCGAGACCATGCCGGGCCCGGACCGGGAGGCCGCCGCGGCCATCGCGGCCCGGGAGGCGGGGCTGACGAAGCCCGCCGGCGCCCTCGGCCGGCTGGAGCACCTCGTGGCCTGGCTCGGTGCCTGGCAGGGCAAGGCGAAACCGACCCTCGACCGGCCCCTCGTCTGCGTCTTCGCGGGCAGCCACGGCGTCACCGCGCGGGGC
Source organism: Methylobacterium sp. A54F (assembly GCF_053346035.1). Classification (NCBI taxonomy): domain Bacteria; kingdom Pseudomonadati; phylum Pseudomonadota; class Alphaproteobacteria; order Hyphomicrobiales; family Methylobacteriaceae; genus Methylobacterium; species Methylobacterium sp. A54F. Next base: position 148,509 of record NZ_JBKFBF010000012.1, on the reverse strand, counting down.
GTCTCGGCCTTCCCGGATGCGGTCAACCGGCAGATGCTCGACAACTTCGCGGCCGGGGGGGCAGCCATCAACCAGATCTGCGCGGCCTACGGCCTCGGCTTCAAGGTGTTCGACCTCGCCATCGACCTGCCGACCGGGGACATCACCGCGGCGCCCGCCCTCGACGAGAAGGCATGCGTGGCCACCATGGCCTTCGGCATGGAGGCGGTGGCGGCCGGCACCGATTGCCTCGCGGTGGGCGAGATGGGCATCGGCAACACCACGATCGCGGCGGCGATCTACGCGGCGCTGCTCGGCGGGGAGCCCGCCCACTGGGTCGGGCGCGGCACCGGCGTCGACGACGCGGGCCGGGCCCGCAAGGTCGCGGCCGTCGAGGCGGCGCTCGCCCACCATGCCGGCCACCTGGGCGACCCCCTGGAGGTGCTGGCGCGCCTCGGCGGCCGCGAGGTCGCCGCGATGGCGGGGGCGATCCTGGCCGCCCGCCTGCAACGGGTGCCGGTGGTCCTCGACGGCTACGTCTCGACCGCGGCGGCGACGGTGCTGCACGCCCTCGACCCGCGCGCCCTCGACCATTGCCTCGCCGGCCACGTCTCGGCGGAGGGCGCCCACGCCGAGGTGCTGGAGCGCCTCGGCCTCGTGCCGCTCCTCGCCCTCGGCATGCGCCTCGGCGAGGCCTCCGGCGCCGCCATGGCCCTCGGCCTCCTCAAGGGCGCGCTCGCCTGCCACCGCGACATGGCGACGTTCGAGCAGGCGGGGGTGTCGGGCCGGACGGATTGATCCGACCCCGGCCTGGCCTCAGCCCGCCTGCGAGGCCGGGCGGCGCCGGGTCGGGTGGGTCATGGCCTCCAGCTCCAGGAGCTCGTCGAGCTGCGCCTTGGTCAGCAGGCCCTCCTCGAGGACCAGCTCGGCGACCGTCCGGTTCTCCCGCAGCGCCCGCTGCGCCACCCGCGAGCTCGCCTCGTAGCCGAGGGTGGGCGCGAGCGCCGTGACGAGGCCGATCGAGCCCTCGACGAGGCTGCGGCAGCGCTCGCGGTCGGCCTCGATGCCCTCGACGCAGCGCTTCGTCAGGGTCTCCACCGCCGCGCTCAGCATGCGGATCGAGGTGAGCACGCAGTAGCCGATGGTGGGCTCGAAGGCGTTGAGCTGGAGCTGGCCGCCCTCGGCGCACAGCGTCACGGTGAGGTCGTGGCCGATCACCAGGAAGGCCACCTGGTTGACCACCTCCGGGATCACCGGGTTGACCTTGCCGGGCATGATCGAGGAGCCCGCCTGCACGGCCGGCAGGCGGATCTCGCCGAAGCCCGTGCGGGGCCCCGAGGAGAGCAGGCGCAGGTCGTTGCAGATCTTCGAGAGCTTGACCGCCACGCGCTTCAGGACGCCGGAGAACAGCACGAAGGCGCCGAGGTCGGAGGTCGCCTCGATGAGGTTGCCCGCGAGCACCATGGGCTGGCCCGAGACCCGCGACAGCTCCTCGACGGCGAGCGCCGCGTAGCGCGGGTCGGCGTTGATGCCGGTGCCGATGGCGGTGGCCCCGAGGTTCACCTCGCGGAACAGCCGCGCGATCTCGCCGAGGCGCGCCACGTCCTCCTTGAGGGTAGCGTGGAAGCCGTCGAACTCCTGGCCCAGCGTCATCGGCACGGCGTCCTGGAGCTGCGTGCGGCCCATCTTGAGGACGTCGGCGAACTCCACGGCCTTGCCCTTGAAGGCGTAGGCGAGGTCGTCGAGGGCCTTTACCAGCGGCTCCGTGGCGAAGATCACCGCGAGGCGGAGCGCCGTCGGGTAGGCGTCGTTCGTCGACTGCGCCATGTTGACGTCGTCGTTCGGGTGCAGCGCCTCGTAGGCGCCCGGCGCCTTGCCGAGGAGGCCGAGCGCCACGTTCGCCACGACCTCGTTGGCGTTCATGTTGGTGGAGGTGCCCGCCCCGCCCTGGATCGCGTCCACCACGAAGCTCTCGGCATAGGCCTTGTCGGTGGCGATCAGGATGCAGGCCCGGTCGATGGCGTCGGCCTTGGCGGGGTCGAGGTAGCCGAGGCGCCGGTTGGCGCGGGCGGCCGCCTGCTTCACCAGGGCGAGCGCCCGCACGAATTCCGGGAAGTGGCCGACCGGCACGCCGGTGATCGGGAAGTTCGCCACCGCCCGCTTGGTGTGGATGCCCCACAGCGCGTCCGCCGGCACGTCGCTGTAGCCGAGGAGGTCGTGCTCCGAGCGGACCCGCGCCCCCTCCATCGCCACGGTGCGGACGGTGGCGACCGCGAGCGCCTCGGGCGCCCCAGCCTCGCCGGCGGTCTCCGGAACGGCCTCGCTCGCCATCATGCCCCCCCTCGCACCGCGGGCCCGGGTCTCGGCGCCGGGCCGGTTGTTTTCCCCGGGCCGATTATCTCTCCGGGCCGGTCACTGTTCCAGGCCGATGACCTGGAAGTTCGCCCGCAGCTCGTCCGACATCGGCACGTTCAGCCGCTCGCCGTTCGGCAGGCGCTTCAGGAACCACTTGTCGTAGATCCAGCTCAGCTCGCGCGATTCGGCGAGCCGGTTGAAGGTGCCGGCCACGACGCCCGCGAACTCGGGGTCGTCCCGGCGGTACATCAGCCCGTAGGGCTCGAAAGAGAGCTTGTCGGGCAGCACGGTGTAGGCCGCCCCGTCCGCGCCCGCCCCGGCGATGAGGCCGTAGAGCAGCACGTCGTCGAGGCCCAGCGCGTCGGCGCGGCCGTCCTTCACCATCGCGAAGGATTCCGCGTGGTCGCGCCCCGTCACGACGGTCGCGGGGATCCTGAGGCGGGCGAACAGGGCGCGCAGCGCCCCCTCGTTGGTGGTGCCCGCGGTGGCGGCGACCCGCTTGTCGGCGAGGTCGCGGTAGCTCTTCAGGGGCGAGTCGCGCCGCACCAGGAGCTTCGTGGCGCTGACGTAGGTGACGGGCGAGAAGGCGACCTGCTTGCGGCGCTCGGCGTTCGCGGTGGTCGAGCCGCATTCGAGGTCGATCCGGCCGTCGAGGAGCGCCGGGATGCGCGTCTCGGAGGTCACCGGCACGTAGGCCACCTTGATGTCGGAGCGGCCGACCGCCTTCGACACGTCGTCCACCACGTCGAGGCAGAGGTCGATGGCGTAGCCTACAGGATGGTCTGCGCCGGGCTCCACGAAGGAGAAGGGCAGGGAGCTCGTGCGGTAGCCGAGGCTGATCGTGCCCGTCTCGTTGACCTTCCGGAGCGTGCCGGTCAGGACCTCGACCGCGCCGGCTGGGCCGGCGGCCAGGAAGCCGGCCAGCAGGCCCGCCAGCAGGCCAGGCAGCACACCTGGGCGGGCGAGGCCGTGAACGCGTTGGCGCATGGTGCCATCTCCCCCGGGGCGCCCCGGCCCTACTCGGCTGGTTCCGGCAGCGGGTTGACGTCCCGGTCGAGGCTCTGGTCGGTCGCGGTGAGCTGGCCCTCCCACTTCGCCACCGCCACCGTCGCCACGCTGTTGCCAAGCACGTTCGTCGCCGAGCGGCCCATGTCGAGGAACTGGTCGATGCCGATGATGAGCAGCAGGCCCGCCTCGGGGATGTGGAACTGCGACAGGGTCGCGGAGATCACCACCAGCGAGGCGCGGGGCACGCCCGCCATGCCCTTCGAGGTCACCATCAGGAGGAGCAGCATGGTGAGCTGCTGCCCGAGCGTCAGGGGGATGTTGTAGGCCTGGGCGATGAACATCACCGCGAAGGTGCAGTACATCATCGAGCCGTCGAGGTTGAACGAGTAGCCCATCGGCAGCACGAACGAGGTGATGCGGTTGGGCACGCCGTAGCGCTCGAGGTTCGCCAGGGTCTTCGGATAGGCGGCCTCGCTCGACGCGGTCGAGAAGGCGAGCACGAAGGGCTCCTTGATCAGGTTGACGAGGCGGCGGATGCCGCCCGCGCCGACGAGCAGGAAGCCCGCGAAGACGAGCAGGCACCACAGCATCGCGAGGCTGAAGTAGAACTCCAGCATGAACTTCGCGTAGGTGACGATGACGCCGATGCCCTGGGTGGTGATGGTCGCCGCGATCGCCGCGAACACGGCCACGGGGGCGAAGTTCATCACGTAGCCGGTGATCTTCAGCATCACGTCGGCGAGGCTCTCGATGCCGACCGCCAACGGCTTGCCCTTCTCGCCGATGGCGGCGAGCGCCACCCCGAAGAACACCGAGAACACCACGATCTGCAGGATCTCGTTGTTGGCCATCGCCTCCACGGGGCTCTTCGGCACCAGGTGGATGACGAACTCCTTTAGCGAGAGCGAGGCGGCCTTGAGGTTCGTCGAGGCGCCGGCATCGGGCAGCGGCAGGTTCAGGTTGCTGCCGGGCTGCAGCAGGTTGACCATCACGAGGCCGAGGAGCAGCGAGCAGAACGAGGCGCCGACGAACCAGAGCAGCGCCTTGCCGCCGACGCGGCCGACCGAGGCGGTGTCGCCGAGGTGCGCGATGCCGACCACCAGGGTCGAGAACACCAGCGGCGCGATGATCATCTTGATCAGCCGCAGGAAGATGTCGCTGATCAGCGAGATGTAGCCTGAGATTTCCTTGGCGGTCTGTGGGTCGGGCCAGGTGATGCTGCAGAGGTACCCGACCACGATGCCGAGCAGCATCCCGATGAAGATGTACGTCGTCAGCCTCGTACCCATCAGGATCGCCCCCGCAGCCATTTGTCACGCGCCGGTCATGGGATGAAATCAAGCAGGAAGCAGGCCATTCGGCAAGTTGTGGAACGCGCGACCGAGTGACAACGCGGGCGAAAGCCTCGCGGACGCCAGCTTGACCCGGACGGCAACGCGTGCCCTTTCTCGTGCCCGGGCAACCGGCCCGGACCGTCCCCCTCGGGGCGCCCGCGGTACGGGACTTGCTCCCCGCGGCGCGCCGCCTCGCCGGCCCCGCGAGGTTCCCGCCGCGAACGCACTTTCCCGACCCTCAGCAACCGTCGAGTCGAGCCGCCGCCGGATGGATGTCTTCGTACAGCAGCTGATCAACGGCCTGACGCTCGGGTCGATCTACGGCCTGATCGCGATCGGCTACACGATGGTGTTCGGCATCATCGGCATGGTGAACTTCGCCCACGGCGACGTCTTCATGGTGTCGAGCTTCATCGCGCTGATCGCCTTCCTGATCCTCACCGCCTGGCTCGGGGTCTCGTCGCTGGCGCTCGCCTTCCTGATCGTGCTCGTGGTCAGCATGGCGCTCACCGCGCTCTGGGGCTGGGCGATCGAGCGCGTCGCCTACCGGCCCCTGCGCGGCTCCTTCCGGCTGGCGCCGCTGATCTCGGCGATCGGCGTCTCGATCTTCCTGTCGAACTTCGTGCAGGTGGCCCAGGGCGCCCGCAACAAGCCGACGCCGCCCATGCTCAACGGCGGCTTCACCCTGTTCGAGGAGGGCGGCTACGCGGTGACGCTCTCCTACAAGCAGTGCCTGATCATGGTGGTGACGGCGGTGCTGCTCACGGGCTTCTGGTACCTCGTGCAGCGCACCCCCTTCGGCCGGGCGCAGCGCGCCTGCGAGCAGGACCGCAAGATGGCCGCCCTCCTCGGCATCGACGTCGACCGCACCATCTCGCTCACCTTCGTGCTCGGCGCGGCGCTGGCGGCGGTCGCGGGCGTCCTCTACCTGATGTACTACGGCGTGGTGTCGTTCTCGGACGGGTTCGTGCCCGGTGTGAAGGCCTTCACGGCCGCCGTGCTCGGGGGGATCGGCTCGCTGCCGGGCGCCGTGCTCGGAGGGCTCATCATCGGGCTCATCGAGACCTTCTGGTCGGCCTACTTCTCGATCGAGTACAAGGACGTGGCGGCCTTCTCGATCCTCGCCATCGTGCTGATCTTCATGCCCTCGGGAATCCTCGGCCGCGCCGAGGTCGAGAAGGTCTGAGCCGGCGATGCCGACCCACGCGCAGGCCGCCGGCCCCGCCCCGATTCCCGCGATCCTGAAGGACGCCGCCCTCTACGCCCTCGTGGCGTTCGGGCTCTGCGTCCCCATCGTCAGCTACCGGACCGACCTGAGCCAGACGAGCGCCCTCGACCTGACGCCCCGCTGGGGCCTCGTCGCGGCCCTCTGCGGGGCGATCTTCGCCCTGCGGATCGTCCAGCGCCTCGTGCTCCTGCGCCGCGACGCCCGGCGCGCCCTGACGCCCTCGGCCCACCAGGCCACCGAGGCGGTGCAGGCCGAGCCGAATGCCGGCCAGCGCGTCGGCCGGGTCGCGCTGCCGCTGTTCATCGGGTTCGCGCTGTTCCTGCCCCTCATCGCGGCGCTCGCCACCGGGGGGCTGTCCTCGGCCCGCTACTGGATCGACCTCGGCATCCTGATCCTCACCTACGTGATGCTCGGCTGGGGCCTCAACATCGTGGTCGGCCTCGCGGGCCTGCTCGACCTCGGCTACGTCGCCTTCTACGCGGTGGGGGCCTATTCCTACGCCCTGCTCTCGACGACCTTCGGGCTCTCCTTCTGGATCTGCCTGCCGCTCGCCGGCCTGTTCGCGGCGCTCTGGGGCATGCTCCTCGGCTTCCCGGTGCTGCGCCTGCGCGGCGACTACCTCGCCATCGTGACGCTGGCCTTCGGCGAGATCATCCGCCTCGTGCTCATCAACTGGACGGACTTCACGGGCGGCGCGGCCGGCATCTCGTCGATCCCCCGCGCGACCTTCTTCGGCCTGCCCTTCACGGCGGGCGAGGACGGCTTCGCGGCCCGCTTCGGCCTGCCCTTCGACTCGATGCACCGCATCGTCTTCCTGTACTACCTGATCCTGGCGCTGGCCCTCGTCACCAACCTCGTGACGCTGCGCCTGCGCCGCCTGCCGGTCGGGCGCGCCTGGGAGGCCCTGCGCGAGGACGAGATCGCCTGCCGCTCGCTGGGCATCAACACCACCACGACGAAGCTCACGGCCTTCGCCCTCGGCGCCATGTTCGGCGGCTTCGCGGGCTCCTTCTTCGCCGTGCGCCAGGGCTTCATCAGCCCCGAGAGCTTCAACTTCCTGGAGAGCGCCATCATCCTCGCCATCGTCGTCCTCGGCGGCATGGGCAGCCAGGTCGGCGTCGCGGTGGCGGCGGTGGCGATGGTCGGCGGCCCCGAGCTCCTGCGCAACCTCGGCTTCCTGAAGGCCGTGTTCGGCGAGGGCTTCGACCCGAACGAGTACCGCCTGCTGCTGTTCGGCCTCGCCATGGTGGCCATGATGGTCTGGCGCCCCCGGGGGCTGATCTCGGAGCGGGTGCCCTCGGTCGCCCTCAAGGAGCGCCGCGCCATCGCGGGCAGCCTCGTGCGCGAGGGGCACGGCTGATGGGCGCCGACACCCGCGACGCGGTGCTGGCCGTCGAGCACCTCACCATGCGCTTCGGCGGGCTGACCGCCGTCGGCGACCTCTCCTTCCGGGTGCGGCGCGGCGACATCACCGCGCTGATCGGCCCGAACGGGGCCGGCAAGACCACGGTCTTCAACTGCATCACCGGCTTCTACAAGCCCACCGAGGGGCGGCTCTCGCTCAGCCACGGCGACGGCGCCGTGCACCTCCTGGAGCGCCTGCCGAACCACGCGGTGAACCGGCGCGCGCGGGTCGCCCGCACCTTCCAGAACATCCGCCTGTTCTCCGGCATGACGGTGCTGGAGAACCTGTTGGTGGCCCAGCACGCGCCGCTGATGCGCGCCTCGGGGATGACGGTGCTGGGGCTTCTCGGCATCGGCGGCTACCGCGCGGCGGAGGCCGCCGCGATCGAGCGGGCCAAGGCCTGGCTGGAGCGCATCGACCTCACGGCGCGCGCCGACGATCCGGCGGGCGACCTGCCCTACGGCGCCCAGCGCCGGCTCGAGATCGCCCGGGCGATGTGCACCGATCCGGTGCTGCTCTGCCTCGACGAGCCGGCGGCCGGCCTCAACCCGCGCGAGTCGCTGGAGCTGAACGCGCTGCTGCGCCACATCCGCGACGCGCACGACACCTCCGTGCTCCTCATCGAGCACGACATGTCGGTGGTGATGGAGATCTCCGACCACGTGGTCGTGCTCGATTACGGCGTGAAGATCGCCGACGGCACCCCCGCCGAGATCCGCGCGGACCCCCGCGTCATCGCCGCCTACCTCGGCGTCGAGGACGAGGAGGTCGAGGCGGTGGAGGCCGAGGTCGGCATCGCGCACGTCGCTGCCGACCACGGTCCTGCCGATGCGGATGCGGCCGCGAAGGTGCACCCATGAGCGTCGCCGGCATCAACGTCCTCGTCGAGGAGACCCGCGCCCGCCAGGCGGCGGCCGCCGAGCCGCTCCTCGCGGTCCGGGGCGTCTCGACCTACTACGGCAGCGTCGCGGCGCTGCGCTCCGTCGACATGGACGTCGCCCGGGGCGAGATCGTCACGCTGATCGGCGCCAACGGGGCCGGCAAGTCGACCCTGATGATGACGATCTTCGGGGCGCCCCAGGCGCGCTCGGGCACGATCCACTACGCGGGGCGGGACATCACCCGGCTGCCCTCGCACGAGATCGCCCGCCTCGGCATCGCGCAATCGCCGGAGGGGCGGCGCGTCTTCCCGCGCATGACCGTCTACGAGAACCTGCAGATGGGCGCCGCGCTGCACGGCGGGCGCCACTTCGCGGAGGACCTGGAGCGGGTCTGCGCCCTGTTCCCCCGCCTCAAGGAGCGTTTGTACCAGCGCGGCGGCACCATGTCGGGGGGCGAGCAGCAGATGCTCGCCATCGCCCGCGCCCTGATGAGCCGGCCGACCCTCCTCCTCCTCGACGAGCCCTCGCTCGGCCTCGCGCCCCTCGTGGTGAAGCAGATCTTCGGGGCGATCCGCGACCTCAACGCGCGGGACGGGATGACGATCTTCCTCGTGGAGCAGAACGCCTACCACGCGCTGAAGCTCGCCCACCGGGGCTACGTGCTGGTCAACGGGCGCATCACCCTGAGTGGCACCGGCCGCCAGCTCCTCGACGATCCCTCCATCAAGGCCGCCTACCTCGAGGGCGGCCACCCGGGCGTGGAGACCTGAGCCGATGCAGGGGATCCTCTACGAGGAGGCGTCGGTCGGCCTCTTCCTGCTCGTCACGGTGCTGATGGGCGGCTGGGCCGCCTGGATGACCGCCCGCGGGCTCGCCCGCGCCTGGCGCCCGTTCTGGCAGTGCGTGCCGGCGCTCCTCGCGGTCGCCGCCGCCGTGCGCTTCATCCACTTCGCCCTGTTCGAGGGCACGCTCCTGTCGGCGCAGTACTACGCGGTCGACGCGGCCGTGGTGCTCGCGGTGGGGGCGGTGGGTTTCCGGGTGACCCGCACCCGGCAGATGACCACACAGTATCGCTGGCTCTACGAGCGCACCAGCCCGCTGACCTGGCGCGCGCGTGCGGCCGCCGAGGGACCCTGATCCGCCTCAAGGCACACGCGGCGCCGGGCGGACATCACACGGAGGGAACAGGATGAGATCGATGCTTCTGGCCGGCCTCGCGCTCGGCCTACTGGCCTCGGGCGCGGCCCAGGCGCAGGTCAAGATCGGCGTGGCGAGCCCGCTCACCGGCGGCAGCGCGGCCTTCGGCAACCAGATCCGCAACGGCGTCACCCAGGCCGTCGAGGACATCAACAAGGCCGGCGGCGTGAAGGTCGGCGGCAAGTCCGAGAAGTTCGTCCTCTCGGTGGGCGACGACGCCTCCGACCCGAAGCAGGGTGTCTCGGTGGCGAACAAGTTCGCCTCGGAGGGCGTCAAGATGGTCGTCGGCGACTTCAACTCCGGCGTCTCGATCCCGTCCTCGGACGTCTACCAGGATGCCGGCATCATCCAGATCACCCCGGCTTCCACGAACGTGAAGTTCACCGAGCGCGGCAACTGGAACACCTTCCGGACCTGCGGCCGCGACGACCAGCAGGGCGCTGTGGCGGGCGAGTACCTCGCCAGCAACTTCAAGGGCAAGAAGGTCGCCTTCGTCCACGACAAGACCCCCTACGGCAAGGGGCTCGCCGACGAGACCCTGAAGACCTTCAAGGCCAAGGGCGGCGGCAAGGAGGCCGTCTACGAGGGCATCAACCCGGGCGAGAAGGACTATTCGGCCCTCGTCTCGAAGCTGAAGCAGGCGGGCGTCGAGGTCGTCTACTTCGGCGGCATCCACACCGAGGCCGGCCTGATCGTGCGCCAGATGCGCGACCAGGGCCTCAAGGCCCCCCTCATGGGCGGTGATGGCATCACCGACAAGGAGTTCGTGCAGATCGCCGGCCCCGGCTCCGAGGGCACGCTGATGACCTTCTCGCCCGACGCGCGCAAGAACCCGAACGCCAAGGACGTGGTGGCGGCCTTCAAGGCCAAGAACATCGATCCCGAGGCCTACACGCTCTACGCCTACGCGGCCGTGCAGATCCTCAAGAACGCCATGGAGGCGACGGGCTCGACGGACGGCAAGAAGCTCGCCGACTACCTGCACCAGGGCAAGCCGAACCAGACCGTGATCGGCGACATCGCCTACGACAAGAAGGGCGACATCACCCGGCCCGACTACGTCCTCTACATGTGGAAGAAGAACGCCTCGGGCGCGATCGACTACACGGGCAACGAGATCACCCAGTAGTCCTGTGATCCTGGGTCGGCGATTCGGCGAATTCGTCGGGCCGTCGACACCCTGAGGCGGCAACCGAAACCCGCTACAACCACAACACAGCAAGGGGGCCGTCGCCGGATGCCGGGGGCGGCCCTTTCCGTTGCCTGGGGGGCTCCGATTCCTTGCAGAAAAGTCACAGTGGGCGGCGACCTGCTGTGAGTCCCGGGCCCGGAGCGCATAAGCGCTTGAGTCCCGAGCGTATTGAATTATCCAATTGTATTCAGGGTGAAGCACACGAACAGTGCTCACGGGCAGAACAGCTAGCACAACGAATGTGCAGCCCGATGGAGAGCCCGCACCGCCCGGCCGCGAAGGCCATGGGGGTGTGCGGCCGCATCGGAACGCCCTGTGGGCATGTCAGCTGGGTTGGGGTTGGACACATGATCAAGATCAAGTCGGTACTGCTCGGTGGCGCTGCGGGTCTCGCGACCGTGGTCGGCGCACAGGCTGCGGACCTGCCGATCAAGAAGGCTGCGCCGATCGAGTACGTGCGCGTCTGCTCCGCCTACGGCGCGGGCTTCTTCTACATCCCGGGCACCGATACCTGCCTGCGCGTCTCGGGCCGCGCCCGCTTCGAGGCCGGCGTCGTCGGATCCAACTACGTCCGCGGCAGCGACCTCTCGAACTACCGCGGCGCGATGCGCCTCAACGTCGACGCCCGCACGCAGACCGCCTAGGGACGCTCCGCGCCTTCACCCGCCTCGACGTCCAGAGCCGCACCGGCAACTTCGTGACCTCGGGCTCGCAGCAGCGCATCGGCAACGCCTTCCCGGCGCTCGGCCCCGACACGTTCGGCCGCGCCCAGCAGTACGTGAACGTCGACAAGGCCTTCGTGCAGTTCGCCGGCCTGACCGCGGGTCGCGCCTCGTCGTTCTTCGACTTCTACGCCCACGACTTCGAGATCATGGCCCTGTCCCTCGGTTCGGACGTGGCCTCCACGAACCTCCTCGCCTACACGGCGAAGTTCGGCGAGGGCTGGTCGGCCACGATCTCGCTCGAGGATCCGACCTTCCGCTGGCAGCCGATCTTCTCGTCGATCTCGAACCAGGCGACGGCCAACTCCTCCTTCGCGGTGTTCGTCAACAACGCCTCGCTCTCGCCGGTGGCCAACGCCTTCAACGCGGCCGGCCTGCCGACCTCCGAGGTCTACTTCGACGTCACCCAGAAGAACCGCACCCCCGACTTCGTCGGCGCGCTCCGCCTCGACCAGGCCTGGGGTTCGGCCCAGCTCTCGGCCGCCGTCCACGAGGTCGGCATCGGCAACCCGACCGGCACCATCTTCGGGCTGAACGGCGGCGCCGCCTCCCTCGCCGCGGTCCGCCGCCCCTCCAACGAGTACGGCTGGGCCGTGCAGGGCGGCATCAAGGTGAACCTGCCCTTCATCGCCCCGGGCGACACCCTCTACCTGCAGGGTGCCTACGGTGAGGGCGCGATGTCCTACACCGGCTTCCAGGCCTACACCGCGACCTGGATCCAGAGCTCGACGCTCAACCAGAACACCCAGTTCGCGCAGTACTTCAACGACGCCGTCGTCAACCCGATCACCGGCCGCATCGAGCTGTCGAACAGCTTCACGGTCGTGGCGTCCTACCTGCACTACTGGTCGCCGGAGTGGCGCTCGGCCTTCTACGGCTCCTACGGCGAGGTCCAGTACAGCAAGGCCGCCCGCGCCGCGCTCAGCCTCTCGAACGGCGCCATCGGCGGCACCGTGCCCCCGTCCTTCATCACCAACCCGGCCGGCTACGCCCTCAGCCCCGTGCTCCGGGACGTCAACCAGGTGGTGGCCGGCGCGAGCCTGATCTGGTCGCCGGTGAAGGACCTCGATATCGGCATGGAGGGTCTCTACACCCGCGTCGGCCTCAACCAGGGCCGCACGCCGGACCTGACCCGCACGCTGACGATCGCCGGCCAGCCCGCCTACACGGTGACCCAGCAGGACTCCTACCAGATCCGCGCCCGCGTCCAGCGCGACTTCTAAGACCCGACGACCCGAAGCCCCCGCGCGACGACCTCGCGCGGGGGCTTTCGCATGCGTGGCGCACGAGCGCCAGCAAGCGCCTGTGAGTGCGACAAAATCCGCTTGTCCTCACCTGCGTCGCGCGCCGGGGCCGGCACCATCATTGCAGAGGCGCGACGTCCTGCTAGGCTCGGGTTCAACGGCGCAGGGAAGATCGTTCCCCGGCCGGCGGGCGATTGACGGATCAGGAGTCCCCTTGTCGATGCATTCCCAACCACGTCTCCGCGCAAGCGTCGCGGCCCTCGGCCTGTTCCTCGCGACCGCCGGCGCCGCCGGGGCCCAGGAACTCACCGGCACCCTCAAGAAGGTCAAGGACACGGGCGCCATCACCATCGGCTACCGCGATTCGTCGGTGCCGTTCTCCTACCTGGACGCCAACCAGAAGCCGGTCGGCTACGCGATGGACATCTGCCTGCGGATCGCCGACGCCGTGAAGCAGAATCTCGGCCTGCAGAAGATCGACGTTAAGCTCAACCCCGTCACCTCGGCGACCCGCATCCCGCTGATGGCCAACGGCACCATCGATCTCGAGTGCGGCTCGACCACCAACAACGCCGAGCGCGAGAAGCAGGTCTGGTTCACCAACTCGCACTTCCTGACCGCGACCCGCTACGTTTCCAAGAAGTCGGCCAACCTTCACACGATCGAGGACCTGAAGGGCAAGACCGTCGTCTCGACCTCGGGCACCACGAACATCAAGCAGATCAACGAGGCCAACGTCGAGCGCAAGCTCGGCCTGACCATCCTGCCCGCCAAGGACCACGCCGAGGCGTTCCTGATGGTCGAGACCGGGCGCGCTGTGGCCTTCGTGATGGACGACGTGCTGCTCGCCTCGCTCGCCGCCGCATCGAAGGATCCGGGCGCCTACGAGATATCGACCGAGGCCCTCTCGAAGCCCGAGCCCTACGGCATCATGGTGCGCAAGGACGACGCGGCCTTCAAGAAGGTGGCGGACGAGGCGACCGCCAAGCTCTACACGAGCCCCGAGGGCAAGACGCTCTACGACAAGTGGTTCACCCAGCCGATCCCCCCGCGCAACATCAACCTGAACCTGCCGATGAGCGCGGAGATGAAGAAGCAGTTCACCACGCCGATCTCCAGCCCGGACCCGGCCGCCTACTGACCTGAACCGGAGCCGGTTCCGCGAGCGCGGGGCCGGCTCCGCCTCCTTCACGGCCCTCCCTTCCTCGCGCGGCTGAACCGGGACCGATGAACTACAACTGGAACTGGGGCATCTTCCTCGAAGCGAGCCCCGAGGGCACCGGCACCTACGCCGACATGCTGCTGTCCGGCCTGCTCTGGACCATCGCCACCGCGCTCTCGTCCTGGGTGATCGCCTTCTGCCTCGGCTCGCTGATCGGCGTGCTGCGCACGCTGCCCAGCAAGGCGGCGAACGCCGTCGGGACGGCCTACGTGGAGCTGTTCCGCAACATCCCGCTCCTCGTGCAGATGTTCCTCTGGTACTTCGTGCTGCCGGAGGTGCTCCCGCAGGCCTGGGGCAACTGGCTGAAGCAACTGCCGAACGCGCCCTTCTACACCGGCGTCGTCTGCCTCGGCTTCTTCACCGCCTCCCGCGTCGCCGAGCAGGTCCGCGCCGGCATCCAGTCCCTGCCGCGCGGGCAGCGCATGGCCGGCACCGCGATGGGCTTCACGGTGGCGCAGACCTACCGCTACGTGATCCTGCCGAACGCCTACCGGATCATCCTGCCCCCGCTCACCTCCGAGTTCCTGAACAACCTCAAGAACACGTCGGTGGCCCTCACCATCGGCCTCCTGGAGCTGACCGCCCGCGCCCGCTCCATGCAGGAATTCTCGTTCCAGGTGTTCGAGGCCTTCACGGCCGCCACGATCCTGTACGTCCTCATCAACCTCGTCGTGATCACCTGCGCGAGCTACCTCGAGCGGGCCGTGGCGGTTCCGGGGCAGCGCTGATGTTCGCAAACTTCGATTTCAGCGTCATCGGGTCGTCGCTGCCCTACCTGTTCGGCCAGGGCATGATCTTCACCGTGACCCTGACGGCGCTCGCGGCCGGCATGGGCATCATCCTCGGCACGCTGCTCGCCATGATGCGCCTGTCGGGCGTGCCCGGCCTCAAGCAGGTGGCCAAAACCTACGTGGAGCTGATGCGCTCCCTGCCCCTCGTGCTGGTGATCTTCTGGTTCTACTTCCTGGTGCCCTACATCGGCGCCTACGTGACCGGCTCGCCGAACCCGATCCAGGTCGGCGCCTTCCCGTCGGCCTTGATCACCTTCACGCTGTTCGAGGCGGCCTACTTCTCCGAGATCATGCGGGCGGGCATCCAGTCGATCCCCAAGGGCCAGAGCGGCGCCGCCTCGGCGCTGGGCATGACCTACTGGCAGTCGATGACGAACGTCATCCTGCCCCAGGCCTTCCGGAACATGCTGCCGCTGCTGCTCACGCAGACCATCGTGCTGTTCCAGGACACCTCGCTCGTCTACGTTCTGTCGCTGACGGACTTCCTCGGGGCCGCCTCGAAGGTCGCCCAGCGCGACGGGCGCCTCGTCGAGATGTACCTGTTCGCGGCGGTCGTCTACTTCGCCGTGTGCTTCACGGCCTCCTTCCTGGTGCGGCGCCTGCAGCGCCGCGTCGCCATCATCCGCTGACGCACCGTTCCGAGGAGCGCGCCATGACCTCATCGCCGATGCCCGGCCCCGTCGTCACCGAGCCGGTCGCCACCGGCGCCGAGGCACCCACGGATGACGGGCTGCAGCCCGGCCGCCTCGTCACGCCGCAGGCGGGCGCCGCCGCCGGCGCGTCGATGATCGACATCAGCGGCGTCAGCAAGTGGTACGGCGACTTCCAGGTGCTGACGGACTGCACCACCCGCATCGCCAAGGGCGACGTCGTGGTGGTCTGCGGCCCCTCGGGCTCCGGCAAGTCGACGCTGATCAAGTGCGTGAACGCCCTGGAGCCCTTCCAGAAGGGCCAGATCACGGTGGACGGCACCAAGATCGCCGACAAGTCCACCAACCTGCCCAAGCTCCGCTCGCGGGTCGGCATGGTGTTCCAGCACTTCGAGCTGTTCCCCCATCTCTCGATCACCGAGAACCTCACCATCGCGCAGCGCAAGGTGCTCGGCCGCTCGTCCGAGGACGCGAAGAAGCGGGGTCTCGATCTCCTCGCCCGCGTCGGCCTCTCGGCCCATGCCGCGAAGTACCCGGGCCAGCTCTCGGGCGGCCAGCAGCAGCGCGTGGCCATCGCCCGGGCGCTCGCCATGAACCCCGTGGTGATGCTGTTCGACGAGCCGACCTCGGCGCTCGACCCCGAGATGGTCGGCGAGGTGCTCGACGTCATGGTGGAGCTCGCCCGCGACGGCATGACCATGATGGTCGTCACCCACGAGATGGGCTTCGCCCGGAAGGTCGCCGACCGGGTGATCTTCATGGACCGCGGCGAGATCGTGGAGGACGCCAGCAAGGACGACTTCTTCGGCAAGCCGCGCTCCGAGCGCGCCCAGACCTTCCTGTCGAAGATCCTGCAGCACTGACGGGGCCCGCCCCGCCGGTGCGGGGCGGTCTTCGCCTGAGGGAACCGGAGGCCCGGCCCGCACCCGGTTCGAGGAAGCCGGCATGGCGCACGAGCACACGAACGCGCACACGAACGCGCACACGCACGATCACCACCCCGAGCACGATCACGCGCGCAGCGCGCTCTCGCCCATGGAGCTGCGGGTGCGGGCGCTCGAATCGCTCCTCGTGGAGAAGGGCTACGTCGATCCGGCGGCGCTCAATGCGCTGATCGAGACCTACGAGACCCGCGTCGGCCCGCACGAGGGCGCCCGCGCCGTGGCCCGCGCCTGGACGGACCCGGCCTTCCGCGACCGCCTCCTCGCCGACGCCACCCCGACCCTGCGCGAGATCGGGATCGGAGGGCGGGGCGGCGAGCACATGGTGGTGGTCGCGAACACGCCCGAGACCCACAACCTCGTCGTCTGCACCCTGTGCTCCTGCTACCCCTGGCCGGTGCTCGGCCTGCCGCCGGTCTGGTACAAGGCGCCGGCCTACCGCGCCCGCGCCGTGATCGACCCCCGCGGGGTGCTCGCCGAGTTCGGCGTCGCGCTGCCGGCGGAGACCCGCATCCGCGTCTGGGACTCGACGGCCGAGCTCCGCTACATGGTGCTGCCGATGCGCCCGGACGGCACGGAGGGCCTCGACGAGGCGGCGCTCGCCGCCCTCGTGACCCGCGACGCGATGATCGGGACGGGGCTGCCCCGGGCCCCGGGGGGTGCCCCGTGAACGGCGGGCAGGACCTCGGCGGGATGCACGGCCTCGGCCCGGTGGCGCCGGAGGCCGGCGAGCCGGTCTTCCACGCCGAGTGGGAGCGCCGGGTCTTCGCCCTCGCGATGGCGATGGGGCTCACCGGCGCCTGGAACCTCGACCACAGCCGCGCGGCCCGGGAGGCCCTGCCGCCGGCGGAGTACCTCACGTCGTCCTACTACGCGATCTGGCTGAAGGCGCTGGAGCGGCAGCTCGCGGAATGCGGCCTCGCGAGCCCGGCGGAGATCGCGGCCGGCCGGGCCGACGCGCCGGCCGCGCCCGTGGCGCGCGTGCTGCGCTGCGAGGAGGTCGCCCCGCTCTTCGCCCACGGCTTCCCGAGCGACCGGCCCGTGGCGCAGGCGCCCCGCTTCGCGCCCAGCGACGCGGTGCGGGCCCGGCGCATGAACCCGCCGGGGCACACCCGTCTACCGCGCTACGTCCGCGGCTGCCGCGGCACGGTCGAGAGCGTGTGCGGCAGCTTCGTGTTTCCCGACAGCAACGCCCGCCTGGCCGGCGCCGCGCCGCAATGGCTCTACACCGTGCGCTTCGCGGGCAGCGAGCTGTGGGGGGCGGATGCCGAGCCCGGCCTCGCGGTCTCGGTCAACGCCTTCGAGAGCTACCTCGAGAGCGACCCGGAGCCGGCCGGCGGGGGCGCCGCGTGAGCGGCCTGCCCGGCCCTGCGGGGCCCGCCGCCGAATCACCCTTCGGCGCCCCCTGGGAGGCGCAGGTCTTCGGCCTCGTCGTCAGCCTGCAGGAGCGCGGCGTCTTCACCTGGGCCGAGTGGGCCGCGGCCCTCGGCGAGGCGGCGGGCGCCCAGGGCGGCACCACCGACTACGCGGCGTGGCTGACGGCGGTCGAGACCCTCATGGCGCGCCGCGGCATCGCCGAGGCGGCAGACCTCGCCGCGCGCCGCGACGCCTTCGCGCGGGCCGCCGAGGCGACCCCGCACGGCCAGCCGATCCTGCTCGCCAACGATCCGGGGCCCTGAGGGGGACCTGCGCCTACCAGCGCTGGCTGCGCATGCGGCAGTAGCCGCCCATGTCCTGGTAGCCCGCCGGACAGCGGCGGACGCAGGTGCCGGCCGCGAACTTCAGGGGCCTGCGGCAGGTGTTCCGGAACCGCTGCTCCCGGAACATGTACGACTGGGCCGGTCCCGCGGCGGCGTGCTCCGCCGCGGCGATCGGGAGCGCGACGCCGGCCGGGATGGCGACGGCGAGCGCGAGCAGGACGGCGGTGATGCGGGCGCGCAGGGGATCTGCCATAGGGGTCGGCTCCGGGGACGGGCTGGTCGAGGGCGACCGTCAACGCCGTCGGGGGCGAACGGTTCAGGTTGCGCGGAGATTGACCGGCGGATAGGTGCCGGCCCCGTTCGCACCACGGCCTCACGATCCCGGTTGATCGTCGCGGACGCATAGCGCCCCGCTTGCGGCGCGGGTTGCGGCATCTGCGACGCTCTCCTATACTCAGCCGTGAATTATCCATTCCCGCGAGCGTTCAGTCCCGCCGATGTCCGAACTGGTGCCCCTGCAGGCCGTGCTCAACGCGCGGATTCCCTCCCTCACGGGTGAGGCTGCCGGTGCCGGCCGCCGCGGCTGCCCGCTCTCAGACCTGCGCGACCGCCTGCGCCGCGCCGGCCTGCGGCCGACCCGCCAGCGCCTGTCCCTCGGCTGGCTGCTGTTCGGGCGCGGTGACCGCCACCTGACGGCGGAGATGCTCTACGACGAGGCCATGCGCGCCAAGGTGCCGGTCTCGCTCGCCACCGTCTACAACACCCTGCACCAGTTCACCGAGGCCGGCCTCCTGCGCCAGCTCGCGCTGGACGGCTCGAAGGCCTATTTCGACACGAACCCGAGCGAGCACCACCACTTCTACCTCGAGGACGAGGGACAGGTGCTGGACATGCCCGATTGCGGCATCACCGTCGATTCGCTGCCCGAGGCCCCCGAGGGCATGGAGATCGCCGGCGTCGAGGTGATCGTGCGCCTGCGCCGCCGCAGCCCGAGCCGCCGGCAGGCCGGGTAAGCCGCCGGTCGCTTCGCGAGCCGCATGGAACTGCGAAAGGCCCGGTCTCCCGGGCCTTTTTCGTGCCGGCTCCCCGGGTGCCCTCGGCGAGGCCTGCCTCAATCGACCTTCTCGTTGGGGTAGACGCCCCAGAGGCGATCCTGCCGGACGTAGCCGTCCACGTCGCCGCGCTTCTCGGGCAGCGCCACGATCAGGCGGCACCAGGTGCCGGTGCAGCTCTTCACGCTGCCGATGACCCCGCCCTGAAGCCGGGCCTCGTCCTGGGCATCGTCCGCCGCGCGGGCGCGCAGGGGCACCGCCGCGCCCTTCTCGGGCCCCTTCTCGGTTCCCTTGGGCGCGATCACGATTGCCGTGCGGCGCCCGGAGAGCAGCGAGTGCAGCACCCAGCCCTCCGTCCCTTCCGAATCGCGGATGCGCCGCCAGGTCTCGAACTCGGCGACGATCTCGACGGGCAGGCCGGCGCGCTGGAACACCCAGAGGGTGCGGTGATCCTTCGAGGGACCCTCGCGCAGGTTCACGCGGTCCGTCTTCAGGCTCGCGTAGCGGGGCAGCGCCAAACCGGTGACGCGCCCGGTCCCGGCCTCCGGTGCCGGGCTCGGCGCCGCCAGGGCTGCGCCGGGCAGGAGGGGCCCCGCGAGGGCGTGCAGGCCGAGGACCGTCAGGGTCAGGTAGGTCAGGGAACGCATCGTCCGTCTCCCGTAGCGGTCCGCCCGATTTCCCGCGGGCGGCCGTGGGCCGCTGGCCCGCATTGTGTTACGCCTTCGCTCTGCTAGAGAGGCCGGAGGGCCCGAGCGGGCGCCGAGGCACCGGATCCTGTCTGGCCGAGACTGGTTAATGGAGCCTGAAACCGCGATCCGGACAACCGGATGCGGCGGACGTAGCCCGGCCCCGGGCCAGCGTTGCGGGAGGAAGGATGTCGTCGTTGAAGCGCAAGCCGCTGGTGGTCGTCACGCGGCGCCTGCCGGACGCGGTCGAGACCCGCATGCGGGAACTGTTCGACACTCGCCTCAACCACGATGACAAGCCCCTCTCGGAGGAGGCGCTGGCCGCGGCGATCCGGGAGGCCGACGTGCTGGTGCCGACCGTCACCGACGAGATCGATTCCGGCCTCCTGGCCCAGGCCGGCCCGAACCTGCGGCTGATCGCGAACTTCGGCAACGGCGTCGACCACATCGACGTGGGCGTGGCGCTGGAGCGCGGCATCACGGTGACCAACACGCCGGGCGTGCTCACCGAGGACACCGCCGACATGACCATGGCGCTGATCCTCGCCGTGGCGCGCCGGGTGACCGAGGGCGCCCGCATCATCCCCGACGACGACTGGACCACCGGCTGGTCGCCGACCTGGATGCTGGGCCGCCGCATCACCGGCAAGCGCCTCGGCATCGTCGGCATGGGCCGCATCGGCCAGGCGCTGGCCCGCCGCGCCCGCGCCTTCGGCCTGCAGATCCATTACCACAACCGCCGCCGGGTGCCGGCGCCGATCGAGAGCAACCTCGACGCGACCTACTGGGAATCCCTCGACCAGATGCTCGCCCGGGTCGACATCGTCTCGGTGAACTGCCCGCACACGCCGGCCACCTATCACCTGCTCTCCGCGCGTCGCCTCAAGCTCCTGAAGCCCGAGGCGATCGTGGTGAACACCGCCCGCGGCGAGGTGATCGACGAGACCGCGCTCGCCCGCCTCATCGAGTCCGGCGAGATCTCGGCGGCCGGCCTCGACGTGTTCGAGCAGGAGCCCGCGGTGAGCCCGCGCCTCGTGAAGCTCGCCCGCACCGGCAAGGTGGTGCTGCTGCCGCACATGGGCTCGGCCACGCACGAGAGCCGCGTCGACATGGGCGAGAAGGTCATCATCAACATCAAGACCTTCATGGACGGCCACCGCCCGCCGGACCGCATCCTGCCGAGCATGCTCTGAGGCCGGTTCCGCGACCCATTCCCACGCCTTCCACCTCATCCTGAGGTGCGCAGCGAAGCGAAGCCTCGAAGGAGGGTTCCAGGGGGCGTGGAGGATTCTGGAGGGCTCCTTCGAGGCCCCCTCACGGGGGCACCTCAGGATGAGGTGGGTGGATGGGGTCCGCCCGGTGATGGCTGCCTCCCACCCGCGACCTCATCCTGAGGTGCGCAGCGAAGCGGAGCCTCGAAGGAGCCCTCCAGCTCGCAGACGATCCCTGGAGGACTCCTTCGAGGCCCCCTGCAGGGGCACCTCAGGTCGAGGGTTCGGAGGAGCGGGCCCGGCCGGGGTGATCAGAGCACCTCGCTCCCGGCGGGCACGCCGGGGCGCGGGGCGGCCGGGGACCCGGCGCTCTGGAACAGGCGCTCGCTCGTCAGCTTCAGGAAGTAGAAGCCGAACTCGGGGTTCTGGAAGTAGAGCTGCTTCACCTCCGAGTAGGAGATGCACAGCGCGTGGCCCGCCTCGACGCAGTGGAGCGAGCCGGTGCGCAGGTTGCCCGGCGAGAGCAGGCCGAGCTCCCCCACGATGGCGCCGGGCCCGATCTCGATGCCGAATTCCGGCAGGCGGAAGCGCCCGCTCTCGACGTAGAGCATCTCGGCCGCCGCCTCGCCCTTCCGGAACACCACCTGCCCGGCCTTGAACGCCCGGCTCGTGCCGAAGGGGCGCAGCCAGTCGAGGGAGAGGTCGCCGGCCGCCGCCCGCTCGGTCTGGCGGATCAGGCGGATCATCTGCCAGAGCCGGAAGGCGTTGAAGGGGATCTGGATCGCCTCCGTCAGCACCACCGGCATGCTGCCGATGAGGAAGCCGTAGGTGATCACCGCGACGCTCGCCAGGAGGGCGATGATCCGGAGCGGGATCATCGTGCTCATGGCCGAGGCCGTGATCGTCAGCGCGGTGCCGAGATAGCCGATCGCTTCGATCCAATCCATGCGGCGCCCTTCTCGCAGCGTGCCCGGGGGACCTGATGCATGTTCGGCCCAGGGCTGCAAGGCGAAGCTCCGGCGGATCGACGCCGTCAGGCCGGGGCGGCGGGGCGCGTCAGGCGGTCGGCGGCCTCCGCGGCGGCGCGCTCGCCCTCCTCCCAGGCACCCCCCACCGTGCCCCATTGCAGGCGCGAGAGGGCCTCGCCCGCGAACCAGAGGCGCTCGCCCACCGGCGCGCGCAGGGCGCCCCGCGCCGCGGCGTGGCCCGGCGGCACCACCGCCCAGGAGCCCCGCGCCCAGGGATCGTGCCGCCAGGCGCTCACGGCCGGGATCGCGAGGCCGTGCAGGCGCCGCGCCCCGAAATGCTCGGCCAGCACCGAGCGGACGAGGCGTCGCGTCCCGTCCTCGCCCGAGCCCTGCGCGTCGAGGGCCTCGGCGGTCGGCGCGTCGATCTCGAAGTAGTGGAACGGCGTGCCGTCGATCCGGGTGAGGAGCCCCGGGGGCTTCCGGCGCCCGCCGACGATGCTGGCGAGGCGGTCGGCGCCCCGGAACGGGCTCGACGGCCAGTGCAGCACCGCGTGCTCGTAGAGACCGATCGAGAAGCCGTCGATCGCCGCCCGCGCCGCCTCCGGCAGGGCGGGCGTGAAGGCGACGCTCCTTTGCAGCACCATCACGGGGACCGTGACGATGGCGGCCCGTGCGGTGACCGTGCGGCCGTCCGCCGTCTCGATCCGCACGCCCGCGCCCGACCAGTCGATGGCCGAGACGGGGCTCGACAGGGCCACCTGCAGGCCCTGCGCGAGGCGGGCGAGGTAGCCGCCGTAGCCGCCGGCGAGGAAGTGGTTGTCGCCGTATTCCATGCTCGGGAAGTCGTGCAGCGAGACCTCCCCGAGGGGCCGGCCCGACACGAGGCCGTGCACGCAGGCGACCCGCGCGCGCCACGGCCCGAGACCCGGCGGCAGGGCGCTCGACGCGGGGCGGTCCGGCCCCTCCGCCGCGGCGCCCGCCGTCATGGCGCGGTCGGCCACCGCGAAGGCGCGGTCGGAGGCGGCGCGCTCGGCCGCGCGGCCCGGCCGGCGCCCGATCCAGACGTGGCCCTCCTGGGGCGCCCGGCGCAGCGGCTCGCCCCGCGCCCGGCCGAGGCGCACCAGCGGGTTGATCGGGCCCGCGTGCAGCCAGTGCGCGCCGAGATCGACGGCGTGCCCGCGCAGGAGGCTCGTCAGCGCCCGGCCGCCGACGCGGTCGCGCGCCTCCAGCACCGCCACGGAGAGGCCGAGGGCGATGAGCGTCCGCGCGGCGCCGATCCCGGCCGCGCCCGCGCCCACCACGACGACGTCCGGCCGATCGGGCAGGGGCGCGAGGCGCGGCGCGGCGGCGGGCCGGAGGCGGGCGTGGCTGGGCTGCGGGTCGGAACTCATGCGCGCTCGGCTCGGGTGGAAGGGGTACGGGGGAAAGCGGCCGGACGCCGCCGGGCCTTGATTGTCGGCGCCCGCGTCATCAGAACCGGCCGGGCGGAATCTCCCGCCGGGATGGAGCGATCATGCTGATCGAGGCGGCCTTCGCGGCCCTGCGCCAGACGTTCTCGCGTCCGCTCCGGGCGATCCTGTGGAAGTCGCTGGGGCTCACCCTCGGGCTGCTCGTGCTCGTGTGGTTCGGGCTGACGCGGCTGATCCAGTGGTTCCAGGCGAGCCATCACATCTCGACCCAGTACCCGATCCTGGACAGCCTCGCCTACTTCCTGGCCGGCGCCGGGCTGTTCGTGGCGCTGGCCTACGTGATGCCGGCGGTGTCCATCCTGGTGGCCGGCTTCTTCCTCGACGATGCCGCCGAGATCGTGGAGCGCACCGACTTTCCCGGGGAGCCGACCGGCCGGCCGCTGCCCTTCGGCACCGCCATGCTCTACGCGGCGCGCTTCGCCGGGCTGACGCTCCTCGTGAACCTCGCCGCGCTGGTGCTGTTCTTCGTGCCGCTCGTCGGCGTGGCGGCCTTCTTCGCCGCCAATGCCTACCTGCTGTCGCGGGAGTATTTCGAGATGGCCGCCGCCCGCTACCGGCCGCTGCCGGAGGCGGGCGAGATGCGCCGCCACTTCTCGCTGACGACGCTCGCCGCCGGCTGCCTGCTGGCGGGCCTCATGGTGATCCCGGTGGCGAACCTCCTCACCCCGCTGTTCGGCATCGCGCTCATGGTGCACGTCCACAAGGGCCTGAGCCGGAAGGTTTTGCTGGCGCCCCCCGGCCAGCCCCGCCGGCTGCCCTGAGGCCGCCTCAGCGCCGGGTTCCCCAGCGGTCGCCCATCCGGCTCGGTGAGGCGGCGTCCGCGCCGATGGCCGGGCCGCTCGCCCGGTCCGGGCGGTGCTGCGAGGTGGCGTCCATCGGCTCGGCCGCGAGGAGGTCCGGCGTCTCGGCCATGCTCGGCTTCCCCCGGCCCGTGGCGAACTGGCCTGCCTTGCGGAAGCGCCAGAGGTAGCCCGGCACCACCGCCTCGGCCGCCGTCGGGATGATGCCGAGCCCCGCGAAATCCCGCCCCTCGCTCCGGGCGGCCTCGGAGACCACGTTGTCGGTCTGCAGCAGCACCACCTGGTCGCGGGTGAGCTTCAGGTCGGCCGGGAGCAGCCCGAGGGCCAGCGTGTCGGCGATCTCCAGCGCCCGCGCCTGGATCCGGGCGATCGGCAGCGGCAGCGAGACCACGAGGCGGCGGCGCTGCGTCGTCTCCAGCATGTAGCGCACGAGGTGCTCCAGCGTCGCGACCTCGGGGCCGCCGAGCTCGTAGACCTTGCCGGGCGCCACGCGGCCCTCGACGGCCCGGGCGACGGCCTCCGCGACATCGCCGACGAAGACGGGCTGGAAGCGCGTCTCGGCGCCGGCCAGCGGCAGCACCGGCAGGGCGCGGGCGAGGCTCGCGAAGCGGTTGAAGAAGCTGTCGCCCGGCCCGAAGATCAGCGAGGGCCGGAACACGATGGCCTCCGGCTGCGCGGCGAAGACGTTCGCCTCGCCCTCGGCCTTGGTGCGCGCGTAGGCCGAATCCGAGCGCGGGTCGGCGCCGATCGCCGAGACGTGGATCATCGCCGCGCCCGCCGCGGCGGCGGCCCGGGCGATCTCCCCGGCGCCGTCCGCCTGGAGCCGCGCGAAGCTCTGGGCGCCCGCCTCCTGCAGGATGCCGACGAGGTTGATCACCACGTCCGAGCCCTCGACGGCCCGGCGGATGGAGTCCGGGTAGCGCAGGTTCGCCTGGACGGCGATGATCTGCCCGACCTTGCCGAGGGGCTGCAGGAACAGGGCGAGGTCCGGCCGGCGCACCGCCACGCGGATGCGGTAGCCCCGCTTGGCGAGCGCCCGCACCACGTGACGGCCGACGAAGCCCGAGCCGCCGAAGATGGTGACGAGCTGCGAGGTGGGGCGGATCTGGGGGAGGGTATCGAAGCCGGTCATCGCTGCTTCCCGGAAAATCGGCCGGCGCCCGCGGGGGACGCGCGTGTCGAGGCGTTCCTTAGACCACTTTGCGGCGGATGGGAGCCGTCGCCGCGCCGCGAATCGCGACGGCGCCCCTCAGGCCGGGGGCGGCGGGTCCGGCGCCTCCACCTCGCCGCGGCGCTGGAGCTGGAGGGCCACGAACCAGCACAGGGCCGCCCAGGCGGCGCCGATGCACCAGCCCGCCACCACGTCGCTCGGCCAGTGCACGCCGAGATACATGCGGCTGATCCCGACGAGGAGCGTCACCGTCACGCCGAGGACCAGGACCAGAGCCTTCACCCGCCGGTGCGGGTCGAGGCGGGCGAGGAGCGTCGCGAGCGTCAGGTAGGCGATGGCCGACATCATCGCGTGGCCGCTCGGAAAGCTCGCCGTGAACACCTCCATGCCGTGGGGCACGAGGTCCGGCCGCGGGCGGTGGTAGAACAGCTTGAGCACCGTCGAGACGATCTCGCCGCTGCCGACCGCCGCGACCACGAAGAACCCGATGCGGCGCTTGCCGGTGAGGACGAGGTAGGCCGCCACGGCCGCGGTGACGAAGACGATGGTGAAGACGCTGCCGAGCCCGGTGATGTCCCGCATGGTCTCTTCGAGCCAGGGCGGGCCGATCGGGTCCGAGAGGTCGGCCGGGTTGCGCAGGGCGAGCAGGATCCGGCGGTCGAGGGCCTCCGTCGAACCTTCGCCGACCTCGTGGGCGAGGGCGAAGAAGCCGTAGCCGAGGAGGCTGACGGTGAGGAGCGCGGCGAGCGGGCCGATCTCGTTGAGGCGCAGGCGCAGCCACACCGCCATGGCCCGGCCGAACACCGGGTTGTGGCGCACCACGCCGAGGTCCGGCCGCCTCACGAGAAGGCTCCGAAGGCGAAGCGCGCCCGTTCCTCCCAGGGACCGCCGAGGTAGCGCCAGAGCAGGAGGCCGGGCGCCCGGAAGCGGAACGGGCTGAAGCCGTGCTGGAGGCCCGCGTGCAGGGCCCGCGCGGTGTCGGGCGCCACCTTGTTCTGCACCGTGACGTGCGGGCGCCAGCCCTGCCGGTCCTGCGCCGTGAGGCCCGCCTCGAATGCCTTGGCGAGCCGCGCGCGGAAGGCCGCCAGCGCCTCGGAATCCAGGACGTAGGCGACGCCCCGCCCCGTGAAGCGCAGGCCCGTGACCGCCACCTCCGGCGCCGGGCAGGTGCGGATGAGCGCCGCGATCGTCTCGGTGACGGCGCGCTCGTCCGGGCCGGGCAGGTGGTGGAACAGGGTGGCGTGGGCGGGGATGTGGTTCAGCGCCTCCGGGAAGTGGCGCCGGCGCTCCCCGTCGAACCGCGCGAAGGTCTCCGCATCGAAGGCGAGGGTCAGGATCAGCGGGTCGTCTGTGGGCGGGGAGTCGGTCGGGGCGTGCGACATGCGGTCCGGGAATCGTGCCAGGGGAATCGTGCCAGGGGAATCGTGCCAAGGGCCGGGTTTCCCGCGAAATGGCGCGGCGGCCGGTCAGGTCCAGTAGAGGATGCGCGCGGCCGGCAGGTCCCGGGCCAGCATCCCCGTGAGGGCTTCGCGCAGCTCGGCCATCCGGTCGCGCGGCAGCACGTACTTCACCGAGCCGAACTTGGTGAGCTTGCGGCTCCGCTCCGCCTCGACCATCGGCAGGTCCGATCCCGGATACCAGCCGGTGAGGACCTCCTTCGAGCCGGGCGTGAAGCGGTGCGTGATCAGCTCGGCCGTGAGATCGAGGTCGGCGACGCCGTCGAGTTCGCGGGCCGCGTCGCGGATCAGCGCCCCGTAGGCGGCCTGCCAGCCGGCAACTGGCAGGATCGGCGCGATGGTCAGGCCGACCGGATACCCGGCGCGGGCGACCCGGCCCATCGCGGAGAGCCGGTCGGCGAGGGGCGCGGTGCCCCCCTCGTAGCGGGCCGCCGGGGCTGCGTTCACCGAGAAGCGGATGCGGGTGCGCCGGCCGTGGGGCAGGTCGAGGAGCGGCCCGACCGCGGCGAACTTCGTGGTGAAGCGCAGCTGGACCGGCGCCTCCCAGGCGCCGAAGTGCCGGATCGCCGCCGAGAGGGAGCCGGTGAGGTGCTCGATGCCGAGGGGATCGGTGTAGCAGGAGGCCTCGAAGGTGGTGCCCTCCGCCTGCCGCGCGCGCTGCGCCGACGTGACGGCGCCGTGCCCCAGATAGCCTTCGAGATTGCCCAGGATGGCGTCGAGGTTGGCGTAGGCCCGCGTCACCGGCGGGCCCGAGAGGGAGCCGGCGAGGTAGCAGTACTGGCAGTGTGCCGGGCAGCCCTCGGCGAGGTCGAAGCGCCAGTCGGCGCTCGGCGGAATCGGCTGCAGCTTCAGCTTCGTCGGCGGCGCCACCACGATGGCGAGCGTCGCCTTGGCCTCCGCGTAGGCGCGCCGCGGGTCGGCACCGCCGAGGCCGCCGATGCGGTTCGCCCTCAGGCGCTCGACGGGCAGGCCGAGCCCCTCGGCGCGGGCCACCATCGCGCGGCCGTGGGCGTGTTCGAGGGCGGCCGGCGTGACCAGCACCCGCCGGGGGCGCCACAGGCGCGCCGGCCGTGCCGCCCGCGGGGCGAGCCGTTCGGGCGCCGCTCCGGGCGGGGCGTCCAGCGAGGGTTCCAGAAGGTCGGGTTCCATGAGGGTTGAACGCCGGCCCGCTGCCGGAGGTCCGGCGCTATCGCGCCCGGCACGGCGCGGCTAAACAGCCCTCCATGTTCGTGAAGCGCTGGGACACCGTGCATGTGGGTCGCGACGGCTGGCTGTTCCTCACCGGCGGCAGCAACCGCGTCATGGACCAGTACGGCGGCGGGCTCCGGCGCTGGTGGCACCTGCGGGCCTGGGCGCGGCTGATCGAGGCGCGCACCGCGCGGGCGGCGGCGCTGGGCATCCGCTGCGTCCACGCGATCGTGCCGGAGAAGCTCTCGGTCTACGACCATCTCACCCGCGACCTGCCCTACGATCCCGGCCGCGCCTCGACGCGGCGCCTCGCGCGCCGGCTCGCCGGCTCGCCCGGCTACGTCGACCTGCTGGCCCCCTTCCGGGCCGCGCGGGACGGGCCGCCCCTCTACTTCCGCACCGACAGCCACTGGAGCGCGGCCGGCTGCCTGCTGGCCTACCGGGAGCTGATGCGGGCGCTCGCCGCGGTGCCGCCGGCCGACCTCGACGCCCGCCCGGGCCACGAGGCGGCCTTCGTGATGGACCTCGGCGAGAAGCTGCCCGGACGGCCCGTCGAGCGCGCCGTCTACCGCAGCTACCTGCGCGACGCCGTGCGGGTCCATGCCGGGCGGCTCGTGGAGACGCACGAGGCGGAGGGGCGGGCCCGCGCGCTCCACACCGGCGCGCACGTCACCTACCGCAACGCGGCCGCCCACGCGGATCCCCGCCGGCTCCTGCTGTTCGGTGATTCCTACGCGCACTTCGCGCCCGGCATGCTGACCGAGCTCCTGGCCGAGAGCTTCGCCGAGGTGGATTTCGTGTGGTCCTCGGCGCTGGACTGGGCCTACATCGCCCGCTCGCGGCCCGACATCCTGGTCTTCGAGCTGGCGGAGCGCTTCCTCGCCCGGCTGCCGCGGGACGATTACGACGTCGCCGCCGAGCGGCGCTTGCCCGGCCGCCGGGCGCTCGTCCCCGCCTGAGGACTGTGCCGGCCCGGGACGCCGGGTTCCGGGCAAAGAAAAGGAGCGCCGTTGCCGACGCTCCGAGCTGGAGGTTGCCTGACCGAAGCTGACGGGGCAGGCTCGCATAGCGTCGAGCAAAGCCCGGCCGCCGACAAGCGCGAATGTGCCCTGCGCGCGCATTCGTGATGATCCCAGGTCGTGGTCCGCGCGGGGGAGGGGAACGTCCGATGGGGATGCTCGTCGACGGGGCGTGGCAGGACCGCTGGTACGACACGAAGTCGACCGGCGGCCGCTTCGAGCGCAAGCAATCGGCCTTCCGCAACTGGGTGACGGCGGACGGCTCGCCCGGGCCCTCGGGGTCGGGCGGGTTCCCGAGTGCCGCCGGGCGCTACCACCTCTACGTCTCGCTCGCCTGCCCGTGGGCGCACCGCACCCTGATCGTCCGCGCCCTCAAGGGCCTGGAGGACGCGATCTCGGTCTCGGTGGTCGATCCGCACATGGGCGGGGAGGGCTGGGTGTTCGGCGACAGCCCCGGCGCCACGCCGGACCCGATCGGCGGCGCGCAACGCCTCTACGAGGTCTATCTCCGCGCCGATCCCCGCTACACCGGCCGCGTCACGGTGCCGGTCCTGTGGGATCGGGAGCGGGACACCATCGTCTCGAACGAATCCGCCGAGATCATCCGGATGCTGAACGCCGCCTTCGGGGGAACGGGGCCGGACCTCTACCCGGCTGCCCTGCGGGAGGCGATCGATGCCGTGAACGCCCGCGTCTACGACCGGGTCAACAACGGCGTCTACAAGGCCGGCTTCGCGACCACGCAGGCGGCCTACGCGGAAGCCTTCGAGGCCCTGTTCGCGGAACTCGACGCCCTCGAGGAGGCGCTCGGCCGGTCGCGCTACCTGTGCGGCCCGCTCACGGAGGCCGACATCCGCCTGTTCACGACGCTCGTGCGGTTCGACCCCGTCTATGTCGGCCACTTCAAGTGCAACCGCCGCCGCATCGCCGACTACCCGAACCTGTCGAACTACCTGCGCGACCTCTACGCCCTGCCGGGCGTCGCCGGCACCGTGAACCTCACCCACATCAAGCGGCACTATTACGAGAGCCACCCGACCATCAATCCGACCGGCATCGTGCCGCTCGGGCCCGAGACGGACCTGTCCGCCCCGAACGACCGTGCGCTCCGGTTCGGGGCCTGAGCGCAGGGCCTCGGCGCGGGGCCGGGCCTCCGGGCCTCGACAGCGCCGCCCGCCGCCATAGATCCCTGCCATGACGACCCGCTCCCCGAACCGTGCCCTCGCCCTGCTGCTCGCGGCCCCGCTCCTCGCGGCCCCCGGCGCGGCCTGGGCGCAGGCCGCCGTGAAGCTCGAAGGGCGGTGCGAGCGGCTTGTCATCGCCGGCCAGGACCTCACGGGATCCTGCAAGGGCACGATGATGAACCTCGTCGCCCGCAACCGCACGAGCTTCGATTTTGCGTCGAGCGAGGGGCGGACCCTGAGCTTCAGCGGCAACGGCGCCCAGCAGGACCGCACCGAGGATTCCGACCCGCTCCAGCCCATCAACCTCGTCATCCCAGGGCAGTCGGGCAAGGACGGCGTGGTGCAGAACCCGGTCCTGGTCGTGGGATCCTGCAAGTTCTCCTCGCCGGAGCCGGGCAAGACCGCGATCACTTGCGAGGCCGAGGCGTCCGGCAAGGGCACGCCCGCGGGAGCCTACGCGGGGACCTTCGTGACCGACGCCAAGCCGCCGGAGGGCGC
This sequence comes from Methylobacterium sp. A54F, assembly GCF_053346035.1. Lineage (NCBI taxonomy): Bacteria > Pseudomonadati > Pseudomonadota > Alphaproteobacteria > Hyphomicrobiales > Methylobacteriaceae > Methylobacterium > Methylobacterium sp. A54F. The sequence goes on along the minus strand of NZ_JBKFBF010000012.1, from coordinate 117,957 downwards.
GCCCAAGCCCTGAGCCCGCCGGACGCGGTGGATCGGGCCGCGGGCGGGGTGGTCAGGCCAGGGGGCAAACCCCATGTAAACGCCCGCGTTTTCGTGGCCTGAGCGCCCCGCCCGCGCCATCGGCCGTCGCCGCGAGGAAGAGATGCTGAACGACACACCCGTCACCGGTGCCCCCCAGGGGGCCGGCGGCGACCTCATCAAGGACACGACCACCGCGAGCTTCCGGCAGGACGTCATCGCGGAGTCGATGAACCGCCCCGTCCTGGTCGATTTCTGGGCGCCCTGGTGCGGGCCCTGCAAGCAGCTCACGCCGGTGATCGAGAAGGCCGTGACGGCCGCGGGCGGCAAGGTCGCCCTCGTCAAGATGAACATCGACGAGCATCCCTCCATCGCGGGCCAGCTCGGCATCCAGTCGATCCCGGCCGTGATCGCCTTCCAGCGCGGGCAGCCCGTCGACGGCTTCATGGGCGCGGTGCCCGAGAGCCAGGTGAAGAGCTTCATCGAGCGCCTCGTGGGCCCCGGCGGCCCGAGCCCCATCGACGAGATCATGGCGGAGGCCGAGGTGGCGCTGGCGGAGGGCGACCTCGCGGGCGCCTCGGAGCTCTACGCGGCGGTGCTCGGCCAGGAGCCCGACCACGTCGCGGCGCTGAGCGGCCTCGCCAAGATCCAGCTCGACGCGGGCGAGATCGAGAACGCCCGGCAGGTGCTCGCCATGGTGCCCGAGGCCAAGGCCAACGACCCGGCCATCGTGGGCATCCGGGCGGCGATCGAGCTCGCCGAGCAGGCCGCCTCCCTCGGCGACCTCGCCGGGCTCGCCGCGCAGGTCGAGGCGAACCCCGAGGACCACCAGGCCCGCTTCGATCTCGCGCTCGGGCTCAACGGCCGCAACGAGCGCGAGCAGGCCGTCGACAACCTGATCGAGATCGTCCGGCGCGACCGGACCTGGAACGAGGACGGGGCGCGCAAGCAGCTGCTGCAGTTCTTCGAGGCCTGGGGTCCGATGGACCCGGCCGCGATCCGCGGGCGGCGCAAGCTCTCGACGCTGCTGTTCGCCTGAGGCCCCGCGCGGGCAGGGGAGGGACGATGAGCACCCATGCGGGCTACAAGGGGCCGGCGGATTGTCCCGCCGTGATCCCCGTCTTCCCCCTTCCGGGCGCCCTGCTGCTGCCGCGGGGGCAGATGCCCCTCAACATCTTCGAGCCGCGCTACCTCGCGATGGTGGACGACGCGCTGCGCACCGACCGCATCATCGGCATGGTCCAGCCCGACGCGGAGGGCGGCGGCTCGCCGATGGCGCCGAAGCTCTACCGGGTCGGCTGCGCGGGCCGCCTCACCCAGTTCGCCGAGACCGGCGACGGGCGCTACCTCATCTCGCTGACGGGCATCAGCCGCTTCCGCATCGAGAGCGAGCTCGCCACCGCCTCGACCTACCGGCGCTGCCAGGTCTCCTACGACGCCTTCGCGAGCGACTTCGAGGCGCGCGCGGGCGAGGACGCCGTGGACCGCGACGGCGTCCTGAAGGCGCTGCGCGACTTCGTGGAGGCGAACGACCTGAAGGTCGACTGGGCCGGCATCGAGGAGGCGCCGAACGAGGCCCTCGTCAACGCGCTTTGCATGATGAGCCCGTTCGGCGTGCGCGAGAAGCAGGCGATGCTGGAGGCCGCGGACCTCAAGACGCGGGCCGAGGTCTTGATCGCGGTGACCGAGATGGAGTTGGTACGCGGCTCCGGCTCCGAGCCGACGCTGCAGTGAGTGACACAGACGATGGCCGATGACCTCTCCCCACCCGTCGAGGCGACCCGGGTGGACCCGAAGCTCCTCGAACTCCTGGTCTGCCCCCTCACCAAGGGCACCCTCGAGTACGATTCGGCCCAGCAGGAGCTGATCAGCCGCTCGGCGAAGCTCGCCTACCCGATCCGGGACGGCATCCCGATCATGCTGCCCGAGGAGGCGCGCCAGCTCGGCGACTAGCGCGGCAGGGGCGCCGTCCGCTTCAGGCCGCGGTGCCCATGCCCTTGCGCAGCAGGCTGCGGTAATCGTCGATCAGGACGCGCCGGCCGCCGCGCTCGGCGTGCCAGAAATCCCAGCCGTTGCAGGCCGGCAGGCCCTGGACCAGGGCGCCGATCTTGTGGATCGAGCCCGTGACCGGTCCGGCCATCAGCGTCCCGTCCGGGCGCACGGTGGCCCGGAAGCGGCCGCGGGCGTCCGTGAGGGTCTCGCCCGGCCGGATGTGGCCGGCCTCGATCACGCTGAGGAACGGCACCCGTGGCTCGGCCCGCTTGGCCGGGGCGAGGGCCAGGGCCGCCTGCGAGAGCGGCTCGATCCCCGCGATGCGGGCGCGGGCGGCCTCCGCGTAGACGGTCTCGCGCTCGATGCCGATGAAGCGGCGCCCCAGGCGCTTGGCCACCGCACCCGTCGTGCCGGTGCCGAAGAACGGGTCGAGCACCACGTCCCCGGGATTGGAGGCCGAGAGCAGCGTGCGGGCGAGCAGCGCCTCGGGCTTCTGGGTCGGGTGGACCTTGGTGCCGTTCCGGTCCTTCAGGCGCTCGTCCCCGGTGCAGAGGGGGATGAACCAGTCCGAGCGCATCTGAAGGTCCTCGTTGCCGGCCTTCAGCGCCTCGTAGTGGAAGGTGTAGGCCTTCGCCTCCGCCGAGCGCGAGGCCCAGATCAGGGTCTCGTGGGCGTTGGTGAAGCGCTTGCCGCGGAAGTTCGGCATCGGGTTGGCCTTGCGCCAGACGATGTCATTGAGGATCCAGAAACCAAGATCCTGCAGGACCGTGCCGACCCGGAAGATGTTGTGGTACGAGCCGATTACCCAGAGGGTGGCGTTCGGCTTCATCACCCGCCGGCAGGCCGTGAGCCAGTCGCGGGTGAAGGCGTCGTACTGCGCGAAGCTCGCGAACTGATCCCAGGCGTCGTCGACCGCGTCGACGCGGCTCTGGTCGGGTCGCAGGAGCGAGCCCTCGCCGAGCTGGAGGTTGTAGGGCGGGTCCGCGAAGACGCAGTCGACCGAGGCCGCCGGCAGGGCGTTCATGGCGGCGACGCAGTCGCCGACGATGACCTGATCGAGGGGAAGGACGCCTTCGGCGGGTACGAGACCCATCCGTGGCGCCGACGCGGCACGCCCGGTACGCGAGACCTGTTTCCGGGCGGCGGCGCCAGCAACCACGGTACGCGGGGAAGCCATGGCAAACACCGGTTACGCGACTGACCGGCTCGTTATGGCTCCGGTAGGGTAAAGGTCGGGTTGCCGGATCGAGGAAAATGCGTCTCGATTTGGGGCTGCAACTTTTGCCGGGCGGGGCCGTCGCTGCGAACGACTGCGTTACGGGCGAGCCTCAACATTTCCTTAACTGCGCGGTCCCGCATCGTCATCGCGGCGGTTCAGCGGTTCTACGATGGACTGACGGACTTCGACTGGCGCGTTGCAACGGATGCTGTCCGTCATCGAGCATTCGCGCATCTTTGCGAATGGATCACGGCACAACCTGACCTTCAAATCTATTTTCGATCGCAATCCCGGATTGTTCCGTTCGCTGAGGGGATGGCTGGGTTTCCCTCAGCGCAGGCCTTGGCGCCATGCGCGCCAATATCCGGTTGCTTGGCGGGGTTCGCCGGGCACTGAGAATGAATGTAGAAACCAGCCGGTCCGATATAAAACGCAAGCATTGAATATTTGCGCGTTACATAGACCGTCCAGGCCCGAGCGATATCCCCGAAATTAGCCTCAGGAGGCAGCCGATGAGCCAGCGAATGCCGGTCTCATTTTGGCCCTCATCGGCTTCATTTTGCGCCGCCGTCGCAAAGAACAAAGGGAATGCGCATGCACATGAAGCCTGCTCGTCGGACCGTCGCCGCCTGCCTGGGAACCCTCGCCGCGCTGGTGGCGCTGGCACAGCCCGCCGCCGCCCAGTCCGGCGCGGCCTCCTGGTACGGAAGCGGCCATCGGACTGCGAGCGGTGAGCGCTTCAATCCGAACGGGATGACCGCCGCTCACCGCAGCCTGCCCTTCGGCACGCGGGTTCTCGTGGAGAACCGGCGCACGGGGCGCTCCGTGGTGGTGCGCATCAACGATCGCGGGCCCTTCGTGCGGGGTCGCATCATCGATCTGTCCCGCGGCTCGGCCCGGGCGCTCGGCATGGGCGGCACCACCTGGGTGTCCCTGCGCATCCTGTAGCGGAGGCGCGCGGCCGGCGTTGCCCGCGGCGCCGGCCGCCCCCATCTGAGGGGGCGTGTCGCCCCCCCTCGGGGGCCGTCCGGAACCCAGGATGGTAGCCCCCGCATGGCCAAGCCGCTGATCGTCGACATCCCCCACGACCTCGGCCGCGAGGAGGCCCGGCGCCGGATCGAGACCGGGGTCGAGCAGGGCCGGGCGCTGCTCGCCAAGAGCGGCGTGACGATCGCCAACCTCGCCTGGACGGGGGACCGCCTCGATTTCGACCTCTCGGCGCTCACCCAGCGGGTGGACGGACAGATCGACGTCGGCGCCGACAGCGTCCGCGTCGAGGTGCGCCTGCCGCTGCTGCTCGCCCTGTTCGCCGACAAGATCAAGAAGTCCCTCGGCAACGAGGGCAACCTGCTCCTGACCAAGAAGTAGCGGGCGCCCGGAACCGGCCGCCGCCGCCTCCCGTTGGCGACGACACGTCAGTCAGGAGGCACGATGGCCAACCCATCCCAGCCCGGCCCGGGGCCGATCCCCGAGGCGCCGGTGCCCGACACGCCCTTCGAGCCGCCCCACACGCCGACCCCGGCGCCCGGGCCCGAGATCCCGGGCGACACGCCCCAGGAAGCGCCCGGCGGCCGTCCGGCCGAGATCCCCATCAACGATCCCGGCCCCTCGCCGCAGATCACGCCCGACCCGTCCCCGACCGGCCCGGTGGCCTGATCCCGTTTGTGGCCGTGGTCCGGCGCTGTCATAAGCCCCGGCCATGGCCGCTCCCCCGCTCCTCACCCTTCAGGACGTCGCGCTCACCTTCGGCGGCACGCCGCTGATCGAGCGCGCCGAATTCGCGATCTCCCCGGGCGAGCGCACCTGCCTCGTCGGCCGCAACGGCTCGGGCAAGTCCACCCTCATGCGCATCGCCGCCGGCCTCGTGGAGCCCGACCGCGGCGTCCGCTTCGTGCAGCCCGGCACGACCATCCGCTACCTCGCGCAGGAGCCGGACTTCTCCGGCTTCGCGACCGTCCTCGACTTCGTGGAGGCGGGGCTCGCGCCCGGCGACGCCTCCCACCGCGCCCGCTACCTCCTGGAGAGCCTCGGCCTCACCGGCGCGGAGGATCCGATGCGCCTGTCGGGCGGGGAGGGGCGGCGGGCCGCGCTCGCGCAGGCGCTGGCGCCCGAGCCCGACGTGCTGCTCCTCGACGAGCCGACCAACCACCTCGACCTGCCGGCCATCGAATGGCTGGAGGCCGAGCTGAGATCGACCCGCGCGGCCCTCGTGCTGATCAGCCACGATCGGCGCTTCCTCTCCGCGCTCTCCCGCGCCACCGTCTGGCTCGACCGCGGGGTGACGCGGCGCATCGACCAGGGCTTCTCGGGGTTCGAGGCCTGGCGCGACGCGTTCTTCGAGGAGGAGGAGCGCGACCGGCACAAGCTCGACCGCAAGATCGCCGCGGAGGAGGACTGGCTGCGCTACGGCGTCACCGCGCGGCGCAAGCGCAACGTCCGCCGCCTGGGCAACCTGCACGCCCTGCGCAAGGAGCGCCGCGAGGATCGCCGCCCGGTCGGCACCGCCACGATGACCTCCACCGAGGCCGATCCCTCCGGGGCCCTGGTGGTGGAGGCCCGCGGGGCCGCCAAGGCCTACGGGGCGCGCACCCTCGTCGACCACCTCTCCCTGCGGGTGATGCGCGGCGACCGGCTCGGCATCGTGGGCGCCAACGGGGCCGGCAAGACCACGCTCGTGAACCTCCTCACCGGCAAGCTCGCCCCCGATTCGGGCGAGATCCGGCTCGGCACCAACCTGAAGATGATGCTCCTCGACCAGGCCCGGGCCGTGCTGGAGCCCGGGATGACGGTGACCGACGTCCTCACCGGCGGCCGCGGCGACAGCGTGACGGTGAACGGCCAGAGCCGGCACGTGATCGGCTACCTCAAGGACTTCCTGTTCGCGCCCGAGCAGGCGCGCACGCCCGTGAGCGTGCTCTCCGGCGGCGAGCGCAACCGCCTGCTGATCGCCCGGGCGCTCGCCCAGCCCGCCAACCTCCTCGTCCTCGATGAGCCGACGAACGACCTCGACCTCGAGACCCTCGACCTGCTGCAGGAGATGCTGGGCGACTACGCGGGCACGCTGATCCTGGTGAGCCACGACCGCGACTTCCTCGACCGGGTCGTCGGCAGCGTGCTGGTGAGCGAGGGCAACGGCCGCTGGGTGGAGTATGCCGGCGGCTATACCGACATGGTGGCGCAGCGGGGGGCCGGCGTGCAGGCCCGCGCCGTGGCCGGCAAGACCAAGCCCGAGCGGAGCGAGCGGGCCCCCCGGCCCGCGCCCGCGCCTGAGGCCCAGGGCAAGCCGAAGCTCGGCTTCAACGAGCAGCACGAGCTGAAGACGCTGCCGGCCCGGATCGCGACCCTGGAGAAGGCCGTGTCGCAGCTCCGCGAGGTTCTCGCCGATCCCGGGCTCTACGCCCGCGATCCCGCCCGCTTCGAGAAGGCCTCAGCACTGCTGGCGGAGGCCGAGACGGGTCTCGCGGCGGCGGAGGACCGCTGGCTGACCCTCGAGATGCTGCGCGAGGCCTGAGCGTCCCGGCGCCGTCCGCCCGGGCGCCGCGCTGATGATTCCCTGGGCAGCCAAGTGAAGGCCCTGCCTGTTCGGGAGGCGGCAAAACAGTCCCGTGCGCCGTTGTCCCTTGGCGTTTCCATCTTTTCCTGCAGCGCCCTGCCGTTGCGAGGCTGCAACAGAATTCGGCAAAGCCGGATTGTGACGGTCCTGAGTCACGGATTCGTGTTGCCCGGTGGGAGGCCCCTCGGACATGGTGACGGCGCGGCAGGGGAGACCCCGCCGCGGGGTCGGCTCACCCGAGCGGGGAGGGCTCAACCTCTGGGGAAACGGACACGCGGCCGCACGCACCCCGGCAGAGGGGCGGCGGGACGCACACAAGTCCACCCCGAAGGTCTCGAAACTGCTGGAGGGTTTGTTATGAAGCTCGTCAAGGGCTTGCTCTTGGGATCGGCGACGGCGCTCGTCCCGGTCGTGGCCGCACAGGCCGCGGATCTCCCGGTCAAGAAGGCGGCGCCCGTCGAGTACGTGCGCGTCTGCTCCGCCTACGGCGCGGGCTTCTTCTACATCCCGGGCACCGATACCTGCCTGCGCGTCTCGGGCCGCGCCCGCTTCGAGGCCGGCTACCTCACGAGCTACAACCGGAACGCCAACACCGGCGACACCACGCAGTATCGCGGGCTGGCCCGGTTCAACCTCGACGCCCGCACGCAGACCGCCTACGGGACGCTCCGCGCCTTCACCCGCCTCGAGGTCGCGAGCCGCACCGGCCAGCACATGACCTCGGGCACGCAGCAGCGCTACGCCAACGCCTTCCCGGCGCTCGGCCCCGACACGTTCGGCCGCGCCCAGCAATACGTGAACGTCGACAAGGCCTTCGTGCAGTTCGCCGGCCTGACCGCCGGTCGCGCCTCGTCGTTCTTCGACTTCTACGCCCACGACTTCGAGATGATCGCCCTGACGCACGGCTCTGACGTGCCGTCCACGAACCTCCTCGCCTACACGGCGAAGTTCGGCGAGGGCTGGTCGGCCACCCTCTCGATGGAAGACCCGACCTTCCGCTTCCAGCCGATCTACGCGAACTACGCGGGGGGCGCCACGTCGGCGGCCATCAACTCGGCGATCGGCAGCAACTTCGCGACGAGCTCGGGCTTCGGCGTCTTCGTGAACGCGCAGCCCTTCTCGCCGATCTACATCCCGGGCGCCGTCGACGCGCTGGGCCGCCCGACCGCGGTCGCCCAGTTCGACGTCTCCCAGAAGAACCGCACCCCCGACTTCGTCGGCGCCCTGCGCTACGACGCCGCCTGGGGCTCGTTCCAGCTCTCGGCCGCCGTCCACGAGGTCGGCATCGGCAACGCGCTCGCCATCTCGGCCACGCCGTTCAGCCCCCTCAACGCGGCCGGCGCCGCGATCCTGCCGACCACCGCCGCGGTGGCCCGCCCGTCGAACGTCTACGGCTTCGGCGTGCAGGCCGGCGTGAAGGTCAACCTGCCCTTCATCGCGCCCGGCGACACCTTCTACCTGCAGGGCGCCTACGCCGACGGCGCGATGTCCTACTCGGGCTTCCAGCAGCCCCAGGGCGGCGAGATCCTCTCGACCAGCATCATCCCGATCCAGGGCGGCGTCGTGCCCTTCCTGGCCGATGCGGTCCTGAACCCGGCCACCGGCCGCCTCGAGACCTCGCAGAGCTTCACGATCGTGGGCTCCTACCTGCACTACTGGTCGCCGGAGTGGCGCTCGGCCTTCTTCGGCTCCTACGGCGAGGTCCACTTCCCGAAGGGCGCCCGCTCGGCGCTCGCCGCGATCGGCTTCAACGGCCTGCCGAACACCAGCGCGACCGGCGCGACCGGCGTCACCAACGTCAACGCGCTGGGCTTCAACAACGCCCTGCGCGACGCCAACAGCCTGTTCGCCGGCGCGAGCCTGATCTGGTCGCCGGTGAAGGACCTCGACATCGGCATGGAGGGCGCCTACCTGCGCTACGCCCTCAACAACGGCCGCGTCGCGGACGGCAACCGGCCGGGCTTCACCGCCGCCGGTGCCACCACGGTGGCGGGCGTCCCGGTCCGCAGCGTCACCTCGACGGACGGCTTCTACGCCCGCTTCCGCGTCCAGCGCGATTTCTAGGACCCGCGCCGGCGCAAGCGGCACGACCCAGACCCCGGCCGCGAGGCCGGGGTTTTTCGTTTGGTTTCCGAAGCGTTAACGGGGTGCCTTCATGATGCCGTGAAGGCCGCGCGAAATGCCGGCCGCATCCGGCCTCCCTCCGATCGGGGTCCCCCCGCCCGTGTCGTCCGCGTCCCGCTTCCCGCTCTCATCGTCCTGGCGCCGCTTCGGCTGGCTCGCCGGGCTGCCGGCGCTGGGGCTCCTGTGGGGTGGGGCGACGCTCCTCGCCGCCCCCCGGATCACCGCGGCCCTGGAGGCCGAGGCGGAGGCGGCGGTGCGGGCGACCGAGGCGGACGGCGCCGAGCCCTGGCTGCGGGTCTCCGTCGCGGGCCGGGACCTCGTCGCCCGGGGGGAGGCCCCCACCGCCGCGGCGCGGGACCAGGCGCTGGCCCGCCTCGCCGCGCTGGTGGAGCCGCGCCGGATCGTCTCCGACCTCAGCCTCGTGGAGGAGGCCTCGCCCTTCACCTTCACGGCGACCCGCGGGCCCGCGGGGGTCGCGCTCAGCGGCGAGCGGCCGGCCGAGATCGGCCGCCGGGCCCTGGCGAGCCGCCTTTCCGCCGACCTGCCGGAGGGCGCCGCGATCGACGACGGGGCCCGCGCGGCCCGCGGGGCGCCGCCGGATTTCCTGGCCGCGGCGTCCTACGCCGTCGGGCGCCTGCGCCAGCTGGCGCCGGGCGGGTCCGCCTCCCTGAAGGACACGACCCTGAGCTTCCGCGGCGAGGCGGTGGACGTCGCCGCCTACGACGCCCTGCGGACCGCCTTCGCGGATCCGCCGCGGGGCTACAGCCTCGGGCGCGTCGAGATCCTGCCCCCCACCGTGTCCGATTTCGGCTTCGCGATCGAGCGCACCGGCTCGGGCCTCGTGCTGACGGGCTACGCGGTCTCGGAAGCCGCCCGTGCCGAGCTGCGGGCCCGCGCGGCGGAGATCGCGGAGGGCGCGTTCGTGGACGACCGCACGCGCACGGCGCGGGGCCTTGCCGCCGGCATCGACGGCTCGGCGCTGACGGGCTTCGCAGCCCGGATCGCCGGCCTGCTGCAGGTCGGGCAGGTCACCTTCGCGCAGGGGCGGCTGTCGGTGGCCGGGGAGGCGGTCGACGGGCAGGCGGTCGAGGAGATCGCCGCCCTGCTGCGCGACGCGCGGCCCGCGGGCGTCGGGGCCGGCACGGTCGCGGTGACGCCCCATGCCCTGTCCCCCTACCGGGTGAGCGTGCGGCGCGAGGCCGACAGCGTGACGCTCTCCGGCCATCTGCCCGACGCGGCCGCCCGCGAGCGGGTCCTCGCCGCGCTCCGGCCGCGCTTCTTCCGCGAGCGCATCCTCGACCGCACGCGCCTCGCGGCGGGTGCGCCGGAGGGCCTCGTCCCGGCGCTCGAGGCCGCCGCGCCGATGCTCGCCACCCTGGCGTCGGGCGAGGTGGCGGTGGCCGACCGCAGCCTGACGCTCGGGGGCGAGAGCCTCTACGCGGAGAGCGCCCGCCGCCTGGGCGAGACCCTGCCGCGGGCGCTGCCCCCCGGCTGGTCGGCCCGCGCCGCCGTCGCCGCCCGCGGGGGCCCGGAGCGCCGCGAGGCCGATGCCTGCCGGCAGCGCTTCGCGAGCGATGCCGCCGGCAGCCTCCGCTTCGATCCCGGCAGCAGCCTTCTGCGCCCGGCCTTCTACCCCGTGCTCGACACCCTCGCGGGCCTCGCCAGGGCCTGCCCGGACCTGCGCATCGTCGTGGCGGGCCATGCCGATCCGGCGCCGCCCCCGAACGCCCCGAAGCCCGCGGCCGACGCGCCGGCGGAGGCAGGAGCTGCCGCGGAGACGCCGCCGCTGCCCCCGGCCGACAAGCCCGACGCACACAAAGACAAGAAGAGTGCCGGCAAGCCGGACCCCAAGAAGGCGGATCCCAAGAAAGCGGACCAGAAGAAAGCGGACCAGAAGAAGCCGGACACGGACAGGACAGCCAAGGACACCACCAAGGACACCACGAAGGACACTGTCAGAGATTCGGCCAAGGCGACGCCTCCCAAGCCTGCCGCCGCGAAGCCCGAGGGCGGATCGGGGGAGGAGGCTCCGCCCCCGGACCTGCCACGGCAGCGGGCGCTCGCCATCGTCGAGTACCTCCTCCAGGCCGGCGTTCCGGCCGAACAGGTCGCCGCCGCACCCGCCGAGCCGGCCCAGCCCAAGCGGTTCGAGGTCGGCTTCGCCCTGCGCTGAGCGCCGCTCTCCCGGGCGCGTGACCGGGGCCGGCAGGGTTGCGCCGCCCAGCCAACCGCGGCAGGAGAGGCCGCCGCGGAGGGTCGCCTCCGCACGAGGAGCGATCCGTGATGGCGCTGATCTCTGCTCTGTGGCCGGGCACCGCCGGCGCGTTCGCGCTCGGCCTCCTCGCGGGATGGCTGACCGGCTTCGGACATCCGGCGGCGATCGCGGGGCTCCTCCTCGCGGCGCTCGGCCTCGGCCTCACCGCCGTCTCCGGCCTCGTCGTCGGCGTCGCGGGACTCTGGATCGAATCGGCCGCCCTGATGCTGCCGGCCTACCTCGCCGGCGCGGCGGCGGGCGCCCTCGCGCTGCGGCTCGCCGAGCCGGCTCCCCGGGACGGTGCCCGGCATTAGGGGCTCCCGCGCTACGCCGATATTTCGCTCGCGCAGTAGATGGCGCTGACGCCGCACGCCCTCGTCCAGGCCCACACGCGCCTCGACCGCGGCCTGATCGACGGGCTGCCGCCGGAGAAGTCACCCGTGGTGCGGGGCTGAGCGGGAGAACGGGCGAGCGCGGCCCTCGAACGAAAATGGCCCGCCAGCCGGTGGCTGACGGGCCATGCGCAGGGTCCACGCCATGCAGGTCGACACGGGAGCCTCCGGCCCGACTGGCATCGGACCAGCCGGGGAACTCAACCGATCGTCGCCCGCGCGGCCACTACCCCTGCCGGTCGTGGTTGGGTGGACTGTCCTGATCCGCATCAGCCGTGCGAGATGACGAGAAGCTGTTGCCGTGACGGCTCATCGCTGACCTCCTCTCACTGGCCGACGCCTGTCGCGTCGGTCAGGGGAGGCTAGGCCTGTTCGGGGGCGGATGGCAAGGGGGGCGAGCGGAGGCTTCGTGACCGCCCGTGCCGGCTGCCGCTTTCCTTCTGGGGCTGCGCGCCCATCTGATTCCAGGGCGATCGGGAGACCGAGGGGCCCGAGGAGGATGATATGAAGCAACGCCTGTTCGCTGCGGCCGCTCTGGCCGGGGCCCTGTTCCTGTTGCCGGCGGGCGCCGAGGCGCAGAACGTCCTGCGGTACCGCGGCGGCGGCGGGGGCGGCAACGTGCTGTCCGGTGGCTACGGCGGCCCTGCTCACGGCGGCTATTACGGCGGCTCGCGGGTCGGGCGTCCGTTCCGCCACGGTTACGGGGGCTACGGGGGCTACCGCGCGCGGGGCGGCTATTACGGGCGCCGTCCGGGCTTCTACGGGCATCGCCACGGCTACGGCTACTACCGCTGACGCAGCCTCCCCGGCGCCGCTCCGTGCGCAGGGGCGCTGGGACTCTCGCGGAGCGGGCCTCTCGCGGGGAATGTCACTTGCGAAGATGGATGGTGCCGGTTGCGGGACTTGAACTCGCGACCTACCGCTTACAAGGCTCTAGTGCACTCCGGTTAAGTCGTTGCCGCGGTTCTATTTCTCGGAACCGCCGGAGCTACTTCGGGACTTTTTCCGGGACTTCGTGCGACGGCGGTGATCATCGGCCGCCGTCTGCTTCATGGCCTCGCGCAGGTCGTCGAGGCTCGCGTGGGCGTACTTCTCGGTCACCCGCAGGCTGGAGTGGTTGAGGAGCTTCTGGACGAGCTTCAGGTTGCCGGTGGCCCGCAGCGTGCGCGTCGCGCCGGTGTGGCGCAGGTCGTGGATCCGGAAGTCCGTCACGTCGGCCTTGTCGAGCGACCGGCGCATCTGCGATCCCAGCCCCCAGTAGGTGATTGGGTAGCGCTCGCCGGCGACGAGCTCGCGCCCGCTCCGCGGCTCGCGCTTCGTGCGCTGGCAAACATAGGTGAAGACGTGGGTCGGGTGATGCGCCCGCAGCGGCCTGAGCAGGGCGTGCAGGTCCGGCGTGATCGGGATGATGTGCGGCTTGTCGCCCTTGCCGACGACCCGCAGGACTTCAGCGTCGAAGTCGACCTGCGGCCAGGTCAGGCTCACCACCTCGCGGCGACGCAAGCCGGTGATCTGCGCGAACAGGCGGGCCGGCCGGTAGTCGGCGCGTTCGACCTCGTCGAGGCGCGCCTCCTCGCCGTAGCTGAGCTCGCGCACCCGCTCGCGCGGCTCCTCGAGCATGTGCTCGGTCCAGTTCGGCTCCTCGGGTAGCGACTGCTTCCAGACCTTGCGGGCCCGGGTGAGCACGCGCCGCAGGAGCTGGGTCACCGATCGGTTGACCTGGCCGGGCGAGACGAGCCCGAGCTGCTTCCGGCCCCGCCGGAACTCGCCGCGGCGGCGGGCGACGAGGCGCGCCACCGTGTCGTCCGTGATCTCGGCGACGGGCGTGTCCTTGCCGATCCAGTCGACGAGGCGGTCGAGGTTTCGCTCGGTCTCGGCGGCGGTCTCGATGTGCTGCCCGACCTGATCCCAGTAGAGGGCGCAGGCCACGTCGAACGACATCGGACCACCGGCCCTGCGCTTGTCGGTTCGGACTTGCGCCTCGGCCTTCTTCTTCTCGCCGCGCTCTACCGCCTCGGCGAGCCGTCGTTCCGTCTGCTGTGTCGTTCCGAAAAACCGATGACCACCGCGCTGGAAGTCGTAGTGGTAGTACGGCGAGCCCTTCGGCTTGTAGACGGACATTCCTCGCGAGACCTGCGCTTGAAGAAGCCCATCACGTCCGAGAGCGTGAACTCCCGGCGCGGTCTGGTCTCTCCCATTCCCTTCAGGATGAACCGGATGTTCCCGGCGCGGCAATGCTCGCGCAGGGTCTTGGCGTCCATGCGGAGCAGCCGGCAGACGTCCTTAGTGGGCAGCGTGGCTCGCTCGGCGAAGGCGGCCGCGATCGGCGCGGGGATCTCGTCGGGCGTCATCGCGTGTCCTCGGCGACGTCCTCGCGGCAGGGCAAGATGACGGATCGGGGACCGTCGGGGGGGCCGGCGGCCGCGAACGCCGCCAAGCCGATTCGCTCGGGCGATCGTGCAGCAGCATTTAGACGTGAGAGCTTCGAGGGCGTGAGCAGTTCACCCAAGATTAACCATGAAAGCTTAGCCTTGACTGATGAAGCGGCTAAACCATGGGATGCAGGATGTCTGACATCGTTGCTTTGCGTGGGTCCACGCCGCAGATCACGTTGCCGATCACGAACGTCCTCCATTCGTGGCTTGAGGCCGTGATGTCGGCGAGCCGACACAGCACTGCCCTGGCGTCGATCGAAGCGATGCGCGCTGATCGCATCCTGAAGCGGGAGCATAAGCTCACGCCGCAGTTGCAGAGCGCATTCTCGAAAGCCTCTGAGGCCACCGAATGCCTGGTGCGAGGCCTTCGAACTGAGCAAGGGGACCCGGGCCGCTTGCGCATGGCCGCAATCGAGCTCCTGGCAACCCTGATCACGCACCTGCAGACGGCGAAGTCCGAAAGCGACGTACACTGAGCGAGCGCCGTTAGGCTTGTCGCGACGGACGATCGGCGTTGCCTCAGGCATTACCGTCCCCTGCAGCTTCGACCCGTAAGCCCGTCTCCCACCGACGACATGCTGGCGCTCCGGCGCGCACGTCGCTGCCAGCCCCGCGCGTCCAGCCCCGCTGCATCAGCCCGCACTTCAGGTACGTCTTGGCCATGTGGCGGCGGGTCAGGTGCTCGCAGGAGCCGCAGGTCTCGCCGGCCGGCCCGGTGCCGGGGAGCGCCGCGTATCCCTTCGGCGTCGTGGCGGCGCGGAGGCGCTTGCGCTCCTGAGGCGTGAGCGCGCGGTCGAGGCCGAACAGGTCGGCGAGGCCAGGGCTACTCACCGGCGGCTTCCCGCTGCGCGAGTGCGGCCTTAGCCTCGGCGATGACCAGCTTGAGCGTCTCGCCCGCGTGCTTCCGCCAGTCCGCGCCGTGCTCGAGCGCCAGGGTGAGGAGCCAGTGCAGGATGAACGCCTGCTCGTCCTCCGCCCGCCGCCTGATCTCCACCCGGCCAGCATTGCGGAACGCGTGAGCGATGGGTCCGCACTGGAAGACCATCATCTCTAAGACCTCGCGCACTTCGGGCGTCAGCTCGCGGGGAAAGACCAGCTCGGGCTTGTCGGCGGCGGTGGCGGTCGCGGTCATGCGACGAGCTCCATCTGCTCCGGCCGGCGCACCCAGGCGCCCGGCGTCTGCATGGCGTCCCAGCGATCGGCCATGCCGCGCGGCGTGTTCTGCGGCCGGCTGTGGTTCTGGGCGATGTCGGTGCTGTCAACGGAGGCGAACGGCCACTCGCGGCCGGCGCATTGCATCCCGCGTAGCATGTGGACGGCCGGCAGATGGCGGTGCTCGGCAGCGAGCGCGTTCCAACACTCGTCCATGCGCCGGCGCCAGGAATCGGACAGCACCACCCGGTACTCGGCCGTCGAGCCGATGCAGACCCGCGGCCACTCCGAGCACAGCCTCACCAGCCGGTGCAGGGGCTCGTCCATGTGCCAGACCGGCGCGCCGCGATGCCCGAACGGCCACTCGCGCAGGAGCGCGTCCTGCATCTGCGAGCCGCCGTCGATCACGTCCGGGATCACCGCCCACGTCGTCGGGTAGCCGAGCCAGCGATCGCACCAGGCGTAGTAGTCCGGCCAGTCGGTGTCGGCCCCGCGCTTCCACTTCGAGAAGGCACCGTTGTCGAGCATGACGCTCTGGCCAATCTCGTGGACGCGGGCGACCTGTTCGGGGCGTGCGTGGCTGACGCAGAAGTGCCGGCCGCCGAGCTGGTATAGAGCTGAAACGGGGGTGATTGGGGTGCCATGATAGTGGATCATCACGGGCCCGCTTCAATTTGCGCTGCCATAAATGATCGAGCTGAGCCAAAACTCAGCGCATGGATACCCGTACCGCCTGCTTTATAGTCGGCCTTTTCGCTTTCCTCATCGCCTGGGGGTGGGCGACGTCCGATAGCGGCATGTGTCACTCCGAGTACGTCAAAGGCGTCCTCGCAGATCACACAAAAGATGGCGCTCTGAATTGTCTGGATTTCTGGCTGAATCGCTATCAGACACTTATCGGTGCCATCGTGGCTGTAGCTGCTGCAATGGTTGCCGGTTACGCTGCTCTTGTAACGTTGAGAATAGGTCAGCAGCAAATCATAAAGATTGCCGAGCAGATCGAGATTGATCGCCGTGGTCTTGACATCGAACAGTATTTGTTTTGGCAATCTCGTATTGAAGATCTCTGGCGCATGAGAGATTGTGCCAATGAAATGCTTTCTATAATTAGATCTAATCAAGTATTTGCACCGTCTGTTTTTAATGGATACTACTACGAGCCTATGGCTCCCGTAGACAAAGAGAAACTCAGAGCGCAGTCGAAACGCCTGTGTGACTTGTCGAATATGATCTGGAAGGACGCTCAGAGGCATCCTTGGGGACATGGGCGAGGGATGACCAGCATCCGACAAGCCGCTATGAGGTCGAAGAATTTCTCTAGTGCGATAGATAATCTGCTGACGATGCTTGATCGAATCGATAAGAACTTTCAGCCAGGCTCTCTGCGCGACATGAGGGACTTTATGGAGGGAGAGAGGAGAACCTACGGATTTGCGCAGAGAGAAGCTTTCGAACGAACAGATGCCATCGAGCCATCTATCGTCATCGAATTGAGGAATTGTGAGGAGGTCCTCGCCAATATCAGTATGTGGGGCGAAAATGACCGCATACGCTGAGAGCTGCAGTCGCGTGCCGTGCTCGAACCAGCTCACGTCTGCACCTCCAGGACCTGCCGCGCGTACCTCACGGCCGCCCGGAAGCTGCTGGCGCTGCTCAGGCCGAACCGCGCTGCAAGGTTGGCGTGGGTCCCGACCTCGGCGAAAGCGTGAGCCCCGATCAGCCGGCGGTGGCGGTCGATGCGCAGCGGCTTGGCTGCACCGCGCTTCGGCTCGCCTCGGTACCGGCCTACGCTCACGAGGCCGATGCCGAGTTCTCCGGCGATGTCCTCGTGGCGGACGCCCCGCGCCGCGAGCTCGCGGATCCGCCTAAGCTGCGTGGTAGTGGTCGCCGGTCGACGGGTTGGCGCGCCGCCGTTCCGAAGCACCGTTGTCGTGTGCAGGCCAAGGGCCGCGGCGATGTCCTTGGGGGATTCGCCGCGGGCGACGCGCCTGCGGATCTCGGCCTTCTGCCGATCGGTGAGGCAAGCAGCCATGCTCAGGCGACCTCCTCGCAGCTGAACCGGCTCGGCAGCGCGCACCGGCAGGCGGCGAGCGGCATCAGCACGCCGCCGTCATCGTCGTCGTCGACGTCCATGCCATCGCCGAAGTCGACGTCGTCGCAGTCGGGCTCCCAGCAGGCCGGCTCGGGAAACCCGTCGCAGCCGCAGCCCTCGAACTCGTCGGAGCCGCAGCAGTAGAAGCCGCATGCGTTGCACATGGTCAGGCGACCTCCCGGTCCAGGCCGTAGTCGCCGGCATCGCGCGCGTCGGCGGCGGCCGCGATCTCGTCGAGCTCGGCGGCGATCTCCTCGAGGGCCTTCCTGGCGCGCTCGGGCAGCTCGGCGCGCCAAGTCGTGAGCGCGTAGGAGCCCTCGTCGGCCTTGGCTCGGGCGTCTGCGAAGAGCGCGTCCTTGCCGCGGCGCGGGGCCTCGGCGGGCGGCGGGGGCGATGCCCGTCGCTCGCCGCGCGCCCAGGCCGCGAGCGCGTTGCCGTGCTCCTCGCTGATGCGGTCGCCGTGCCGGAAAATCTCCTGGTGCGCACCATCCATCTTCCAGGCGCGCGGGTCCGACAGGTCGACGTAGCCCTTCCGCTCGGTCTCCAGGCGGAACGAGACCGTCACCTCGAACGGGAATTGCGAGTTGCAGACCGACTTGAAGACCTTCGTGGGCTTCTCGCCGGCCTCGCCCGGCTTCACACTCTCCTCGCCCCGGATTGAGAAGATGATCGGGATGCGGCGCTGCAGGAGCGAGTAGACCATCGCCTTGTGGGCGGACTTCGGCTTGATCCAGGAGGCCATCTTCATGCGCTCCTGCTTGCGGTAGTCGTCGCCGGCCATCCGCTGCAGCTCGGCCGCCTGCCAGTCCAGCACGCCCCCGAGCCCGACCCACTCCATGGAGAAGCTGTCGATCACGAAGGCGGCGTAGCCTGCCTGCTCGGCCGAGAGCGCGGCCTGGGCGAACCGCTCGGGCCGGAAGGGCGGCTCCATCACGGCCGCGTCGAAGTCGAACACCTCCTTCAGGTTGAGCGTACGGCCGCCCTCGGTGTCGAGCACCGCAACCTTGCCCGACGGCCCGGCGATGCCGCGGGCGAGCCGAAGGGCGGAGAAGGTCTTCCCGGAATTCGGGTTCCCCGTGAGGGACACGAACAGGCCGGCCCGTTCCGTGAACGAGGCCGCGGGTGCGAAGGTGAAGCTCACGCGGCACTCTCCATGTCGAGGGGGCGGAACGGGCTCGTGGCGACGTCGTAGGGGACGCCGGCGAGCTGCGGGTCGAGCTCCTCGCGCTCGGCCCAGCGCTTCGAGGCCCACTCGGGGTAGTCGACGCGCACGATCGCCTCGGGGTAGCCGGGCCAGCGGTCGGCCGCCCGGCAGGCGTTCCAGCGGTGGATTGCGGCTGCCACCTTGCGGCCGCCCACGTGGAGCCCGGCCGCGTCGATCTCCGCGACGCTCAGCGCGTGCGGGAAGGCGTTCTCGACGAACACCCAGCGGAAGGTGACCCGGCCCGCGAGGCGCGGCAGCAGCGTTTCGACGACGCGCACGTAGAGGGCGGCCTGCACCTCCATGGCCATGCCCTCGACGCGACGGCCGAGGCCCTGCGGCGCCGCCGCGGTGTCGCCGGTCTTCAGGTCCCAGATCACGGCGTGCGTGCCGTGGTCCTCGAACCGGTCCATCATGATCCGCAGCCAGGCGCCCGAGCGGTCGCGCTTGACGGCCACCACTTCGGACGGGGCCGTGGCGAATCCCTCGCAGCCGGGGATGCGCGCGAGGCGCTCCACCACCTGATCGGCGATGGCGTCGGCCTTCTCGCCGTCGGGCTGCAGCAGCGGGCAGTGCCCGTCCGCGTAGGCCTGGGCGCGCTCGGCCTTGGCCGCGCCGGTGCGGTAGTCGTCGGCGTCGATGAGCACGATCTCGGCGCCGCGGCCGAGGATCAGCTTGTGGGCCGCCGTGCCGATCTCCTTCGGACGCGTCGGCTCGTCGCGCGTCTCGAGCGCGCAGCCGAGGCGCGGGTGCGCGATCCAGGCGTGCTCCGCGCTCTGCTCGACGAGCATGCGCGCGGTCGAGGCCGACAGGCTCGGCTCGGGTGAGGGGTCTGCGTGATAGGCGGCGGCCGGCATCTGGTAGAGGCCGGGTCCGGGCACGAGGCCAGCGAGGTGAGGCTTGATCGGCATGGCGCTCACTCCGCTGCGTCCCGGTGGGCTTCGTCGGCCACCGAGCGATCGCGGCCCTCGATGAGGCCGGCGATGTGGTGGGGGACGTAGGGGGCGGCGATGTCCGGCGCCGGGTAGCCGCAGCGCTCGTTCAGGCCGTCCGCGAGGCGCTCGGCCAGCCACATGCGATCCCGGGCGCTCACGTCGGGGAGCGTCGGCACGAAGGCCACCAGCTTGCCGGAGGCGCACTCGACGACGGCCTCGTTCGCGCTGCGGACCGCGTAGGGCCCACGGAAGCCCATCAGGGTCAGCCGCGTGGCCACAGGGTTCTGGGCATCCACCGGCGCCTCCATGCTGAAGGGGAAGATCGCCCGCGTCATCGCGAGCTCGGCTTCGGTGAAGAGCGGGAGGATCACGCGGCGCTCCGTCCGACCCCGAGCTGCGCGGCGCTGAGCCGGTGCTCGTCGTCCTCGTCCTCGAACTCGCCGGGCTCGCGGGGGAGGGGGACGTCGTAGGCCTGGAACGCGTCGAGGAGACCGCGGGCAACCTCCTCGCGCTCGGTCTCGCAGTGGGCGGCGAGCGCGTGCAGCACGTCGATCGTGACGTCCTGGGAGGGGCCGAGGTGCTGCAGGTCGAGGGCGAGCACCCGCAGGAGCGTCATGCCGCCGGGCCAGAAGATCAGCTCGTCCAGAACGTCTTCACCGGTGGCGCCGCGGTGCTGCTCGCGCAGGTGCACCTTGCCGTGCGCGTCGCGGAACTCACAGGTGAGGGTGGGGCCCTCCCTCGGGACGAGGGCGGCGTCGAAGAACTGCCAGACGGGCACGTCGAGCACCTCGGCCACCTCCTGAAGCGCGCCTGCCGAGATCCGGTTCACCCCGTCCTCGTACTTCGCGAACTGCTGGTAGCTGACGCCGATCGCGGCGCCGGCCCGGGTCTGCGAGACGCCACGGGCGACGCGGATCGCGCGAACGCGGCTGGCGATGCGGGCGTCGATGGCGGTGGGGGCGCGGCGGGCCATTGCTCAGCCCTCCCGGCCGAAGGCGATGTGACCAGCCAGCCAGAGGAAGGTGCCGGCCACGAAGGGGGCCAGCGGCAGGGCGTTCGTGAGGAAGTTGGACACCGGGGGTCTCCATCGGCTCGAGGAGCGGCGATGAAGGAACGCTACAAGGCGTAGCGATAGCTGTCAACACATGTTGTAGCGATTTTGCCGGTGGGCGCTACCTGGCGCGAGGAACCTGCGCGGGGCCTTTATCCACAGCAGTCCACAGGAACCAATTTTGTTCTTGCTATGTTCTAAAGCATGCGGTTCCCTTGGCCCCTCGCCAAATAACGGATTCACACAAGTGGCCAGCAAAGATCGCTATGCAGTACAAGCCTATGCAAAAAATGGTAATGGGGAGATTACACCTAGCAGATCGATAGCGTGCAAGACAGCTGATGAAGCAAAATCTCGGGCTGAGCGCTGCTGTTCTGTGGGGTCGAGCGCTGGTGCTGCGGCTTTTCTGCTGCGCGGCGATGAGGATATCGGCTCCACCGACGAACCAATCGCGTTCGCCATCTACGGCGAAGTGCCGCCTGAGGTGTCTGATCGGATTCCGTTTTAGACCTTCACTCGGCTGCTGCTGACGCTGCGGGGCTATGCCGAGCCCAATGCTGGGCATGCACCGTGGCGATGATCCCCGAGGCCCATTTCAGCCTGACATCCGAGATTAACGGCGCGTTATGACTCTCGAGGTGGAAGTGGCCCTTCTTCGTCCCATGAAGAAGGCGCTTCAGGTATCGATCGCCTTTCATCGTCGTGACGGCGGCGTAGAGGCCCACCAGTCGTTCCGGATTCTCGCCGTACTCGGAGCACAGCACGATGTCCTCCGGGTCATAACGCGGGTGCATCGAGGGCCCCGACACCCTGAATGCAATCGTTCCCTCCGGGACCGGGAATGGAACAGTCACCTCGAACAAGTTGCTGCCTTCCGAGATCTGCTCTGATCCGGTCTCGATGAGGCCGCCCGCGCTGATCAAGCCCTTCACGCCGACGACATTGGTGTGCGGTGAGACCTGCTCCGGTGCATCGGCATCTCCGAACAGGATCCCGCGCGCGGTGACGTCGACGCCATCGAACCGGAAGCGGGAAGCGTACCGCTCGGCATCGTCCTGCCCGATGGTGCGCGTGCCGCTCTCGTGCGCCCGGTACGAGCTCTCAGCCCACTCGTTCTGCAGAGCCGCGTCACGCGCAGAGCGATAGCCGGCAGCCTTGCGCGCTCGCTTGAGCCGCTGGCCCTGATCCTTGCGACGCTTGTCTTCAGTCATGACACACAGCGTAGCGACGCGAACGCTACGTGCCGTATTGACGATCGTCGCTACCTCTTGTAGCGATATGTCCATGAACTCGTTCTCCGACGTCATCGATGCGCTAGGCATCGCCAGCGCGGCCGAGATTCTCGGGATCCCCGAGAGCCATGTCCGCACGCTCAAGGCGCGCGACAGCATCCCGCCTGGCTACTTCAAGCGCCTCGTCGACTCGGACGCCGGGAGAGCAGCCGGCATCGGCTACGATTTGCTCTACCGGCTGCGCGAGCGCCCAGCATCCAATCGACGCCCCGAGCAGGCCGCGTGATGACCGCTCGCCGGATCACTGTCCTCTGGACGCTGCTCGCACTGGTGCACGTCGGCGGCGCGATGATGGTGCTGGGGCGGGTGCGCAGCGGCGCGTGCCTAGTGAGCCTCGGGGGCCTCGGGCTGTATGGCATTGCGCTCGCCAGCCTCATCCGAACCACGCTCGAACAAAGGCGAGGGTGGCGATGAGCCCGATCCCCATTGCGACAGCGCCGTACGCCTGGGCTCGGCTCCGGGTCACCGCAAGGCGGATCTCCAGGTCGGTGACGCGCGCCTCCAGCGCGCGGAGCTCCAACTCCACGCTCATTCCCAGCTCCATCGTGCGTCGCAGCTCGATGGTAGCAGCGCAGCCGGGGCGACGCCGCCCTTTGATCGTCTCGGCCGCGCTCGCACGATCGAGGGCCGCCTGATGCGTGTCCGTTACAATCGCAACGGTCCATGCCCGGACGCCCTCTCGCCGACTCAGGAGCCGGGTGGCGGCGCCGATGAGCTGCCGGACGTTTTCAGCGCCGCAGAAGATCTGGGGCCGGCGCGCGGTCTCGCGTTCGCTCTGACCGTGATGCTGATGTTCGGCGCCCTGCTGGCGCTGGCCTGCGCCTTCGCGGCAGGGCGCTGAGATGCCCTGGCTCGCGCTGCTGTTCACCGCGCTCTCGGCTCTAAGCCTGGCGCAGGCCGGGCTCACCGGTTCGGTGCGGGCTCTCGCGGTCGGCGTGTTCGACGCCGCGCTCGCCGTCGGCGCTGTCGCCTGGGGTGTCGCGCCATGAGCGCGGTCGTCTACTCTGCGGCTTCGGCCCGCTTCTTCGGTGACATGTACTCGAGGTCGACTAGGCTCATAGCGGCCCGGATTGCGTTCAGGGTGCGCGCCGGCGCGTTGCCCGTGATCGCCTCGGCCTCGAGGCCGGCGATCGCGATAAAGAGCGCGGCGCGACTGGGCGAGCCTCGCAGAGCAGGCTCCTGCTCCAGCAAACCGACAAGCTTCTTCATGAAGCGGCAGTCGGCAGGCGGTTTGATTGCCTCCATTTGGCGGCTCTCGACTAGTGCTGCGCTCCCCACGCCGCTGTGGGTTCTGACAAGAGCAGTGCGCGCAGGGTTTCGCAAGGGAGAACTTTGCAGACAAAGCTCTCTCGCCAAGTTTAGCAGCAGTTTTCCTGCGCCAGCGTACATTAGTCGCGCCGGGCTGATTCGGCCAAGCGCGCCCGTCCATCGTTCCGACGGCAGGCGCGTCCCCCATTCGCGCGAACGCGCGTCCGTTGCATCGGCCGGTCCCGACCTTCCGCCGGCCGCTGCCGCTCCCCTGGAGCGTTTCCTCCCTGAGCACTGCCGGAGCCCGCGGGCTCCGGCCTTTTCCCTCTTTCCCGACCGCCCTCGCTTGCCGGCTCCCGGCGGTCGCTTCGTGCCTGCGTGCCCGTCTCAACAGTGCCGGGCTCGCTGAGATGTCCGTGGCGCCGCTCACCTCCGATCTCTTCTCGCACTCCACCCCGATGCACACAGCATCGAGGAAGGACATGCGAAAATCTGGGGAGAATTGCACCCAAGGTTGGGAAATCGACCCCCAACTTTGGGTCGAGGAATGGCGACGTATCCATCCGGTCAAGCCCGCGCAGTGCGTTGCCGAGAAACTCAGCGCACCGCTGAAGACAGTCGAGAAGTGGTTCGCCGGCACATCGCGGCCTTCGTTCGACTGGTTCGGCCCGATCCTTTGCGTCTATGGGCTCGGGTTCGTGGTCGGCGGCATGTCGGCGCCGACGCCATGGCTCGATAACGCCGCCCGAGAGGAGCGCCGCCGGCACCTCCTCGCAGCGCGCGAGGACATCGACGCGAAGCTCGCCGAGGTCTGGCAGCGGAGGATCGGAGCATGAGCTTGCGCTTCCTCTGGCACCGCTTCTGGGGATGGACGCACGACCTCTTCGCCCTGCGCGCGAAGGCGCGCTTCGATCACCACTGGGATCGCCGCGAAGTGCACGGGCGCGCCGCCGATGAGTTGCGCCCGCCGGTCGACGAGCGGCCGCCGCCGGAATGGGAGCAGCGCCTTTGGGAGCGGACAGGCGGCCGCACGCCGAACGAAACCCGCGACTGACGATCCCACGCTTACCGCAGTGCTTCATACCGGAGGACCTATGCAAAGCGACGAAGACGCGATCGAAGCCACGCGCAGGGGCCCTGCCAACCACGAGATGGAGGCGGCCCGAGCATGAACGCTCCGATGCATCGTGGCAGGAGCGGCCTTGGAGCGTCCGTGCAGGCGCTCGGCCGCCTCAAGGCCGGCGCCATGAACAGGACCGAGGAGGCGTACGCGCGCCACCTCGAAGCCATGCGGGCGACGGGGGAGCTTGCTTGGTTCCTGTTCGAGGGCGTGAAGCTACGCCTCAGCGATGCCTGCTTCTACACGCCCGACTTCGCCGTGATGCGCGCAGACGGCGCGCTCGAGATGCACGAGGTGAAGGGCTTCTGGGCCGACGACGCGCGCGTGAAGATCAAGGTCGCGGCCGAGCGCTTCCCGTTCCGGTTCGTGGCGATCCGCGCGCTCTCGAAGAAGGCCGGCGGCGGATGGGAGGTCGAGGACTTCTCATGATAGGCCGCATCTCCCCCGATCTGCCCGATGCCGTGCAGCGCATCCTCGTCTGGTGCGCGCTCGGTTGCGCGCTGAGCCGCCAAGGCAGCAGCTGGCGCCTGACGCCGCCGGACTGGATGCGGCCGCCGCGGGGCCCGGCGCCGAAGCCGATCCAGGACCGCACCGCCCAGGCCGCGATCCGCGCCGGCGCCGTCGCCAGCGTCCCGGCCGACCTGTTCGGGAGGGCGGCATGATGTGGGTGCTCGTGCACGCCAGCGTCGCCTTCCACGGAGCGCGCGAGGCGCCGCTCCGCCAGGCCGTGAGATAGGCGCCATGGCCGATCCCCGCGAGATCCTGGTCCGGGACGTCCTCTATCGCGACGCCTGCGAGCTCTGCGACGCCGCCGTGCGCGCGGCCGGGACCGCTGATGCCCTCGACGCGATGGCGCACGGCAACAGCGCGGCGCGGCGCAAGGAGGCCAATCGGCTGCGGCGCGCGGCCGACGTCGCGATCTTCCTCGCCGGCCTCGACGACGCAGTGCTCGACGCGCTCTGCGACGGGTCGATCCACAAGATGCTGCACGAGGCCCGCGCGGCCGCGCGGCGGCGCCAGGCGCTCAGGGTGGCGTCGTGACGGATCGCGACGCTTTCGCGCCCCACATGGAAGCTGTTGCGCGCACGCTCCTGGGCGACCCGAACCCGCGCATGACGTCGCCGACGGAGATCCGCTTCGGCACACATGGCTCGCTCGCGATCGATCGCGAGAAGGGCGTGTGGTTCGATCATGAGGCCGGCGTCGGTGGCGGCGTGCTCGACTTTCTTCAGGCTCGCTCCGGGCTGACGAACGGCGCCGCGCTCGACTGGATGCGCCAGCACGGCTTCCTGGGTGCACGGGAGGACACGGTCAGGGCAGGCCGGGCACGGATCGCGGCGACCTACGACTACGTCGACGAGGATGGCGAGGTCCTCTACCAGGTCGTGCGCTACGAGCCGAAGACGTTTCGCCAGAGGCGCCCCGATCCATCGTCCCCGGACGGCTGGGCCTGGGGCCTGAGGAACGTTCGCTTGGTGCCCTATCGCCTGCCCGAGCTCCTCGAGGCGGTCGCGATGGAACGCCCGATCTTCGTGGTCGAGGGCGAGAAGGATGTCGACGCGCTCGCCGGGATCGGCGTGACGGCGACCTGCAATCCGATGGGGTCGGGTAAGTGGCCCGTCCACTTCTCGGACCACCTCGCCGGGGCGAAGGTCGTCATCCTGCCCGACAACGACGAGGCTGGGCGCAAGCACCGCGACCAAGTGGCCGCCGGCCTCCGCGATGCCGTCGCCTCGGTGCGCATCCTAGACCTTCCAGGCCTGCCCGATCGGGGGGACGCGTCGGACTGGATCGCGGGCGGCGGCACGGCGGACCATCTCTACGCGCTCGTCGATGCCCGTGCCTACCGGCCCGGCGAGGAGCCGTTCAAGAGCCGCTATGGCGCGCTCTGGCTCGACGAGATCCCGGCCTTCCGATCGTCGATCGAGTGGGTGGTGAAAGGGGTCGTGCCCCGCGGCGCGTTCGGTGCGATCATCGGCGAGCCCGGCTGTGGCAAGTCCTTCCTGGCGCTCGACCTCGCCTTCGCAACGTCGGTCCTCTCAATGATGCGGGGTGAGGAGACCCGCTGGTTCGGCAAGCGCGTGAAGCCGACCGGGTCGATCTATATCGCGGCGGAAGGCCAGGGCGGATTTCCGAAGCGCGTCGAACTCTTGATGGCGCAGCACCGGATCCGCGAGCGCCATCCCTTCGTACTGCTGCCGACCAGCGTCGACCTGCGCAACCCCGATGCCGACATCGGCCCGCTGATCACGGAGATCCGGGCCCTGGCGACACGCATGGACGTGCCGCTCGGCCTCGTCGTGCTCGACACGCTCAACCGCGTTCTCGCCGGCGGCGACGAGAACTCACCCGAGGACATGGGAGCATTCATCAGCCATGCCGCACGCATACAGAAGGAGACCGCGGCCACCGTGATCGCGGTCCATCACAAGAACGCGGCCGGTACCCGCGAGCGCGGGCACTCCTCCCTGCGCGGTGCGCTCGACTTCATGATCGAGGTCGAGAAGTCCGAATTCGGAGGCAAGTCCTGGAAGATCACGAAGCAAAAGGATGAGGAGGACGGCGCCTCGTTCGCGTTCGACCTGCGCAGCATCCCGGTGGGCGTCGACGACGACGGTGACCCCATCACGAGCTGCATTGTCGAAGCGAGCGAGACTAAAGCGGCGACGAAGCGCGGCGCGGGTCGGAAGCTACCGCCCCAGGCCGTGAACGCCCTGCGCGTCCTCTTCAGCACCTGTGCGGATCGTGGCCAGCGGGTGCCGGTCAGCGGCCTGAATGCCAGTGGCGTCAGGCTCCAGCAATGGCGAGACGAGTGCGAGAGAAACCGCCTCGTCGCCGTCGACTCCGGTGATGAAGCCTTCCGGAAGGCGTTCCAGCGCGCGCGGGACACCCTCTGGGCAGAGCAGAAGATCGGCGTCGAGGGCGACTGGGTGTGGCCCATCTTCGAAGGCCGCTAGGGCCGGCGCAGATCCTGGAGCGATACCTTGGCGGCAGCACCGCCCAGGCCCCTCCACAAGATCAGCCGCAACCCACACCGCCAAGAAGACGCTCGCCGAGCCTTAAACGTCCCTGATCTGTCCGGGTGTTCGCCGGGGGTATCGCTGTGGCCCATGGTGTTATGCAGATGTTTTGTCCCGCCATGTCCCAGATTTGTCCCGAAAATGTCCCGGACAACGGACGCGCGCGGCTGCTTGCCCGTGCGTGGGTAGTAGATCTCCCGGTTCCTGGGGTGGGGGCCCCTAAAGGGGCTCCCCACACCCCGTTGGGACAAACCCGGTAGCGGCGCAGGGCTGTGGCTGGCGCGGGACATCGCTCGAGGCGCTGTCCCGCTTCCGAGACATCAGAGCGTGTTCGATGAGGTAGCTCGGATGGCGAAGCGAGATCAGGTCGGTCGCTGGATGGGAGTCAAGGCGAGCGTACCACCCACCGGGGCAATCCGATGGCATTCGGGACTGTTGTCGAATTACTGTTTACCCGCATCAGAACCGCTGCAGCTCTGTCCCCGTTGACCCGCGAACAGACCGGACGATTTGCCGCCAGCGCATATATTCAAGCATCGAAGTAGAAATTTGGCAGCCTTCGATTTAGGGCTGCCGAATCGAAAGTCAGCACCATCACAGGAGTTGCATATGCCCAACGAGACGACTGAGACGCGCCCCATCGATGCCACCGCCACGCTGCTGCCGCTCGCCAGCCAGATCGTCGCGAGCTACGTCTCGAACCACTACGTGCTGCCGACTGACCTGCCAGCGCTGATCGCGACCGTGTACGCCTCACTCGGGCAGTTGGAGCTGACGACCAGCTCAGAGGATACCCGGGTCGAGCAGCCATCGATCGCCCAGATCCGCAAGTCTGTCACGGACGACGCGATCACCAGCTTCATCGACGGGCGACTCTACAAGACGCTCAAGCGACACCTGATGGTCCACGGACTGACGCCGCAGGCTTACCGCGAACGCTACGGGTTGGCGGCGAACTATCCGATGGTGGCGCCAAGCTATGGCCGTCATCGCTCGGCTCTCGCCAAGGCGATCCGTCTCGGACACCGGGGCGGTATGCAGCGGGCGGCGGAGTAGGCGCAAGTGAGGAAGATCCCGACCATCTTCGAGCGAGATTGGGAGGGCGATCCGTCCCGTGTCTCGAACCAGCAGCACCCGGCCTGTGGCTGGGTGTTCGCCGGCGAGGGTGAAGCTACCCGCAAGCTCGACGGGACCTGCTGCTTGGTGCGCGGTGGTGAGCTGTTCAAGCGGCGCGAAATCCGAGCTGGCGAGCCGGTACCCTATAGGTTCGAGTGCGCGGACGCCGACGCGGAGACAGGAAAGACGGTCGGGTGGCTCCAGATCGGCGAGGGCCCCGAGGATCGTTGGCATCGCGAGGCTTTCCGAGACCGAGCGACGATCCTCCGGGACGGAACTTACGAGCTCCTCGGGCCCAGGGTGCAGGGAAACCCCGAAGGTCTGCCAACCCATGTGCTCATGCCTCACGGCGCGATAATCCTGTTTGATGCTCCTCGCACCTTCGACGCTCTGCGGGCCTGGTTCGCTGGCCAGGATATCGAGGGACTCGTCTTCCATCACCGGGATGGCCGGATGGCGAAGATCAAACTGCGGGACTTCGGGCTGAAGCGCGAGCGCCGCACTTGAGGTCCGATGCCGAGCGGGATTTCAGGACCTGACCCGCCCACGGGCGGCCTTTGGACTCGCCGGGACATCGAGCGGTGGCTGATCATCCCCATGCGACAGCTGCGCGACGGGCCGATCCTGGCGACGCCCGGCAACGCGCTGCAGCCCACCAACCCGGACCACCCGGCCGCGACCTTCGACATCCTGGCCTTTGCCCGCACCGTGCTGGGCAAAGGCACGCCTGAGCTGCTCGCGGTTACCACCTGGGCTCGAATGATGGCGGCCGGCGACTTTGACGCCTCCATCGCGCAGTGGTGCCGCGACAAGGGCCGGCCGGAGCGAACCTTCCACCGGCGACGTGTTCGTGCCTGCGAGGTGATCGCAATCGCGAAGAACCGGACTGACGGGGCATCTTGAATTCGAGGAGAGAGTGGCGTTCGGACAACACTGCTACATTAGAGTTCAAACGGTTCGGGCGCTGCGCCTTTGAGGCGGCGGGCGCGCAGAGGTGTGCGTCGCGCTTCCGACGCGAGTGGGCCGAGCCCCGACGCCAGAAGGGGCCCGACCCACATATCTGCCGCTGAGAGGGCTAGTCCAGCGGTCCGATGCCTAGTTCTACAATAGTTTCGGCTCGCGTGCATTCGGCGGATTGCGTTAACGGCGTCTTAAGCAGCCGTTATCCACTTGAATTGATTCGAGCGGCATGGGCAAAACTGGCAAACTGGAGATGCGGGGGTGGCACTTGGGTCGAGACTGCCTAGAGGTGCCGCAGCCGTGGCAGACGCCAATCAGCACAGCATCCCCCGCCAGGAGAGACCAGCACATTCATGGTTAACGGAATGTTAAAGCGGTAGTGAGGGAGAGTTGAGCGTCCCGCCGATATTACAGTCAACCGGGGGGATTTTCGGGGGTGCACGACCCGGTGCGCCGGCCTCGCCGGTACGCCGCACAGGTTGGCGGTAGAACTGAGCCACGTTGGCTTTACGCCTCGACAGCCTGTTTCGATCGATGCTGGAAGCCGCAGGGGCGGTGACGCGAGCCCTAACTTGGGGGTACTGGCCGGGCGCGCTCACCTGAGCGGCGGTAGAGAAGGTTCGACCGCCGCAACCCCTGCTCGCACTAAGATCGCCGATGCACGTTAAGGATGTGTTACCAACGAGGGGGCCCATTTCCGAGCGAATATTGGAACTTGCCTTGGTCAGTCCATGTAGGCCGGCAATTCGACCTGAAAAGCGTTATCAATATAGAGAATTCGAGTTCCTCTAAGAGGCATGCGCATGTCCAACATTGGCTTGCAGGAGCGCTCCAATGTGTCTGCAGAGAAGGCCAGCGGTTCGACGATGTAGCACCCAACCCAAGCGTCTCAGGCGGCTGGGCGGCCTGTCGGATGACCTGGCGTCGCACGCCTACTAGGATTGGCTGAGGCGAAAGCGTCCAGCGTCCCCTTCATCTACAGGTTCGACTGGTACAGCCGGGAAACCGACGACGCCGAACGAGCGGGGCTTCCGCCGGCGCCGGCCGCAGGCCTGCGAGGTGCCGGCGGAAGCCGGAACTGCGCCGACCGGCGATCGTGGCTGAGAGACGAGAGCTGAGCCCGGCTCGCCCCTCTCAGTTTCCGTCCTCGATCAGGCTGCGCGGACCGACGCAAGGAAGCGATCGACCTCGGCCGAGAGGTGCTCGGACTGACGCGACAGCTCGGAGGCCGCTCCGAGAACCTGATTGGCGGCTGCACCCGTCTCCTCGGCGGCTCCCGCCACCCCGCTGATGTTGCTCGTCACCTCGACCGTGCCCATCGCGGCCTGCGAGACGTTGCGCACGATCTCCTGGGTGGCTGCCCCTTGTTCCTCAACCGCCGCAGCGATCATCGCCGCCACGCCGCTGATCTCCTGGATGCGCGCGCCGATGCCGCTGATGGCGGCGACCGCCTGGCTGGTCGAGCCCTGGATCCGTCCGATCTGATCCCCAATCTCCTGGGTGGCGCGCGCGGTTTGGCTCGCGAGTTCCTTGACCTCGGCCGCGACGACGGCGAAGCCGCGGCCGGCCTCACCCGCTCTGGCTGCTTCGATAGTAGCATTGAGCGCCAAGAGGTTAGTCTGGCTCGCGATGGTCGAGATCATCGTCACCACATCGCCGATCCGCGATACGGCGCCGCTCAGCTCTTGCACCAGCGCCGCCGTCTGCTCGGCCTCGGAGACGGCCGCTCTCGCGAGAGAGGCCGATCCATCGACCTGACGACCGATCTCCTGGACCGACGAACCGAGCTCCTCGGCTGCGGCCGCGACCGTGTTGACGTTCGAAGCGGCTTCCTCGGCAGCCGCCGCGACTGTGGTGGACTGGCTCGCTGTCTCGGTCGCAGTTGCGGTCATGGCCTGGGCGGTGGCTTGGAGTTCAGTCGCCGACGACGAGACCGTGCCCAGGATCGTGCCGACGGCTGCCTCGAAGTTGTCGGCCATCTGGCGCATGCCGATTTTGCGCTGCTCCTCGGCGGCCTGCCGGGCCTGCGCGGTCTCCTCCTCGAGCCGGCGTGTCCGGATCAGGTTGTCCTTGAACACCTCGACGGCTGCGGCCATCGCCCCGATCTCATCGCGGCGTCCCGAGGCAGGAATAGCCACGGCGGCATCACCGCCCGCCAGGCGCTGCATGGCCGAGGTCATCCCCTGGACGGGTCGGGACACCCGCAGCCAGCCGAACATCATCGCTCCGAGCGCTGCAACGATCGCAAGAGCCACAGCGAGGAGATCCGCCAGTCTCGCTGCATCCACCTCGCGCAGTGCGGCCTGCGCATCGACCTGCGCCCCATGCTCGTTGAACCGCACGTCCCGATCGAGAGCCTCACGGACATCGTTGTAGAGGGCTACGTTGTCAGGGTTGCCGATCAGCGTCAGCGCATCCGCGCGCTGGCCCGCCAGTGCGAGGCGGGCGGCGTCCGCCGAAACCCGCTCGAAGCGCGTCCAGCTCGCAACGAAGGTCTCATATTGAGCGCGCTCCTCGGCGGATGAGATCAGCGGCTCGTAGATTCTGCGGGCCTCGGCGACCTGAGTCAGGGTAGCAGCGAGTTGGGCTTCGTTCTCGGTCAGCTGAACCGGCGTGGTCGACAAAGCCAGCAAACGCAGTTGCTTGATGCGCACTTCCGCGGCCGCGGCCTTGATCTCGTTGATGGCAACGACGGATGGCAGCCAGTTCGTGGCGACCTCGTTCACCCCGTGACCTACGCTCGACAGCTTCGTGATGGACAGACTTCCTTGTCCAGCTGAGATCAGCGCGAGCAGGCCGAAGGCGCCAACGAGTGCGGCTTTGATCGATACGGTCATTTGCCGAGGCCCCGAGTGTCACGAGCGCGTCGTTCGCAGCACCAACAGGCGGAACCGGACGAGCAGATGCCGGGATTAGCGGATGAAGTTTCAGGCTTAGTTAAAGGCCAATGTGCTCCAGTTCACGAAGCTGTGTGAGCAACGAGCTTAGGACCCCGTATATTGACGTATAGCAGCCCATTTTTTGGGCATTAACTTGGCCGCCTAACGCTATCCGGCACGAGTAGTGGGGTTGGCGTAATCTCGCGCAGGCAGATATTTGGCCTTGATGTGGTGCGCTCTGATCAAGGCTCTCCTTGCAGTGTGAACTGCATGTTAGCGCTCACCATTTTGTGACGGGTACAAGCTCGTTAGCCCACGCCCGTGGGGCCATCGATCACGCGCCGGACGCGCCGCGCGAGCTCGATGCGCTTGTAGGGCTTGTTGATCACCTCGAACTCGCTGCCGCCCGCATCCGTGCGCTCGAGAGACGCCTCGGCGTAGCCCGTCGTCAGCAGCACCTTGATCTTGGGCTGGCGCTCGCGAGCGGCGCGGGCCAGCATCACCCCGTTCATGCCGCCCGGCATGATCAGGTCGGTGAACAGGAGGTCGATCCGCGCCTCGCCGTCGAGCACCTCCAGGGCCGCCCGCGGGCCGTCCACCACGGTGACCTTGTAGCCGAAATCCTCCAGGATGACGCCGGCGGTGGCCGCCACGTCCGGCCGGTCGTCGACGACGAGCACGCTCTCCGTCCCGTGGCGGTCGGCGGCCCGCGGCGCGGGCTTGTACTCCTCCTCGACCTTCTGGTCGGAGGCGGGGAAGAGCAGGCGCACGGTCGTCCCCGTGCCGACCTCCGAGTAGATCACGACCGACCCGCCGGACTGTTTGGCGAAGCCGTAGACCATGGCGAGCCCGAGGCCGGTGCCCCGGCCTTCCTCCTTCGTGGTGAAGAACGGCTCCATCACCCGGGACAGGATCTCGGGCGGCATGCCGCTGCCCCTGTCGGTCACTGAGACCGTGACATAGGCACCTTCCGGCAGGCCCTTGAACGCCACGGTTTCCTCGTCGTCGATGACCCGGTTCGCCGTCTTGACGGTCACGGTGCCGCCGGCGGGCATGGCGTCACGGGCGTTGATGAGGACGTTGAGCAGCGCCACCTCGGCCTGGGTCGGGTCGATGCGGCAGGTCCAGAGGTCGGGCGCGAGCTCGGTCTCGATCACGACGTGGTCGCCCATGGCGCGCGAGGCCATCTCGCCCATACCCTCGACGAGGCCGTTGAGGTTCAGGAGGCGGCCTTCCAGCCGCTGCTTGCGCGAGAAGGCGAGGAGCTGGTGCGTCAGCTTGGCGGCGCGCTCCGAGGCGTCCCGGACCGCCTCGCCGGCCCGGCGCAGGCGCCCGACGTCAATGTCGGGGTGGTCGATCAGCGCCAGCATCACCTCGTTGTGGCCCGAGATGACCTGCAGCAGGTTGTTGAAGTCGTGCGCGATGCCGCCGGTGAGCTGGCCCAGGCTCTCCATCTTCTGCGCCTGGTGCAGGCTCTCCTCGGCGTCGCGCCGGCGCGACACGTCGAGCTGCGAGCCGAAGAAGTAGACGAGGTCGCCCTGGCGGTTGAACACCGGGCTGACGAACAGGGCGTTCCAGAACGAGGACCCGTCCTTGCGGTAGTTCAGGATCTCGGTCGAGAATTCTCGGTGGTCGGCGATCGCCGCGCGCACATCTGAGACTGTGTCCCGATCCGTCTCCGGCCCCTGCAGGAAGCGGCAGTTCGTGCCGATCAGCTCCTGGCGGGTGTAGCCCGTCATGCGCTCGAAGGCGCGGTTGACGAAGATGATCGGGTTGTCGGGCTGGTGCGGGTCGGTGACGATCATCGGCATCCGCGTCGTCTCGACGGCGGCGAAGAAGATGTCGTGGTGGACGTCCTCGACGCCCGAGGGGCCACTCCCGGAGACGGGCGTCGGCGGCCCATAGTTCCTGGGCTTCTCGGGCGATGTGACCATGCGGCTCGCGGTTTCCTTGATGGTCCAGCGTCCCGAACCATACGTTCGTGAGATTGCTGCCAACCCTAGCACGGCACAGAGGACGCGTGCATGTGCACTATCGTCTATGAATGGCTGTCTGAAGGTCGCAGGCCCGCGTAGGCCAAAGGAGGTGAAGTTGACGCATACATAGGTTAGCTCGGCCGTTCGGTTCGACTCGCGCCTGTGCTCAGAAAGAGCCCTTAAGTGCCTGAAGGCGCAAATCATTGTTGGGGGCAAGCTGGCGGATCATTCGGCCGCCAACGGCAGCGCAGCCCGCTCGGAGGTGCCGGGCTGACATGAATGGTGGGTGGGTCCGGCACGATGTCGCCTTGTTCGATATCCTGCTCGACCTGAGTGCTCCAGAATCACTCGGCTCCGTGCGGCGGTCAGCCCGTAGACGATCCTTGACGCCACCACTTGACAGTGTCCGCGACGGCGTCGGACCCCGCCTCAGGTTGCCCCGTTGTTTCAGCCGGGGCCAGCTCAGGGGCACCACTGTGATTTCGTCGACAACGCCGTCGTCGTCCACCACCCAAAGCTTGCCGCCGGAGCGCCGCAAGCCGCTCGGCCGCCACGCCGCCGGCGTGCGCCAGAGCCGTGTCCACGCCCCACCGATCGGCACGCGCCGCCCAGAGACCCCGAACCGCCGCGTCCTCGACATCGAGGACGTGCTGCGGTGGGCCTTCCGCGAGGAGCTGCCGAAGCGTCGGGACGACGCTGACGGCCAGATGCGCGCGTTCCCCTCGATCAGCCCGATGTTCGCGATGGCCGCGCTCGGCGGCCGGGTCGAGAACTTCAGCCGTGAGCCGGGCTTTCCGCTGGCCATGGGCGATCCCCATCCGGATGCCCTGATAGTCGAGGCCGCGGTGCTCGACCTGCAGCGGTTCGCCCAGCACCGCTTCGCCGGCGATCTCGGCCTCCTCACCTATTTGCCGCCGGGGCTCGACGAGCATGCGGTGATGAGCCGGGCCATGGAGCAGATCGTCGACCTGGTTCGCATCAAGGTGCGGCTCGGCAGCCGCCCGACCTTCGCGGCCTCGCCGATCCC
This sequence comes from Methylobacterium sp. A54F, assembly GCF_053346035.1. Lineage (NCBI taxonomy): Bacteria > Pseudomonadati > Pseudomonadota > Alphaproteobacteria > Hyphomicrobiales > Methylobacteriaceae > Methylobacterium > Methylobacterium sp. A54F. The sequence goes on along the minus strand of NZ_JBKFBF010000012.1, from coordinate 82,901 downwards.
GGCGGCGATCGTCGATCGCAGAGGCCGGCCTCGGGTGGTCGTCCAGCGGATGGAGAACCGCGTGGATGGGTTCGGGCGCATCCGGTCCCACCCCGTCGAGGAGCCTTGCGGAGCCGAGGGCAGGGATCGCTACCCCAAGGGGGCCTACTGCCCGGTCCATTGGGACGATCCCAACGCGATCCTGTTCGAGCGCGCGGAGTATGCGACCTACTGGGCGGCCCTCGATCTGCTGGCGCACGAGCTCGCGGGCAAGCTCGCCTCGATCGCCGTTCTGCCGCCGGCCGCCGCGCAGCGCCCCTGGGCCGGCGAGATGGATGCGGCCAAGCCGAAGCGGATCCTCGACGCACCTGCGAGCCGGGCGAAGCTGAGGGACCAGCAGGAGACCGAGTTGGCGCGGCGTCTGCTCGCTCATCGGCGCCGCAGCACTCCGAGCAAGCCCCGCCAGGCAGCAGTTCGGAGTGCGTCAGCGACCATCTGAGGCAGGATCAACCGGTCTCGCACGTAAGACTTGCTCGCCGGCCGAACCAAGGCTCCGCCGGCGAGCAATTTGAGCTTACCGGCCCGTCAATATGTCACAACTTATAGATGCAAATCACAAGTAGCTCGACACGCATCCCGAGTGCCCGAATGATCAGGCGACCCTTTTCCGAGTTTAACGCTTTCTGAAAGCTAGACCTGTAAGCACTCACCTTAGCGTGAGATGCGGGAAAGAAACGGGGCGATTTTCTCGCTGCGCTGCAAGCTTCCTCGATGCGAGCATCATCCTGATTTTTTCCCTAGAGCCGTCATGATCCAGCTCTACAACTGCGTCACCCAACAGCACGACCTGCGGTTCGTGGCGATCGCGGCCGTCATCTGCGCGCTCGGAACCTACGCCACCTTCGCGATGGGGCGACAGGTCTTCCGCTGCGGTACTTGGCAGGAGCGGCTGGCTTGGGGCGTCACGGGCGTCACTGCGACGAGCGTCGCCATCTGGGCGACCCACTTCATCGCCATGCTCGCCTACGAGCCGAGCATGCCCTTCGGCTTCTCCTCCGGCCTGACTGGTGCGTCACTCCTCATCGCCTTCGTACTCGTTGGACTTGGCGCTGGGCTCGTGGTCGTATGCCCCGGTCTGCCGGGGCGCATCATGGGCGGCGGGATCGTCGGACTGGCGATCTCCGCCATGCACTACACCGGCATGAGCGCCTATCACGTGCAGGGCACCCTGAACTGGGACCTGCCGGTGGTCGCATGGTCCGTCTTCGTGGGTGCTTCCTGCGGAAGCTTGTCGATGGTGCTGGGCTTCGGCCGCAGCCGCGCTGTGCGCAATCTTGCTCCGCTGGCGCTGCTCCTCGCCGTCTGCGGAACCCACTTCCTCGGCATGAGCGCGGTCACGATCCGCTTCGATCCGGCGGTCGAGATCCCCGGTGGCAGCATGGACGCCACCGTTCTCTCGATCCTGACCGCCAATGCCGCACTGCTGATCTTGGGCTTGGCGTTCGCCGGCTTGCGCCTGTGGCACCTCAACAAGCAGCGGCACGAGGCCGAGAGTCAGCGCCTCCGCGACCTCGCCGACATCGCCGTCGAGGGGCTGATGATCTGCAACGGTGACGTGATCGCAGGCATCAATCACAGCCTGGAACGTGTTCTCGGCCTCTCGCGCGAGGCGCTGCTCGGAACCTCGCTGAAGAGCATCCTGCCCGACCTGAGTATTAGCGACATCCCTTTGACCCACGAGATCGACGCCGGTCTCAAGGACGCCAGCGGTGCCCGCGTGCCGGTGCGCGTCATTGCCCAGTCGATCGTCATCAAGGCCAAGCCGCACACCGTCGTCGCCGTGCGCGATCAGCGCGAGCGTCTGCGCGCCGAGGCCGAGATGCATAGGCTGGCCCACCACGACGCGTTGACTGGCCTTGCCAACCGGCGGCAGTTCAACGACGCCTTAGCGGATCGCTACAACTCGCGTCGAAGCGATGACCCCGCATTCGCCCTGCTTGTCCTCGATCTCGACCGCTTCAAGATCGTCAATGATACGCTCGGTCATGGCATGGGCGATGCCCTGCTGCGCCGGGTGGCTCAGCGGCTGTCGAGGGCGGTGCGTGAGGGCGATCTCGTTGCCCGGCTCGGTGGCGACGAGTTCGCCGTCCTCAAGGGCGGCGGGGTTGATCTCGCGGGCATTCAGGAACTGGCCGAGCGGGTACTCGATGTTCTCGCTCGGCCGTTCCTGATCGACGGACACGTGCTGAACATCGGCACCAGCATCGGCATTGCTCTCGCCCCAAGCGACGGCGAAACGCCCGAGCAGCTGATGGGCAGCGCGGACCTCGCCCTTTACGGCGCCAAGGATGACGGGCGCGGTCGCTACCGGATGTTCGAGGGCAGCATGAATGCCCGCATCCAGGCGCGCCGCTTGCTCGAACTCGACCTGCGGCGGGCGATCGCTCGCCAGGAGTTCACCCTGCACTACCAGCCGCAGGTCGATGCGCGCACTGGCGCGTACGATGGCGCCGAGGCGCTGATCCGCTGGCACCACCCGGAGCGCGGGCTCGTTCCCCCCGCCGACTTCATCACGCTGGCCGAGGACACAGGCCTGATCGGTCCATTGGGGGAGTGGGTGCTTCGGACCGCCTGCACCGATGCGCTCGCCTGGCCGGATCACTTGACGGTCGCCGTCAATCTGTCGCCGGTGCAGTTCCGGGACGCGCGGCTCGCCGCCACGATCCGTAGCATCCTGGCGGAGACCGGGTTGCCCGGTACGCGCTTGGAGATCGAGATCACCGAAGGTTCGCTGCTGCAGGACGAGCAGCGCACGCTGGCGATCCTGCGCGAGCTGCGCACCTTGGGCATACGCATCTCGATGGACGATTTCGGCACGGGCTACTCGTCGTTGAGCTACCTGCGCCGCTTCCCCTTCGACAAGATCAAGATCGACCAGTCCTTCGTGCGGCAGACGCCAGGTGACAAGGACAGCGCCGCCATCGTGCGCGCCATCGCGACGCTCGGCGCGAGCCTCGGCATGAAGACGACGGCGGAGGGCGTCGAGACCGACGCGCAGTCGAGCTTCATCGCCGGAGAAGGTTGCGACCAGTTGCAAGGCTACCTGATCAGCCGACCTGTACCGGCGGACCGGATCGCCGCACTGTTCGCAGCAAAGCCTCGACACGCGCTGACCGCCTGAAGGAAGCCGCATCCATGCCGATCCACCGGCTCCTCTACCGCAGCGACATGGCGCTCATCGGCACCGAGGCCGACGTTCGCCAGCAGGTGGCCGAGATCATCCGCCTGTCCGCGGCCCGCAACGCCGATGTGGGTCTGACCGGCGCCCTGCTGGAAACCCGCGGTGTGTTCATTCAGGCCCTGGAAGGCCGGCTGCCGGCCCTGGAGGCGACCTTCGAGCGGATCTGCTGCGACCTGCGGCACCGACGGGTTGCGCTTCTGGAGTTCGTGCGGGCCGAGGCCCGCGTGTTCGGCGAGTGGTCGATGGTCCGCGTCACGGCCGACCGCACGATCGAAAGACTCCTACCCTCGATCGAGGGGGAGGGGGATGGCACCGTCGAGACGATCCCAGCCCAGGCCACCATTCAGCTCATGCGCTCGATGCTGATCGCCGGAGCGCACCGAGAGATAGGCTGGGAAACCGGATCAGGGGTCAGCATCGAGCGGAAAGCCGACCTCCTTTGAGTGATGCTGTGCTCGCAATGTGGGACAGGTAAAGCGCTGACCAGACATGCAGGATGCTCTGGAGGTCCGGGTGGGTCGATAAGGGTCTGTCCGCTCTTTCGGGGATTCACTCGGGAGTGGACCAGCGGCTTCCGACCCGTTGCCGCCCTACAGGCAACGAAGATTCCGTCCCAGCAGCAGACGATTTCAGGAGAAGCGTCAGAACGCAGTGAAGGCGGCGCACCCTCGTGGGGTCGGAGGGTGCGCCGGACAGTTGGCTCGCAGTCTCAGGAAACGAGCCATGATGGCATAGCGCATCAAGAGCACTACCGCTGTAGCGGAAAGAATACAGCGGTGGCGTTCTGATGGCACCGGCTACCAGCCCGCGATAGGGCTAGTGGTTGTGTGCAATGGGCTCCATCGCCCGCACGAAACTTGCAAAGCTGGCGCTGCGCAGCGGTCGGTAGGGCCTTCCGGCCGTCTCGCACCAGCGCTTCACCAAGCCCGTCGCCTCGTGGCTGACGCAGTCGACCGGAAACAGGACGAGGTCGCTCCGGCCGATGAGACCCGGCAGCAGGCTGAGGCTCTCCTCGAGGCCGCCGTCGTGGCTGAGGAGCAGGCCGCCCCGCGCGGTCGTCAGGCGCCGCAGCGCCGCGACGTGACGCGGACGGCCGCCCACGTAGAGAAGCACGCGACCGGAGAGGTCCTGCGCCGGTTCCGCGTCCGGCGCGTCGGCGAGGCCGGAAGTCAGAACCGCTTCGAGCGCGTCGCGTTCGCTCTCCGCGGTTGCACGGCGGGCCGTTTCCGCTTCGAGATCCCCGCTCAGGCGCGCACAGGCCCGACTCAGCACGGCCACCTTCTCTTCCAAGGCCTCCGCATGTGCCTGCTCGCGGGCGAGGCGCTGCTCCAGCTCTGCGCCGAGCTCCGGCTTCGGCCGCGGGGGCTCGCTCGCCGCCGCAACCGCCTGCGCTGCTACCAGCGCTTGATTGCGGGCACTGATTGCGTCCCGCTGCGCCATGAGTTCGTGGATGCGCCGCTCCTGCGCGGCCACGGTCTCGGCGCGCTCACCGAGATCCGCTTCGAGCTGGCGCAGGCGACGGATGTCGGCCCGGTTCGACTGCCCGACGAGGTGCGAGAGCATGTGCACCTCCCCGAAGATGTCCTGGACCAGGCCCCAGTCGGTCGCCGGGTGGGTCATCGCCGCCCAGTAGGCCCCGGGGATCTCGCCGCGCGCGAGCGCCTCCTGCCACAGGGCGCGCACCTCCGCCGCCGTACGGGCCTTGTCGAAGCGGCGGATCTCCGCCTCGTGACGCCGGTCGAGCATTTTCTGCAGAAGCTTGCCGCCGCCGTCGCGCCGCCCCGCGAGATGAACCACCTGCCCGTGCAGGCGATGCTCGCTCATGGTCCGGGCGTCCGGGACGCCGAGCTTGGCGAGCAGCGAGCGGCCGTCCGCGGTGGTCAGGCAGGTGCCGATGATGGAGCAGTGCAGCGTCTCGGCAAGTTCCCAGATGCGGTCGCGCGCTTTCTCCGACGGCTCGATCGCCGGCGGCAGGAAGGCGGGTCGGCTTCCTCCGGCGAGCGACCGGAGCGCGGGCCCATCGAGATGAGGGCTCTGGGACACGGACACCTCGGCAATCGCTATATCGCAACGGATATAACCAATCTGGCCGAAAGCCGCTGCCTTGGCTAGAGGTCGGGCCGCGGATGCGCGCCGCCTGGTCCGGTGAGGCGGCCGAGGAAGGGCGCCGCTGCCTTCGCGGCGGCGCGCTCAATCGCACGGTAATGGGCGACCACGTCGGCCCCAAATGCCGACAGGCGGGCACCGCCGCCGGCCTTGCCACCGATCTGCGCTTCGACGACGGGCTGACCAAAGCCCTGGTTCATCGCCTCGACCAGCGTCCAGGCCCGGCGGTACGACATGCCGAGCGCGCGGCCCGCCGCCGAGATCGAGCCGTGCTCGGCGATCATCTCCAAGAGCTGCACCTTCCCCGGTCCGACGCGGTTGTCCGGTCCGAGATCGATGCGAATGCTGAGCTGTGCCATCTCGCTGCCTCGCGCGTCGCGGGCGCCCGCGCTGCTGCGTTCGTATATAGCGCATCCGCCGGCCCGGGGCCCGCCGGAGCGCGACTCAGAAGCCCGGAATGCAGCCGAGGGCGATGACCCGGACGGGGGCGCCCGGCACGAGCGCTGGGGCGTCGGGCTCGCGCTCGACGAGCGCGTTTGCCTCTGCGAGCCCCGAGAGCATTGCGGTGTCCTGCTCAGGAAACGCCGCGAAGGTCGGGAGGCCGGTCGATGCCCGCTCGATCCGTCCGCGCAGATAGGTGACCCGGGCACCGACCGGACCGAGCGGGGCGGACAGGATCGCATCCTCGCGCACCAGATCGCTGAAGCCGCACCCGGCGAGCACCGACAGGGTCGGCCTGAGAAAGACCAGGGCGCTCACGAGGGCGGCGACGGCGTTGCCGGGCAGCCCCAGGACCGGGAGGCGGCCGACCCTTCCGAACAGAGTCGCCTTGCCGGGCCGCATCCGGACCCGGCTGAAGGCTGGCACGAGCCCGAGGGCGGTGAGGGCCGGCCCCACGAGATCGAAATCCCCCACGGAGGCGCCCCCCGAGGCGACGAGCAGGTCGATGTCCTGCGCGGCGAGCGTTCGTGCCAGCGCGCCCGACAGCGCGGCGGCCTCGTCGGGGGCGATCCCGAGATCGAGGGGCACTCCACCCCAGGACCGGACCAGCGCCTTCAGGGCAGGCCGGTTGGCGTCGAGGACCTGCGCGCTGCCGCTCGGTGCGAAGGCGTCCGACAGCTCGCTCCCCGTGGAGAGGATCGCAACGCGGGGCCGGCGATGCACGCGGAGCTCCGCGTGGCCGGCGGCGGCCAGGAGCCCGATGTGACGGGCCGAGAGCAGGGTCCCGGGGCGGACGAGCGGGGCGCCCTCCCGGAAGTTGCTGCCGGCCGCCCGGATATGCCGGCGCGCCTCGGCGTCGGGCCCTATGTGCACGCGGTCGCCCTCGACCACGACCCGTTCCTGCGCGACGACCGTGTCGGCGCCGGGCGGGACGGGAGCGCCGGTGAAGATCCGCCGGCAGGTCCCCGGCTCGACCGCCGCACCGACGCCATCGCCGGCTCGGGCCATGCCGAGGCAGCGCAGGGGCGTCTCGGCATCCGCCCAGCGCAGGGCATATCCGTCCATGGCCGCGACCGCGAAGGGCGGCGCATCGAGGCGCGCGGCGATCGTCTCGGCGCAGATGCGGCCCGCTGCCTCATCGAGCGCGACACGCTCTATGCCGACTGCTCCCAGCACCCCCCTCATGCGGGCATGGGCCTCCGCGATTTCTGTCAGGTCAGTGGGACGTGCTGCGACTGTGGGCGGTCTCTGCAAGGCTGGTCCCCGGCGCGTATTCATTGGAGCGGAATTAGCCGAAGGGCTCTGGTCGCGGCTATGCCTGAGCGTATATAGCGCCGCCGGGGGCCGAGTGCCGCCCCGGCTCGACCGGGCGCAACCTTCGCGGAGACACGCGCATGTTCACCTGCACGGGCTATGCGGCCACGAGTGCCGAGACGCCGCTCGCGCCCTTCACCTTCGACCGACGCGACCCAGGGCCGAACGACGTCGAGATCGAGATCGTCTATTGCGGCGTCTGCCACTCCGACCTGCATCAGGCCCGCAACGAGTGGCAGAACACTCTCTATCCCTGCGTGCCCGGCCACGAGATCGTCGGCCGCGTCACCCGGGTCGGTGCCGAGGTGCGCGACTTCAAGGCGGGCGACCTCGCCGCGGTCGGCTGCATGGTCGATAGCTGTCGTACCTGCACGGCCTGTCGCGAGGGCCTGGAGCAGTATTGCGAACCGGGCTTCACGGCGACCTACAACGGGCCGGAGCAGGGTACCGGCGGCAACACCTTCGGAGGCTATTCGAGCCACATCGTGGTCGATCGGCACTTCGTCCTGCACGTGCCCGAGGGCCTCGACCTGGCGGGCGTCGCACCGCTGCTGTGCGCGGGCATCACTACCTACTCGCCGCTCCGGCGCTGGGGCGCCGGTCCCGGCAAGAAGGTCGGGATCGTGGGCCTCGGTGGCCTCGGCCACATGGGCGTGAAGCTCGCCCACGCCATGGGCGCGCACGTCGTGCTGTTCACGACGTCCCCCGGCAAGGAGGCCGATGCGCGCCGCCTGGGCGCCGACGAGGTGGTGATCTCGCGGGACGCCGAGCAGGTGACCCGGCACGCCGAGAGCTTCGACCTGATCGTCGACACGGTGGCGGCCGCCCACGACATCAACGCCTATCTAGGCCTGCTCAAGCGCGACTGCACGCTGGTGCAGGTCGGCGCGCCGGAGAAGCCCCTCGACGTGAACGTGTTCAGCGTGATCTGGCGGCGGCGCAGCTTCGCGGGCTCGCTGATCGGCGGCATCGCGGAGACGCAGGAAATGCTCGATTTCTGCGGCAAGCATGGCATCACGGCCGACATCGAGATGATCCCGATCAGCGAAATCGAGACCGCCTACGGCCGCATGCTGAAGAGCGACGTGAAGTACCGCTTCGTCATCGACATGGCGTCCCTGCCGAAGGCCGCCTGACACCCCTGCTTCTGCTTCCTGTCCCCGAGGTCTCGTCCAGCATGCTCAGCTTCACGCGCACCGCCCTCCTTCTCGGCCTCACCATCGGGTCCGTCGTCGGCCCCTCGGCGGCGCGAGCTGCCGAGACGATCACGGTCTTCGGGGCGGCGAGCCTCAAGAATGCCCTCGACAATGCCGGCAAGGCCTTCACGGCGCAGACGGGCACCGAGGTCAAGGCGAGCTACGCGGCCTCCTCGGCACTGGCCCGCCAGATCGAGGCCGGCGCGCCCGCAGACCTGTTCGCCTCGGCCGATCTCGAATGGATGGACTACCTCGCCAAGAAGAACCTCATCCGGCCGGACAGCCGCGTGAACCTCCTCAACAACCGCCTGGTGGTGATCGCGCCGAAGGACGCCGCGACGGACGCAATCGCCTTCACGCAGGACGGCTTCGCCAAGGCCCTCGGATCCGATGGGCGCCTCGCTACCGGCGAGGTCAACTCGGTGCCGATCGGCAAGTACGCCAAGGCTGCCTTCGAGAAGCTCGGGCTCTGGGGCGGCCTGCAGCCGCGGCTGGCCCAGGCCGACAACGTCCGGGCCGCTCTCGCCCTGGTCTCACGGGGTGAAGCGCCCCTCGGCGTCGTCTACGAGAGCGATGCCAAGTCGGATCCGGGCGTGAAGGTCGTGGGGGTCTTTCCGGCGGACAGCCACCCGCCCGTGGTGTACCCGTTCGCCGTCACGTCGGAGGCAAAGGGCGATGGCGCCGCTCGCTTTCTCGACTTCCTCAAGAGCGGCGCAGGCAAGCCGTTCTTCGAAGCCCAGGGCTTCAGCGTCATCCCGGCCAAGGCCGGCTCACAGTAGCGGAAACTCGATGCAGATCTCAGCGCGCAACGTCATCAAGGGCAAGGTCGTGTCGGTCGAGAAGGGTGCCACCACTGCGCACGTCAAGATCGAAATCGCAGCAGGTCAGATCGTTACAGCGGTGATCACGAACGAGGCAGTGGACAGCCTCAAGCTGAAGGTGGGTGACGAAGCCTATGCCGTGATCAAGTCCTCGGACGTCATGATTGCCGTCGACTGAACGGCCAGCCCAACAGCAGGGGAGCGAGGCAGCCCAGAACGGAGCAGGATGTGCCGGGCTGCAGTCAACCCTACGTAGTCTAGAGCGGTATGAGAGCGGGTGTCACGATGAGGTCCGCTTTCTGTATGTGGCACCTGAAAGCTGACCGGCAGATATCCACCCAACCCAGCTATAGGTTCTTAGCTAACAATCTCCTTCGGAGCGGACGTTCTTGGCGGCTGCAGAGAGTTGGAAGCAGCATGGGGCTCGGTTGGATCATCGAATGGCCTCCGGTGAGAAACTCTAGCGGTTGACTGCGGTTTGTCGCTTGACGTATAGGGATCAAGCAGAAATGCATCCACGGCCCCAGCGGACCCCCGCTCGGGGCCGTTGTCGTTTCGGTCCATGGCGCGGGCGAAACGCGGCAGCGTGTATTTCGCCGCATCCGGGCATCAGTGAACCTGCTTGTTTGGCAACGCACATAGACCGCTCACCAGGCCATGGCCGCATCGCAGGTGCGCCGGTGATCTGATAGGGTGAACCCTGATGTCGGACACGCCGCAGTGACCGAGCGCGAGCTCGCGAAGCGCCTGCACGAGCTCTGCCTCCTGGCGGACCGGCTTCGAGCGCCAGGCCACCGGCACACGGCCGAGTCCTACGTGATCGATCGCGATGAGATCCGGAACGGGCTTCGGCGCGTCTACCGAGACCTCACCGGCGCCTGGCCGGGGCACGATGGCGCCGGCGTCGCGCTGCACCGTCGGCCCACCCTGCCCGTACCGACGGCGATCGCTCGCCATCGGGCTCGCCAGCACCAGGCCCGGAGCTGATCCGCTTCCGCTAATTGCCCTTAGCGGAAGCAACTGAAACGTTGAGGGCGGACCGCAGCCCGTAAAAGAACGTGGTTCGGTCCGCTAATCGTTCGGCTTGAGGCTCATAGCCGAGGAACCGGAGCGATTTCCTCACCTATAGATGAGCCTAAGCCCAGTGCACGGGTGCAAACTGCTGGCCAGCTGATTGGCCTCAGCCTGACGAGCGTTGCGGACGATGACCATTCAGCTGCCGGTGCCGGTCGCACCGGCGGCCGACGTCGTTCACGAGCTCGTCGTCCATACGCCGGCCTTCGAGGCGGCGTTCGACAGCGCCAAGGCCTACGCCGGCGCCTCGAAGGCGGACCGGACGGTTCGAGCCTACCGCGGCGCCTTCGATGCCTTCCGCGCCTGGTGCGCGAGCGTTTCCGCCGAGCCGATGCCCGCCTCGATCGAGACGACGGCCAGCTACATGGCGAGCCTCGCTGATCGGGGCTGCAAGGCCTCCACGATCGATCTGCACGCCGCCGCGATCGCCTTTGCGCACCGCGCCGCCGGCGTCGAGCCGCCCACGAACAGCGAGCCGGTGAAGGCCGTGATCCGCGGCATTCGCCGCTCGATCGGCACCAAGCCGACCCGCAAGGCGCCGGCCACCGCCGAGGCGCTCAAGAAGATCCTGAAGCGGATCCCGGAGACGCTCGTCGGCAAGCGCGATCGCGCGCTCCTGCTGATCGGCTTCGCCGCGGCGCTGCGGCGCTCCGAGCTCGTCGCCCTGCAGGTGTCCGACCTGGAGCGCTCGGCCGAGGGCGTAGTGATCCACATCGCCCGGTCGAAGACGGACCAGGAAGGTGCGGGCCACGAGATCCCGATCCCGGCCGGCTCGAAGCTGAAGCCCGTCCAGGCGCTCGACGCCTGGCTGCGAGCTGCCGCCATCACCTCCGGACCGGTGTTCCGGCAGGTCGCGAAGGGCGGCCGCGTCGGGCTCGTTGCGCTCACTGACCGCTCCGTCGCGCAGATCGTCAAGGATCGCGCGGCCGCGGTCGGGCTCGATGCGGACCTGTTCTCCGGCCACTCGCTGCGGGCCGGCTTCGTCACCTCGGCGCTCCAGGCGGGCGCCGACCTCCTCAAGGTCATGCAGGTCACCCGGCACACCCAGGTCGACACCCTCAAGGGGTACGACCGGCGGGCCCAGGCCTTCGTGAACCACGCTGGCAAGGGCTTCCTGTGATGACCGCCTCCCAACGCGAAGCCCTTCTCGGGCTGATGGATGCCATCCTGGCGGTGGATTACTGCCCGCCGAACCTCGTTGCCCGCGCCCAGGCCCTCCGCACCCGCGTCGTCTTCGGCGCGGCGTTCGACAGCCTGTTCGGCTGAGGCGCGCCCATGGATACCTCGCCGGCGGATGCCATCAACGTCGCGATCGAGCAGCTCGCGCCACTCGTGGGGCGGTCGAGCGCCAGCCTCGGCGCCGCGGCCGACGCCTTCGAAGCCTACGCGGCCGGGAAGGCGCCGAGCGCCATGCACGAGCGGATCGCCACGGTAATCGCCGAAGAGTGCCGGAACGCCGCGGAATGCCGCGAGGTCCGGCGCGCCTTCCTGCAGGGGTTCCGGCTGTGATGACCGAGTCCGAGGTCGAGCGCCTGCCCGAGATCCTGCGGGACATCGTCCTGTTCGACCGGGGGCTGGCGGTGCTTCGCCGGAAGATCGCCCGGCCGGTCGTCTCGATCGAGGACCTGCGCTCCGCCCGCGAGCGCTTGCAGCTCCGGCGCGAGCTGAGCGCGGCAGCCGAGCAGAGCTACGGCTACCGCCTCGGCGGCGACGGCACCGCGAGGACCTGATGCCCCGTCTCACCGCTGCGCTCCTCCTCGCCGGCCTCGCGCTAGCGATCCCCGTTCCGCAGGTGCCCCGCCCGCCCGAGCCCAGCGCTCGCCGCTGGCGAGGCTCCTACCCCACCCCCTGAGGCATCCACGATGGACGGGCTGATCCTCAGCGACCTGGAGAGCCAGGCCGCAACAGCAGCCCAGGCCGTCGCGCCGGTGCTGATCTCCCCGCCCACCGCGGCCTGCCTCCTCGCGGCGATCGCGCTCCTCGCGATCGTGGCGATCCTCGACACCTTCGCAGACGAGAAGGACCCGCGGCGATGAACCAGATCCTGGCCGTGATCCTCGTCTGCGCCGCGACCACGGCGCAGCCCGACTGCACGCGCGAGACCGCGATCGACGTGCTCACCGCGCCGGTGCCGTCGCTCTTCGCCTGCATGATGACGAGCCAGGTCAGCGTGGCCCGCGACGAGCTGCTCGGCGACGGCCGCTACACCAAGGTCCGCTGCAGCGAGCGCCAGGCCCCCTGATGGTCTCCCGTTCCTCGATCCACCGCCGCCTGCCCTGGTCGCGTGCGCTTGCCGACATGCGCGCGGACCGGATGGTCCGCCCGCAGATCCGCGAGGAGCTGCTGCGCATGCGCACGCCGGCGGCCATCGACATGAGCGCCTGGCGCGGCAAGAGCGGGCGCCGCTACGTCGTCGTCGTCCACCCGATCGCCGCGGCGGCAGCGCTGGAGGCGCCCGGCGCCGTCATCCTGGGCGTCCGCAGGGGCGCCGATCAGCTCGCGCAGATCGTGGGGCTCGGCCACGCCGGCACCGTCCAGGAAGCGGCAGAGCTCGCTGCAGCCGACGGCGCGACCGAGCTGCACCTTTACCGCCTCGCCGATACGGACGCCGAGCGCGACGCCGTCGTCGAGGACCTCCTGGAGGACGACGATGCGACCTGAGCGCGGTTACCGCCTCGACCTCTGGTCGCTCCTCGACGTCTACCGCTGCACCATCGAGATCTGGCACGAGGCCGCCCTGCAGCTGCCGCTCGCGATCGCCGACGAGTGGTCGCGGATCGCGAGGTCCTGATGTTCCGGGGATGGCTCCGACGGGTCGTTCTAGCATGGGCGCGAAGCCGCTCCGTAATGGTCGATCTCCCATAGGCCGCGCTTCCGATAACTCCCCTTAGCGGAACCAAAACCGAGCGCTCGGGCACGGGCGATCGCCACGCTCCCAGCCCGAGACCGACCCCATGATCAACGTCTGGCGGATCGAGCTGGCCAGCTCGCCCGACTCCGCGCCGCTGTACCTCGCCGCCGACGGCGAGCGCACCGCGTGGGTGCCGGAGGCAGCCGAAGCGCTCGGCTTCCGCTCCGACTTCGCCGCCTGGGACTACGTCGCCGCCAACGTGCAGTCGCTCTGTCGCGTGAGGGCCACGGCGCTCAGCGATGTGGCGGCCCCGAACCGCCAACCCTGAGGCCCCGATGTTCCTACGCTCCGCCATCCCCTTCATGGGCGGCGCCCTGGCGGCGCTCGAACTCGCCACGCGGCCGCTCCACGTGCGGAAGAGCCAGAGCGTCGGCAAGACCGAGGCTCTGTCCGACGTCGTCGGGTACGCCGACGTCGACACCCGCATGCAGCACCAACGGCCGCGCGAGCTGCCGACGGTCTCGCCGAAGCTCGGTCGATGATCCGCTCCGCCTTCGCCGCCTGCCTCGGAGCAGCCTTCGGCGCCGTCGCCTACCTGCCCGTCCAGGAGCGCGTGGCCGATCGGCTCATGCATCCGGTCGAGGCCTGGAGCGTCGTGCTGGTGGCGATCACCGCGGGCCTCGTGTGGCTCCTCATCATGGCCTGTCGCGAGCCGGCGCGCCGCGGTGGCCATCAGCCCTGCAGCTGCGGGGAGGGCCGGCCGAAGCCGCCCACCAGCGGCTCGGCCGTTACCCCGCCCCGCGGCGCCGATGGCCGCTTCCGCAAGGGACGATCCTGATGCCACAGACGCTGACGATCCTCGACCCCGTCTCGGGCGAGCTGCGCACCATCACGGTCGGGCGTTGAGCTGCCGGTGCGCTGAGCGGCGACAGGCGATCGGCGCGGTAGCCAGCGCTGTCCGCCGCCGCGACGCCGTCGGCGTGCGAACCGCCGCCGCCTTCGTGCAGCGCACGCTCCGCGAGGATGCCGAGGCCCTGGCCCGCCAGATCGCAGACAGGATGAGGCGCGATGAGCGGCGGCCTGTTCGTCACCCTCGACGCCCATGACCTGGAGCGCCTCGGCAACCTGATCGGGGCTGCCGGCGCCCGGGTGCATCTCGGCCTCGCCCGGGCCATCAACCACACCGGCGACAAGGCCAAGACCCAGATGACCCGCGCGCTGACCGCGCAGACGGGTCTGAAGCGCCGCGTGATCGTCAAGGCGCTCCGGGTCACGAAGGCCTCGCCCGGGGCTCTGACCTATGCCATCCGCTCCTCCGGTGGTGACGTGGGTCTCAAGTACTTCGGCGCCCGTGAGACGCGGCCCGGCGTGAGCGCCGCGCCGTGGAACCGCCGCTCGGTCTACCCGCACACCTTCATGAAGGCGGGCTGGTGGCCGAAGCGGGTCACCAAGCCGAACTGGAACGGCCAGGTCTTCGAGCGGACTGGGACCAAGACGCGGACCGCTCATGCCTCGAAGGGCAAGAGCGGCATGGACCGCTTCCAGAAGGTGAAGTCGGGCCTGTTCATCCCGGAGGAGATGGTGACCGGCGCGACCGCCGCGGCCTTCAACTCCGTGGCGGCCTCGGAGCTTCCGGGCCGCCTCGAGCATGAGCTGCAGCGCGCCATCGGCGGGTGAACCTCGGCAGGACTGAGATCTGGTATGCCACGGGTCCTTCCTGGGCGCAGTGGTCTTGCGGGCGGTAAACCCCGGGATTGCTCCAGTCTGAGCCAATTCGGAAAGCCTAAAATTGAGCCCCTAAAATCGGGCGTGCATGCCTGCTATCCCCTTGCCGGAACGATGTCTTTCGGCCAACACCCTGATTTTAGAGCCCTAAAGTCGGGCTAAAGAGCACTCCTAAAGTCGAGCTAAAGAAACGGGAGGCTCCTGGAGCGCCGGGGACCGCCATGTCGAACCCGGACCGGATCGTCACCAAGAGCGAGTTTGCGAAGATCGCCGGCGTCTCGCCGGGCCGCGTCACCCAATGGATCGACGAGGGCAAGATCTCCGGCGACGCGCTCGTCGGCCAAGGCCGCTCCGCCCGGATCCGGGCAGAGGCCGCGCTGCGGCAGGTCAATCTGCGGCGCGACGTCGGCCAGGCGCTCGGGAACGGGCTCGGCACCCGTCTGACGATCCCACGCTCGCCGGTTCCCTCCGTTGGGGGTGGCGAGGACGAGGACCTCGACGCCGGCGGCAGCTGGTCGAGCGACGGCGCCAGCGACGATGTCGACCGCAAGCTCAAGCAGGCGAAGCTCGAGGCGGCCGAACGGGCGAACCGCATGGCTGCCGTCGAGGAGGCGGCGAGCGAGGGCCTCTACACCGAGACCAGTGCGGTCCGAGCCGAGATGGGCAAGATCGCGGGCCAGATGATGCGCATCTTCGAGGGCGCGCTGCCGGAGATCGCCACCGCAATCGCCGCCGAGTTCAAGATCGACGCGCGCGACGTCACCCACCACCTGAACGAGCAGTTCCGAAAGGTGCGCGAGCAGGCGGCAGCCGCTGCCGCCAAGGTCGCTGAGGCGATCCCGGAGACGGTCGCCGCGTCGGCCTGAGGCGATCTCATGACGGTTCTAGCCAACGCGGCGCGCGTCGCAGCCGACGCGATCGCGGCGGCGCTGAAGCCGCCCGCCAAGGTCGACTATCTCGACTGGGCGGTGCGCAACATCGTGTTCACGAAGCGGGAGAGCCCGGAGCCCGGGCCCTACAACCCGGACCGTTTCAGCTACTTCAACGAGATCCTGCGCGCCCTGTCGCCGTCCGATCCATGCCGGATCGTGACGCTCGCGAAGTCGGCGCAGCTCGGCGGCACGGTGCTCGCTAACGTCTTCACCGGCGGCTCCATGGAGATGGACCCCGGCGACCTGATGTACGTCCACCCGACGGACAACAACGCCGAGCGCTGGTCCAAGATGAAGCTCACCCCGATGCTACGGGGGACGACTTCGCTCAAGGCCCTGTTCCCGGAGAAGAGCCGCGAGGGCGGCAACTCCACCCTCTACAAGGAACGCGCGGACGGCCTCGGCGCCATCCTGATCTCGGGCGCGAACTCGCCGGCCTCCCTCAGCCAGGTCACCGTCCCGCGCCAGGTCCAGGACGATCTGGCGAAGTGGGAGAACAATTCCGCAGGCGACCCCGAGGTGCAGGCGGACAGCCGCTCGCGCGCCATCACCTTCGCCAAGATCTTCAAGATCTCGACGCCGCTCGTGATGCCGGGCTGCCGGATCTCGAAGAGCTACGAGGCCGGCTCACAGGAGCGCCTGTTCGTGCCCTGCCCCCACGCAGGCTGCGGACACATGCAGAGCCTCGAATGGGAGAACATGCAGGCGAACCTCGATCCGGAGCACCCGGAGCGGGCCTTCTTCACCTGCGTCGACTGCGGAGCCGCGATCGAGGAGCACCACCGGGCCTGGATGCTGAAGCGCCACGCGTGGCGCGCGGCCAACCCGAAGATGAAGCGGATCCACCGCTCGTTCTACATCTGGTCGGCCTATAGCTTCCTGCAGTCCTGGAAGCAGGTCGCCTTCGAGTGGTTCAAGGCCAAGGGCGATCCGGAGGCCGAGCGGGCCTTCCTCAACGATACGGTCGGACAGGCCTTCAAGGCGACCGGCGAGGCGCCGCCCTGGGAGGGCCTGCGCGACCGCGCCGCTGAGGCGGGCTACGACCGCGGCACGATCCCGCGAGGCGGCCTGCTGCTCACCCTTGGCATCGACTGTCAGGCGGATCGCGTCGAGTGGCAGCTCATCGCCTTCGGGCGCAGCGGGCAGCGCTGGGTCGTCGAGTACGGTGTCGTGCCCGGGCACATCAGCGAGCCGGCGACGCGCGGGCTCCTCGACGAGCTCGTGCAGCAGACCTGGCCGAACAGCTTCGGACGGCCGGTCAGGATCGACCTGGCAGCGATCGATGGCAACGCCTGGACCGAGGACGTCTGGGGCTGGGCCAGCCGTCACCCGGCCTCGCGCGTGATCATGGTGCGCGGCGCCAACCGCGACACCTCGCCGGTGCTCGAGCAGGTCCGCAAGGAGCGCAACGCCGCCGGCCGGCCGCTGAAGTATTCGAAGCGGTTCTACAACTTCGGTTCGAGCGTCCTGAAAATGGCGCTCTACCGGAACCTGCTGAAGCCGGACCCGGCCGAGCCCGGCTACGTGCACTTCCCGCGCGGGCTCGACGACGAGTACTTCCGGCAGCTGACGGCCGAGCGCCGCACCGCCGTGAAACGCTTCGGCGCCGAGGTCTACCGCTGGATCAAGGATCCGGGCCAGGCCAACGAGGCCCTCGACACGCACCTGCAGGCCGAGACGGCAGCGAACCGGCTCGGCCTGCGCGGCATGCCGGACCGACGCTGGGACAAGCTCGAGGCCGAACGCGAGCATCCGCTCGCCGAGCCTGTACCCGAGGTCCCGATCCGAACCGCGGAGCCCGTCCCGGTGGCCAGGGTGCCAACGGAGGCAACCGCTTCACCAGCACAATCAACGCCGGGGGCGTCGCGCTTCGGCGGCATCGCCCGGCTTGCCGCCGCCCTCAACCGATCCGGGTGATCCCATGGCCACGCAAGCGATGCTCGACGAGGCGAGAGGGGCCTACCACAAGCTCATGACCCGGGGCGGCCTGGTGAAGCTGCGCCACTACGAGCGCGAGATGGTCTACAAGCCGGCGAGCGCCGCAGAGCTCCTGGCGTACATCACCCGCCTCGAGGGTGCGCTCGGCGTTCCCTCCTCGCAGACGACGCTGCGTCGCACGCCCGGGCGTCGGATCGCGTTCTCCGGATGAGTGCGGTGCGCATCCTCGGGCCGGATGGTGAGCCAGTGGTGCGCGAGCGCGTGACCGGCCGCGAGCTCGCAACCTCGTTCCAGGCGGCCTCGCGCCGCGACACCGATCTGGAGGCCTGGAACCCCCACAACCCGTCGGGCGCCTCCGCGCTCTTCGGCGAGCGCGATCCGATGATCGCGCGCGTGCACGATCTGGCCCGCAACGACGGCTGGGCCTCGGGCGGCGTCACACGGCAGGTCGACGCCATCATCGGTGCGGGCTGGCGTCTCTCGGCCAAGCCGAACGCCCGCTCGCTCGGCCTGCGCACCCGCACGGGCGAGGTCGACTACGACGCGGCGGACGAGTTCGCCGCGGAGATCGAGGGCGCCTGGCGGGACTTCGCCGAGGACCCCGATTGCTGGTGCGACGTCGGCCGCCGGACCGGCATGGGGGGCATCCTTGCGCTCGCCTTCCGCCACCGCGTGACCGATGGCGAGGCGCTCGCCGCGATCCTCTGGCGGCCGCGCGGCGGCCCTTACGCCACCGCGATCCAGATCATCGATCCCGATCGCCTGTCGAACCCCGCGGGCAGCTACGAGCAGGCGAAGCTCCGGCAGGGCGTCGAGATGAACGCCGACGGCGCAGCGGTCGCCTACCACATCCGCGTCTCGCACCCCGGCGATCTCTATGTCGGCATGGAGCCCTGGCGCTGGGAGCGCGTGCCGCGCGAGACGAGCTTCGGTCGTCGCGTCATCGTCCACGCCTTCGAGCCGGAACGGGCCGGCCAGGTGCGGGGCACGTCGCCGCTCGCGCCGATCGTGAAGCGGCTGAAGATGCTCGGTCGCTACGATGAGGCCGAGATGCAGGCCGCGGTGCTGAACGCCATCATGGCGGCCTTCATCGAAAGCCCCTACGACCACGAGCAGCTCGCGCAGCTCATGGACGACAAGAGCTCGACCGACGAGCTCTCCGCCTACCAGCAGATGCGGCTCGGTTTCCACGAGGCCGCGCCGATGCGGCTCGGCGGCGTGAAGGTAAACTTCACGGCCCCGGGCGAGAAGGTCACGCTCACCAACCCGACGCACCCCAACAGCGTCTTCGAGCACTTCACGCGGGCCTCGCTGCGCAACGTCGCCTCCGCCATGGGGCTCACCTACGAGCAGCTCTCGAACGACTGGGGCCAGGTGAACTACTCGAGCGCCCGCGCGGCGCTCCTGGAGGTCTGGCGCGGCTTCACCGCCCGCAAAGAGCACTTCGCCTTCCAGTTCATGCAGCCAATCTACGCGGCGTGGCTCGAGGAGGCGATCGACCGCGGCATCGTCAAGCTGCCGAAGGGAGCCCCGCCCTTCCGAGCAAAGAAGGCCGCCTATTGCGCGGCGAAGTGGATCGGGCCGGCCCGTGGCTGGGTCGATCCGCTCAAGGAGGCCACCGCCGCGATCGAGCGGATGGAGGCCGGCCTCTCCACCCGTGAGCGCGAAGCGGCCGAGCAGGGCGCGGACTGGGAGGAGGATGCTCAGCAGCGCGCGCGCGAGCGCCGCTACCTGCTGCGTCTCGGCCTCGACCCAGATGCGAGCCAGGTCTCGCGCGGCAAGGCCGCGCCGAAGGCTGCCTCGCGACGAGGCGACGACAATCGCCAGGACGAAGACACGGACGAGGACGACGCGGCTTGAGCGTCGAGCCGGCCGACAGGGTGAGGACCGAACATGTCAGACCTGATGGCAGCCCTGTTCCCCCAGGGGCGGCCCTCGCTCGTCGACGAGCACGCCGCCGGTGAGGTGGCCGCGCTGCTCGCCGCGATGGTGGCGGATCCGCGCGCAGCCGAGCTGACGCGCGTGCAGGCTTCGGCCGATGACGGCTTCTGGCCTGAGGCCGGGAACTGGATGACCTATTACCGCCCCTACGTGGTGGTCGACGGCGTCCTGCAGGTCCCGGTTAAGGGCGTGCTGCTCGCCAACCTCTCGCTCGCCTACGGAAGCTACGCCACCGGCTACGTCTACATCCGGCGCGCGATCGAGCGCGGGCTCGTCGACGGCAACGTCAAGGGCATCGCCCTGATCTGCGACAGCCCCGGCGGCGAGGTCGCGGGCAACTTCGACCTGGTCGATGCAATCCACGCGGCGCGGGGCCGGAAGCCCATCCGCGCCTTCGCCCACGAGCGCGCCTACTCGGCCGCCTACTCGATCGCCAGCGCGGCCGACCGCATCGTCGTGTCCCGCACCGGCGGCGTCGGCTCGATCGGTGTGGTCACCTCGCACACCGACGCCTCGGCGGCTCTGGAGAAGGCCGGTCTCAAGATCACCTTCATCTACGCCGGCAAGCACAAGGTCGACGGCAACGCGACCGAGCCGCTGCCCGACGACGTGCGGGCCCGATGGCAGGCGCGCATCGACGAGCTGATGGACGTGTTCGTCGACACCGTCGCGCGCAACCGCGCGATGACGCCCGAGGCCGTGCGCGCCACGGAGGCGCTCACCTACACTGCGAGCCAGGCCCTCGAGGCCGGGCTCGCCGACGAGATCGGCTCCCTCGCGGACGCCGTCGCCGCCTTCGCGGCAGACCTCAACACCGACCCCGAGGACGAGACGATGAGTGACATCACCCAGGCGGCCCACGACGCGGCCGTCGAGACGGCCCGCGCGGATGCCACGAAGGCCGGCGAGAGCACGGCCAAGACCCGGATCAAGGCGATCCTGGGCTCCGAGGAGGCGAAGGGCCGCCAGGACCTGGCCGAGCACCTCGCCTTCGACAGCGAGATGTCGGCCGACGCAGCGATCGCAGTGCTGGCCAAGGCCCCCAAGGCCGCCGCTCCGGAGCAGCGGCAGGACCTCGCGTCCGAGATGGGCAAGGAGGGCCGTGTCGACCTCGGCCAGGACGGCGGCCAGGACCCGTCCAAGATGAGCGCCACCGAGCGCGGCGCCGCCGAGGCCAAGGCGCTGCTCGGCCTGCGCTGACCCCGCCTCACCCCCTGATCCGCAACCCCGCAGCCGGAGCGCCGCGATGACCGACTATCCCCTCTACGACCCGACCTCGCTGCGCGCCGGTGGCTGCGCTCGCGATCGGCAGATCACCGTCGCCTCGGGCGCCAACGCCTCCGGTGCGGTGCTTAAGCGCGGTACCGTGCTCGGCCGCGTCACGGCGACCGACAAGTACGTCGTCTCGGTGAAGACCGCGAACGACGGCAGTCAGGTGCCCGCGATGGTTCTCGCCTTCGAGATCGACGCCTCCACGGCCGATGTCGTCTGCTCCGGCTACGACGACATCGAGGTGGTCGCCGAGAAGCTGACCTTCGACGGCAGCTGGACCGCCGCGACCCTCGAGGCCGCGCTGCGCGTCGCCAACAGCAAGATCTACGTCCGCTCGGCCGGCGTCCTCGGCTGATCCCTCTCCACCCGATCCCAGTCCATCCTCGGGGCCCCGCGCGGGCCCTTTTTCTTTGGAGCCCGCGATCATGGCGCTCGACGTCAATTCCACCGCCCAGCTGCTCGGCGCCTTCGGCGTCCTCGACCGCCCGAGCCGGTTCATCCTCGACACCTTCTTCAAGTTCTTCCAGCAGTTCGAGACCGAGGAGGTGTTCTTCGACCAGGTGCAGCGCGCCCGCCGGCTCGCGGCTTTCGTCGCGGACACCGTCGAGGGCGAGATCCTGCCCTCCCGCGGCTATGCCACGAAGAGCTTCACCCCGCCGACCGTGCGTCCGAAGCACGTCATCGAGCCGTTCAAGGCCCTGAAGCGCCGGATCGGCGAGCGCCTGCTCGGCGAGCTCACCAACGAGCAGCGCTTCGACCTCGCCCTCCTCGACAACATGATGCTCGAGGACGATGCGATCACCCGCACCGAGACCTGGATGGCCCTGCAGCTCCTGCTCAAGGGCAAGGTGGTCTGCCAGGGCCCGAAGTTCCCGGCCAAGACCCTCGACATGGGGCGCGATCCCAGCCAGACGATCGTGCTGACCGGCTCGCTGCGCTGGGGTCAGTCCGGCGTCGATCCGCTGCAGAACCTGCGCGCCTGGTCGACCCAGACCCAGCGCGTCTCCGGCTTCAAGCCCCGCACCGTGCTGCTCGACCCGCTCGCGGGCGACATGCTGATCAACTCGCCCACCATCCTGCGGGTGATGAACTCGTTCCGCCAGACCAGCGGCAACGTGGATCTCGCCGGCAAGACCACGGGTGGTGCCGTGGGCCAGGAGGTCGCCTACCTCGGCTCGCTGCCCGAGTTCGACTTCTGGCAGTACCAGGAGCTCTACGAGGACGCGGCCGGCAACACCCAGCAGTTCATGCCGGACAACTCCGTCATCCTCGCCAACATCGACGCCCTGCAGGGCATCAAGACCTACGGAGCCGTGAAGGACCGCCGCGCCGGCTTCAAGGCGCTGCCGCGCTTCCCCAAGGTCTGGGACGTCGAGGAGCCTGCCGCCACCATGCAGAACATGGCCTCGGCCCCGCTGCCGCTGTTCGGCTGGATCAACGCGAGCCTCGCCGCGACCGTCGCCTGACGCCCCCGGGCCGGTCCTGCGGCCGGCTCGCTTCCCTGCCCGATCGCCGGCCGCACCGCCGGATCACCTCATTCCGAACCCGGAGGCGCCCCATGGCGACCAAGACCATTCGTGCCAACGTCACGCTGCACGTGCCCGCCGACGGCCACAAGCCGTTCTCGATCGATCCCGCCTCCGGCGCCGTCACCGGCGGCAAGTACCTCGTGAAGGCCGTCCCGCCCGGCACGCCCGTCGAGCTCGACGAGGCGGAAGCCAACGCTCTGATCGAGGCCAAGGTGGCCGAGATTTACGAGGAGCCGAAGCCGGTCGCGACCAAGGTCGACGCGAAGGCCTGACGCGCATGGGCCCGCGCTTCGACAACGAGTGGCTCGACCACCAGGATGAGCTCGACGTGGGCTTCAGCGAGGACTTCCTGCTCGATCCGACCGCGAAGCCCGTCGCATCGAGTGGACGCGTCGATGTGAACGCGGGCTCGGTCTCCAGCGCCAGCCGCTCGATGATGCCCTTCCCGGGCATCTTCGTGGCCGCCGGCGCGATGCTGCACGCCCACGGTCGGGCCATGGCCGACAGCACGACGCGCGCTGTCGCCTCCGAGCAGCCGATGATCGACGCGCCGATCGCGGCGCTCACGCAGCGTCCGCAACAAGGGGACCGCGTTCACCGCTCCGGCACCGGCGAGGTGTTCGAGGTGACGCGCTACCTCGCGGAGAGTCCGGTGCGAGCCTGGATCTACCTGTCCGAGCGGCGGACCGCGCAGAGGCCGGATCGATGAGCCTCGCCCGTACCGCACTGCGCCTCGCCGCGATCGAGGCGCTGAACAGCGACCCCGTCCTCGACGCGCTCTGCGAGGGGCGGGTCTACGACAGCCGCATCGCCGACTTCGACCACCGCGAGGTGGTGCCGGTGATCATCCTCACCACCGAGGAGGGCCACGGCGAGGCCTGGTCGAAGAACAACGGCGGCGCGCCCTTCAACGCCGCCTGCGACCTCGTCCTCGAGATCGCGATGAACGTCGTGGCCCTGGACGAGGCCGGCGATCCGATCCTGAGGGACGGCGCGCCGATGATCGCCTCGCCCGGCACCGACCGCGAGCTCGAGGCGGTCCTCGACCTGATCGAGGAGCGCGCGATCGACGTGCTCACCGTCGGCGAGACCGATGCGGCCCGCCTCCTGCGCGAGGCCGTCACCCGGCGCGTCCTCACGGTGAAGGCCGCGCGCTTCGCCACCGACCAGACGGGCGAGAAGCTGGCGATCCGGCTGCTGACGCTGCGGGTCGAGCTGAAGGGCGAGGACCAGCGCGACATCCGGGACCTGCCGAGCGGGCCCTACGGCCTGCTCCCCGAGCCGCTGCGCTCCGTCGCCAACGCGCTGCCGGAAGGGTCCGGCCGCACGACCTGCGACCTGCTCGCCCGCTACCTCGCGCCGGCCGAGGAGGCGCCCCCGGCCCTCTTCAGGGGTGGAAGCTTCGTCTATGCCCCCCAGCCGCTCGACGGCGGGACCGCGCCCGACCGGACCGCCGACAGCAACGCCGGCCGCACCTTCGCCGACGCCCTCGACATCCCCGAAGCGAGCTCCTGATGCGCAAGCACGTCACCCCGGCCGATCCCGCAGCCACCATCCCGGATCCGGAGCGCGGCGTCGCCCTGCCGGCCGCGGGGCTGCCGGTGACCTGGAGCGCGCACTGGGCGGCGCTCGCGGAGCGCGGCGACGTCACGACCTGCGACCTACCCGACAACGAGCCGGACGCGTCGACCGGCGTCCCAGCCCCGGCCGAGGCGCCTGTCGAGCCCGAGCCCGAGCCCGCATCCTCGCGGCGCAGCCGCGGCGCGCCGGTCGAACCTGCCGCCTGAGCCCCGACCACTCCCCGAACCATCCCGACAAGGCCGCCCCTGAGGCGGCCTCCGCTTTTGGAGAACCCGCGCGATGTCCGTCGCCTTCAACAACGTGCCGGGCGACGCCCGCGTCCCGCTCTTCTACGGCGAGGTGAACGCGGGCATCCCGCCCTACTCCGGCCTGTCCCGGCTGATCCTGCTCGGCCGGGCGCTCGCCGGCGCCAACCTGCCGGCTCGGACGCCGCGCAATCTCGGCTCGACCGACCCGAACGGGCTGGCCGGGCAGGGCTCGATGCTCGCCGACATGATCGCCATCGCGCGCTTCCACAACCCGATCGGCGAGATCTGGGCGATGAACGTCGGCGATCCGGTGGGCGCCAGCGCCGCGGCCGGCGCGATCACCCTGACGGGCACCGCCACCGCGTCCGGCACCCTCGTGCGCTACATCGCCGGTGAGCGCTACAGCGTCGGCGTGGCGATCGGCGACACCGCCGCGACGGTCGCGGCCGCCCTCGTTGCCGCGATCGGCCGGGGCTACACCAAGTTCAACCGCCGGATGGGTGCCCCCGTCACGGCCGCCGTCGACGGCGTCACAGCCGGCAAGGTCAACCTCACCGCGCGCCACACCGGCACCGAGGGCAACGGCATCCGCATCGAGGACGGGCTCGACGGGGACGAGCTCGACCCGGCCGGCCTCACCATCGCGGTGACCCCGATGACGGGCGGCGCCGGCGACGTCGACATCGCTGCCGCGCTCGCCGCCCTCGGCTCGACCGCCTTCGACTGGATCGCCAGCCCCTACGCGAGCCTCGCCCAGCTCAACGCCTCGCGCGACTTCCTGTCCGACTCCGGCACGGGGCGCTGGTCGCCCACCGTCGACCTCGACGGCCACTACATCACCGCGGTCAACGGCAACCTCTCGGCGCTGACCACGCTGGGTGCCGCCCGCAATGATCGGCACGCCACGATCCTGGGCGTCCTGAACTACCCGAACCCGATCTGGTCGATCGTGGCCGGGCTCGCCGCGGTCGTCGCCTTCTCGAAGAACCTTGGGCGCCCCCTCACCGAGGCAATCGAGATCGCCCGGCCGCTGCAGACCCTGGTGATCACCGGCCTGCGCCCGCCGAAGAGCGCCGCGGACCGCTGGGCCAAGGCCGACCGGCAGAGCCTCTACATGAACGGCATCTCCGGCCTCAACGTGAACAACGACGGTTCGATCGCCATCGAGCGCGTGCTCACCACCTACCAGACGAACCTCTACGGTCAGCCCGACATCACCTTCCTCGACATCGAGACGGTGGCGATCGCGGCCTACGTGAAGCGCTACATCCGGCTGATCATCACCTCGACCTACCCGCGCCACGTCCTGCGCGACGACAACCCGCGCGGCCTGCAGGGCGTGGCGACCGTCCAGCAGATCCAGAACACGATGATCCACGCCTACACCGAGCTCAGCGAGGTGGCGGGCATCGTCGAGAAGCCGGAGCTGTTCGCGAAGTTCATGATCGTCGAGCGCTCGAGCGACCCGAACCGGGTCAACAACTACTCGCCGATCGACGGGGCGAACCAGCTCCGGATCTTCGCCTCGAACATCACCTTCTTCCAGGAGCTGACGGACGCGAACGGCTCGCTGCAGTGAGCCCGACGCCCGGCGCGCGAGCCTCCCGCCCCGCGCCGGGCCCCGTCATCCCCTGATCCCGACCTCACGACAGACCCCGGAGACCTTCCATGGACACCAAGGGCGGGCGGTTCACGCTCGACATGAACGGCCGCACCTACTCGGGGCGCGGCAAGGCCTCGATCAGCCCGGCGCGCGCCACGCGCGAGAACGGCGTCAACATGGACGGCACCGGCTACTCGAACGTGAAGCCGAAGCTCGCGAGCCTCGACCTCACCTTCGACCGGGGCGTCGGCCTGAAGTGGGACGAGGCGATGATGCTCGACGAGCTCAACGTCACCTTCGTCGAGACCGACGCCCGGGTCACCCACCTGTTCACCAACGCGAACTGGTCGGGCGATCCCTCGATCGACACCGAGACCGGCGAGGTCTCAGGGCTGAAGATCGAGAGCGACAAGTACCTGGCGCGGTGAGGCGGAGCTGAACGATGACCAAGATGGTCCGCATCCCGCTGCCGACCCCCGTCGAGGGCCACAAGGGCATGATCCGAGAGATCGTGCTGCGTGAGCCGACCTACGACGAGTACATCTCGTGCGGCGGCGAGCCCTACTCGATCGGTCAGAGCGAGGACGGGATCGTCTTCCAGATCGAGAAGCCCGAGGTGATCTGGGCCTACGCCGAGGCCTGCATACAGGAGCCGGGCGACCGGCTCATGCTGAACGACCAGGGCTGGCGCGTGGCCCGCGAGGTGCGCAAGGCGATCCTGGGTTTTTTCCGGGCGCCCGACGTGGCCGCCGCACCCTCGCAGACCTCGCCGACGACATCGTCTTCGAGCTCGACCAGCCCCTCGACGCCGTCGGACGACTGAGCCCGTCGCAGATCATCCACTGGTACGGCCGCGCCGTCGCCCGCGCCGAGAAGCGCAAGCGGGAAGCGGCGCGGCGCGGGCGAGGCTGAGCCATGAGCCGGATCATCGAAGCCAAGGCCGTCATCTCGGCCGAGGACCGCACCGGCAAGGTCTTCGACCAGATCGCCCGCAAGTTCCGGGACGTCGGCAAGGGCGCGAAGGTCTCGGCCGAGATCGACCGCATGTCGAAGGCGCTGAAGGGCGCCCAAGACGGCCTCAAGGGCATCGCGGACTACACCGGCAAGCGCTCGGCCTTCTACCAGGCACGGGGCGAGATGCAGGCGGCGCGGCGCGCGGCCGACGAGGCGGCACGCGCGCTTGCGAACGCCGCCAAGCCGACCAAGGCGCTGGAGCTCGCCAACCGACGGGCGCAGGCTGCCGTCGAGGCCGCGACCGCGTCCTACGAGCGGCAGAAGGCGGCCGTGCTGTCCTCGCGCTCGGCCCTCTCCCAGAGCGGCGTCTCGGTGAAGGGGCTCGTCGGTGAGCAGGCCCGCCTCGGCAAGGAGATCGACCGCACCACCGGCGCGATCCGCCGCCGGCAAGCGGTCCTGCACGCGGAGGATCGCCTCGCGGGCGGCATGAGCGCCTCCGGGCGCCAGACCATGGCGAGGATCGCGCAGGACCGCTACCTCGTGGAGGGCATGGGCTTGGCGGGCAACGCCGCCCGGGCGCGCCGTCAGAAGGATGCCGAGGCGGCCGCGAACGCGCGCGCCGAGCGCCGGGCCGAGCGCCTGGAGGCCGGTCGCGTGCTCGGCGCCGGCGCCGCGGTCACGGCCGGTCACAAGGGCAAGGAGATCGCCAAGGACGCGATCACCTCGGCCGCCGAGTTCGACCTCGCGGTGCGCAAGCAGAAGGTCTTCACCGACATCTCCGGCGACGACCAGGCGGGGCTCCTCGCCCAGGCCAAGCGCATCGGCCAGGAGACACAGTTCTCGAACATCGACGTCGTGAAGGCGCAGACGGCCGCGATGCAAGGCCTGCCCGCAGGCTTCTCGCCCGCCCTCAAGGCCGCGGTGGCCGAGGGCATCGTCGGCAACGTCCGGAACTACTCGACCCTGATGGAGACCGACCTCAAGGAGGGAACCGAGGTCATTCGGTCCTACCTGCAGGCCACCGGCAAGGACATCTCCACGAAAGAGAAGGCGCTCTCCGAGGCCAACAAGGCCACCAACCAACTCGTGAAGATGGCCAAGCTCGGCGGCATGAACGGCGAGGACGTCGGCCAGTTCGTGAAGTACGCGGCCGCCTCGTCGACCTCGGCGGGGCTCTCGACCGAGACCATGATGACGCTCGGCGCGCTCGCCCGCCGCGGCGGCCTGCGCGGTGACGAGGCGGGCGTGGCCATGCGCTCGATGGCCTCGAAGATCGTCGCGCCGACCGACAAGGGGATCGCGGCGCTCAACGCGGCCGGGATCAAGCATTCCGACTACGTTCGCATGCCGGACAAGCTCGACACCAGCGCCCTCGAGGGCCAGTTCCAGAACAAGCTCGGCAAGAGCTTCACGCCGGCCGTGCGCGCGAAGATGGACGCGATCAACGCCGACAAGGCGCTGCTCGCCGATCGCGGCAAGTACGTCGCCGCCGTGACCGAGGCGGCCGGGCCGCTGCTCGGCAAGACCAAGAAGGGCGTCGTGCGGGCCTCCGACGCCAAGAATGCGGCGAAGGCGGCCAACACCTTCTACGGGGTGTCGGGGCAGAGCGTCGACGCCGAGGGCCTGCTGAACGCGGCCATGTCGAAGAACATGACGCTGCCCCAGCTCAACGCCTGGCTGACGGACAAGCACGGCGGCAAGGGCGCCATCACCCAGCGCCAGTGGGACGAGTTCAAGGCCTCGCGCGAGGCGATCAACCGCGCGGGCGACGATCCCGACTGGGCGAAGAAGAAGGCCGACGAGGTGTTTGCCGGCCTCGGCGGTGCCGTGGAGAACCTCAAGGGTTCGTTCGAGAACCTGGTGCTGACGATCGGTACCGCCAACTCCGGCCTGATTAAGGCGACGGCCGACGCGATCGGTACCGGCCTCGACGGCTTCTCGAAGCTACCGGAGGGCGCGCAGCAGGGCCTGTCCCTCGGCGCCGGCGCCGGCCTCCTCGGCGCGAGCGCTTGGGGCTCGATCACCCTCCTGCGTACGCTCCTCGGCTTGGGCGGCAAGGTGGCAGCGCCCGTGGTGGGCGGTGCAACTGGTGCTGCAGCGGGTGGTGGTGCGGGTGCGGCCGGAGCTGCAGCCGGTGGTGCTGCGGCAGGCGGCCTCGCGGTGCCCTCGCTGGCGATCGCCACGATCGCGGGCGCGGCCTTCGCGGGCTACGCCACCGCCAAGGTGATGCCGAACCTCGCCGCCGAGAAGGGCGCCGCCGGGATCGACTACGCCACCGGCGGCGCGCTCGAGGAAAGCCCCATGGCTGGGCTCGCCCCCGAACGGCCCTGGCTGCAGGACTGGTGGAAGCGGAATGCTCCGGCCTGGGCCGGGGGCGAGACAGAGAAGACGCCGTCCGTCGGGGCCTACAGCTTCGGGGCGGGCGGCAAGACGATGCCCGTCGAGGTGGTATCCCTGCCCTCGGGCTCGGACGCCTCCGGTCAGGTCGCGGCGCTTAACAACACCCTCGACAAGGCGGCCAATGCCTCGGCGACGGCCGCCAACGGCGGCAAGCCGATCGAGGCGACGGTCAAGCCCGATCAGATCACGGCGAAGATCACCGAGATCCCACCGGTGACGGGTTCGGCCGAGGTCAGCGTCGAGAACCGGGTGAACGTCAGCGTCACCCTCAACGAGCCGATGCTCAACGCCAAGGTCGAGGCGGCCGCCGGCCGGGCCGTGGCCAAGATCCCGCTCTCCTCCAGCGGAGCGCGGCCCGGCGCGGTCTCGATGCCGGGTGCCGCCGGTACGCCGGGCACGCGCTGATCACCCCTTGGGCGAGGCCTTCAGGCGGGCGGCGCCCCGCCGCAGCGTCTCGTTCATGCGGGTCTGCCAGCCGGGCCCATCCGCCTTGTAGGCGGCCAGCACGTCGGGATCGACGCGCAGCGAGATCGGCACCCGCCGCACGGGGGCCTTCGGTCGACCGGCGCGCCTCAGGAACGCCTCGGCCATCGCCGCGGGCATGCCGGCTGGGCCCGGCCGGGCGGCGGCCAGCTCGGTGTCGGTCAGCGGCGGGTTGTCGGACACCGCGTCCCAATCATCCTGGGTGTAGGCGTCGTTCGGGACGTACCCGGGGGCATGCTCAGGCTTCGTCATAGCGGGCGATCTCCCTTGCGTTGGCGCGCCGCACACTCACGACGTCGACGGCTTCGGTCCCCAGCGGCGAGACGATCGCGACAACCACCACCGTGCCGCGCCAGGTGCCGATGAGCTTGAAGCGCTCGCGCCCGGTTCGGCTGGGCTGGGCCGGGATGGTGAGGAAGCGACCGAAATCGAAGGCGGCCTCGAACTCGGCGAGATCGAAGCCGTGCTTGGCGATGTTCGCTTGCCGCTTCGGCTCGCCGTAGGTGAACTTCATGATTTGAGTATATACAGGAATTGTCCGCTGGCAAGAGATTTCTGTATATACCAGCCGTAGGGCGGGACCGATGCGCAACTGGCCGAAGACGCTCCGGCCCGCCTCGTTCCGGGGCGTGCCCTTCCACGTCGAGGAGGAGGCGCTCCCGAAGACCGGCCGCCGGATCGCCCGACACGAGTACGTCAAGGCGGAGGTCCACGCGACCGAGGACATGGGGCGGCTGCCCCGCGAATTCCGGATCCGCGCCTACATCGCCAACGACGGGGCGGATGCGCAGGCCAGGGCGCTGATCGAGGCTTGCTCGACCCGCGGCGCCGCGACCCTGGTGCTGCCGCTGTTCGGCAGCCACCAGGTGCGCTGCGAGGGCTGCGGCCCCTCCCACAAGAAGGATGCGCTGGGCTTCGTCGCGTTCGAGCTCGACTTCATCGAGGCCGGGCAGGACGGCGCCGGCTTCCCGGCGATCCCGCTCGGCGACCGCATTGCGGCCGGCGCCCTCGACGGCCTCGCCGACCTCGTCTCCGACGCGCTCGACGCCCTGCCATTCTGAGGACGCCCGATGGCTGACATCCCGAGCGGCTCCCTCGCCGGCGCCGCTGTGTCGGCGGCCGCGCTCGCCGGCATCGTCGCAGATCTCGCCGCGACCCTCCCGGCTGCGGCGGCGGTCGCGACGAGCGTGGCGACCTCCTGCCAGCGCATCGTCCGGTTCGGGGCACCGCGGCTGCGCACGCGCGCCGACCTCGCGAGCCTCGGCGCCGAGCTCGTCTCCGACGTCCAGGCGCTCGCCCGCGCCGTTGAGCCGGGCGATGCCAGCGCCGGCCTCTACGCCGCGGCGGCGCGTGCCACCGGCGCCTTCCCGCGCTCCGCCTCGCCGGCGCTGACCCGGCAGTACGGGCTCGCCCGGGCGCTTGCCGCCAGCGTCGAGGTCGCCTGCCTCGGCGAGGCCTTCCTGGCTGAGGCCCGGACCGCCTTCACGGACCGCCGCGCGGCCTCCGAGGCGCGGGCCCGCATCGCGGCCGCTTACGACGCCGCGGGGGACCGCATCGCCGCGACGCTCGGCCAGGCGGTCCTCGGCGTGCTCGGCACCGCGGCCCGCGAGTGCTCCGCCTACCTCGTGCAACGCGCCACCACCCTGCAGCCGGTCGTTCAGGTCTCGGCCAACCGCGCATTCCCGTCGACGCTGATCGCCTGGGACCTCTACGGCGACCCGGGCCGCGCCGACGAGCTCGTGCTGCGCAACCGCTGCGGCACGCCCCTGTTCATGCCGGCCACGATCGAGGCCGTCGCGCCGGACGCCACCTGATGCCCTTCGTCGAGGAGATCGTCAGCATCCTGGTCGACGGCTACGCGCTGATCGGCTGGCAGGAGGTGTCCGTCGACCTCTCGATGGAGTCGGCGGAGATCTCGTTCGACCTCACCGCCACGAACCCGTCCTGGGGGCCGGAGGCGATGCGCCTGCGCCAGGGCAAGGCGATCGAGCTGCGCACCACGCCCGCCGCCGGCGGCGCAAAGCCAGGCGGCGGCGACCTGCTCTGCCAGGGCTACGTCACGAAGTACAACGCCAAGTACGGGCCCGGGAACAAGAAGGTCGTCAGCCTTTCGGGCAAGTCGAAGGCCGCCGACGCCGTCGACTGCCACCCGGTCAAGCACAAGACCGGCCGCATCGAGAACAAGACCCTGCTGGAGGCCGCGCGCGAGCTCGACGAGGTCCGGTGCGGCTTCGTCTCGGATCAGAAGCTCGCGAAGATCGATAAGATCCAGCGCCAGCCCGGCGATACGATCTTCCAGACGATCGAGCGGGAGGCCCGCCGGGTCGGGATGATGCTGCAGGGCCTGCCCGACGGCTCGATCAACATCACCCGGGCCGGCACCAAGCGCCATGCCGGCGCGCTGGTGCTGGGGCAGTCGCCCGTCGAGGAGATGGATGTCGCGATCAACTGCGACCAGAAGTTCAGCCCCATCGTCGGGCGCGGCCAGCGCGCCGGCGGCGTGGGCAAGGATGCCCTGCGCCTCGAGGCGCGCGAGACGGACGAGAGCGTGGGCCGCAACCGTCCGCTCCTGGTCCTGCCCGAGGGCGACTGGTCGAAGAAGGAGCTGAAGAAGCGCCTGCGCTGGGAGCGCCTGCGCCGGGCGGGCTTCGGCACCACGATCAAGCCGAAGGTCTCCACCTGGCGCGACGAGGCCGGGAAGCTCTGGCTGCCCGGGCTGCTGATGGCGCTCGTGTGCGATCCCGAGATGATCGACGCGGACTACACGCTCTCCACGGCGAACCTCCGCCAGGGGGACGAGGGCACGCTCGCCTACCTCACCTTCGTCGACCCGAAGGCGCAGGGCGGCAAGGCCGGGATGGGCAAGTCCGACGCGGTGTTCGATCCCGGCTCCGACGTCGACGAGGACGAGGAATGAGCCGCACGCACCTCTTCCGGGCCGAGCTGAAGGAAACGAACGACGACGGCGATCTGCAGACCGGCAGCGGCTACGGCTATGCCGGCGAAGAGCTCGACAAGGTCCACGTCGTCCGCCAGCACGGCCTCGCGAGCCACGCGCCGAAGGGCTCGCACGGGATCGGCCTCGCCGGATCGGGCGAGCGCAGCCTCGTCGCCTTCCTGGGGCTGGAGCACCAGGACAAGCGGCCGAAGAAGCTGAAGGAGGGCCAGACGGTCCTCTACGACGCGGCCGGCAACGCGACGCGGATGCTCGGCGAGGACGGGGTCTGGCACGATGCGGCCGATCGCCCGCAGAAGATGACCGGCAAGACGATCGCGATCACCGGCCAGGACAAGGTCACCATCACGGTGGGCGGCACCACCGTCACCGTCCGGGCCGGCCGGGTCGATCTCGGCGGCGAGGGCGGCTCGGCCGTCATGACGCAGGCCGGCCCCTCCTCGGTCGTCTTCGCGAAGGTCTGAACCGGCGGCGCCCGCCGCCCGGGAGCCGAACCCCATGCAGCTCACCCTCACGCCGCTCGCCGATGCCGGCGTGGCGGTGCTGCCGCCCGACGTCCTGTTCGACGGGACCGTCGGCGACTTCGCGATCTCCGAGCGCCCCGAGGACGGCGGCGTCGGCGGCCTCGTGGCCGCGAACCCGCTGCGCACCGCCGCGATCCTGCTGCTGTTCACCGACGCCCGCGCCGAGACCTGGGAGCTGCGCTTCGAGCACCGCGGCGACCGCCGGGGCTGGCCGGGCGATGGCTTCGACGTCGACACGGCCGGCGGCGAGGCGCCGCTCGGCTCGAAGCTCTGGATCTACCGCCGGCACGAGCTGACGGACGAGACCGGCCGCGAGATGGCGGCGGAGGCCGAGCGCGCCCTGCAGCCGCTGATCGGCCAGGGCGCGGTGGTGCGCATCACCACCGCAGCCACCGTCGATAAGGCCCGCGGCCGCGTCCTGCTGCAGGTCGCCCTCTACGGCCGCGACGGCCGCGCAGTCTACGCGCCGCAATTCGACCTGCTCTGGAGACGCGCCGATGGCCGGCTATAGCATCCGCCCGCTGGCCGAGCTCGGCCGCGAGGCGCGCGCCTTCTTCACGCAAAGCATCCCCGGCGCGGTGGCGAGCGTCTGGGCCAACAGCTTCGTCGTCATCGGCAAGGTGCTGGCGCTCCTCAACTTTGAGCACGAGCTGCGCCGGCGCTGGCTGTACCAGCAGATGTTCGCCTCGACGGCGGCGCGGGAGTGGCTGATCCGGCACGGCTTCGAGGTCGGGCTCACGATCGATCCGCCCGCACGGGCGATGGGCACGATCACCTTGGCCGCCGCGCAGTACACGGTGGTGCCGTCCGGCCTGCAGTTCACCCGGGCCGACGGCGTCACCTACACGACGATCGCGGGCGCGACCGCCACCACGAACAGCGTCAGCCTGCCCGTCCAGGCCGATGCGGCCGGGCTGATCGGCAACTGCGAGGCCGGCGAGGATCTCAGCCTCGTCGACGAACCGATCGAGGGCCTCGACACCCTGGCGAGCGTCGATCCCGGCGGCCTCGCCGGCGGCGCCGACGAGGAGGACCTGGAGGTGTTCCGGGCCCGCGTGCTCGCCCGCCGGCGGCGCGCGGCGCAGGGCGGCTCCTCGCCCGACTACGAGACCTGGGCCCGCGAAGCCCTGGCGCAGGTCGACCGGGTCTGGGTCGACAGCTTCGCCAACGACCAGCGCTCGGTCTGGGTCGCCTTCACGGTGACCGACCGGCCGAACGGCATTCCGACGGAAGGCCAGCGCGCGCTCGTGCAGGCTTACATCTCCGATCCGGTCCGGCGCCCCGTGACGGCCCGAGCCTACGCGGTGGTCCCGACCCCGCTCGCCGTGCCTGTGCTGATCCAGGGGCTGACCCCCGACACGATCGACATCCGCACCTCGGTCGAGACGGAGCTCGCCGCGACCTTCGCCGATCGCGCCGAACCCGGCCGTCCCGACGGCTCGGGCCTGTTCTCGCGCTCCTGGCTCGACGAGGCGATCGCCCGGGCCACCGGCGAGGAGCGCCACGTCATCGTCGCGCCCGCCGCCGACATCCCCGTCGAGCCCGGCCAGATGCCGGTGCTCGGCGCCGTCACCTACACCGATTGAGGGCGCCCCCGATGTCCGCCGATCCGATCGACCTCGAAGTCGTCAACACCGGCACCTACGACGACGACGGCACCGGCGATAACCTGCGCGGCGCCTTCGACAAGGGCAACACCAACGCGCTCACCCTGCAGAACCACGCCAACGACCGCGACAACCCGCACGGGGTCACGGCCCATCAGACCGGGGCCTACACGCAAGGCGAGGTCGACGCCCTGATCGCCGACCTCGGCACGATCTCGGACCTGCTCTCGCTGCTCGGCCAGATCAATGCCATCGCGACTCCGATCCAGGCGGCGGCGACGGCCATCGACAGCGCGCTGGCGACGGTGCAGGCCGCCGTGACCGCGACGGGGGGCGATGCCGCAGCGGCCCACACCGACCGCCTCGCGGCCGATGCCACGATCACCACGACGCAGGGGTATCGCGACCAGGCGCAGGGGTATCGCGACCAGGCTCAGGGCTACGCGCAGGCCGCGGCCGGCTCGGCCTCGACGGTCGACGGCACCGCCTTCATGAAGCGCGACGGCTCTCAGGCCGCGACCGGCGAGCAGATCCTGGCGGCCTCGGCCGCCGGGCGGGCCTCGCTCCGGATCCCCTCCGGTGTGGATCCCACCACCCCGGTCGAGGGCGCGCTCTGGAACGCGGCCGGCGTATTCAAGGCCTTCATGGGGGGCGTCGCCCGCAGGATCCTCGACGACACCTGGTTCGGAACGGCCGCGCAGGTGCTCGCCAACGCGGCCAACAAGGT
This sequence comes from Methylobacterium sp. A54F, assembly GCF_053346035.1. Lineage (NCBI taxonomy): Bacteria > Pseudomonadati > Pseudomonadota > Alphaproteobacteria > Hyphomicrobiales > Methylobacteriaceae > Methylobacterium > Methylobacterium sp. A54F. Next base: position 47,458 of record NZ_JBKFBF010000012.1, on the reverse strand, counting down.
GCTCTCGGTCGCCGCGCTCTGGGCGGCCCAGGTTCCGGTGACGCTGACCTGGGCGGCGACGATCACGCCCGACGCCTCGACCTTCCTGAACGCGAGCGTCACGCTGGCCGGCAACACCACGCTCGCCAACCCGACGAACCTCAAGGCCGGACAGTCGGGGCTGATCCGCCTCGTGCAGGACGCCACCGGCTCGCGCACGCTGACCTTCGGCTCGCTCTGGAAGTTTCCCGGCGACAAGCCGATCGCCTCGACCGCGGCCGGGGCGGTCGATGCCCTCGCCTACTACTACGACGGCACGAACCTGCTCTGCTCCTACCAGAAGGCGTACGCGTAATGCTCGGCGGGCTCCACGCGATGATGCTGGGCGGTGCGGCCGCCCTCTCGGCAGCCTTCGCGCCCGCCCTCGGTGCCGGCGCAGTCTACTCGAACGGCAACCGCACCGTCGGCTACGACAACGCGAGCGGCGCGCCCTACGCGCGCTCGCAGGCCGCCCGGTCGAGCGGGTCCGGCAAGTACTCGTTCCGGTTCGTCACGACGGGCGCATTCATTGTCGGACTGTCAGGCTACGCCGCGAACGCTGCCAATGTCTGGACCGACACCGTTCCGGGGCAGTCGACGGGAGGGGGTGGGCTGTCGGTCTCAAGCGGCGGCGGCGTCAACGTCAACGCTGTTGCGGCCACCAGCATCCCGGCGACCAGCGGCGCGGCGGTCGTGGACATCCTCCTCGACACCGACAACCGTCGGGCCTGGATCGTCGTCAACGGCACCCTCTACCCGTCGGGCTCGAACCCCGCGACGCCGGCGACCGGCTACAACCTCGGGGTCAACGGCGACAATTACTGGGCGCCCGGCTGCAACCCCGCCTACAACGGCGTGACGGTCACCCTCGACACGTCGGTCTCCCGCTATGCCGGCTTCGCGGCCTGGGGGCTCGGCGACCACGAGTTCATCCAGTCTCTGCCCTTCATGACGAGCAACACTGCGCCGTCCGGCTACACGGCGCTGGCCAAGTCCGAGTACGACTCCCGCTACATCGCTGCGAACGCCTTCGATGGGGGTTCGGCGGACTGGGCCAACGCCGGCAACGTCACGACCTGGTGCCAACGCGGGTTCCCCGCGCCCGTGAAGATCGGCGCGCTGATCATCAACCACCGCGAGGCGGCCGGGGCGACCCTCCGGTTCCTGGGATCGAACGACGGGACCAGCTTCACCGATCTCGGGACCGGTGTGGCGACCCAGCAGGGCTACCCGACGAAGTACCTGATCGCGGCCGCCAAGCGCGCGAAATATTCCTACTTCCGCGTGCAGATCGAGAACGCTGGTGGGCCCAACCCCGGCATGATCGAGTGCACGATGCTGCAATCCCCCTGAGGCCCTCGTCGCTGCAAGGGCCATGACCTCGGCTGGGCCGGGACCGACGCGGCCGCAGGCGGAGCATCACACTGATGGCCTTGGCATCGAGCACCACGCTCACGGCGGACAGCGCCCGGATCCGCCTCGGCGGCCCTGACGCGCTCGCGGCGGGATGGCCCTGCGCCATTCTCTCGGCGACGCCGCCCTCGATCGCCGATCGCCAGTCGAACCCGACCGGCGACGACCTGCTCCCGGCGGTGCTCGCGCTCACCCCGCGCGGGCCGGCCTGGGGCACCGACGAGGCCGGCGACGGACGCGGCGCCTCGCCGGTGATGCGCTTCTTCTGGACGGCGGTCGCGAAGTGGGCGGCCGACCTCAACGCCCGCGACTTCGCGCTGGCCTCGCAGGTCTTCCCGAGCGCCATCACCACGGCGCTGCCGGACTGGGAGCAGGAGCTCGGCCTGCCCGACGCCTGCCTGCCCTCGCGCAGCGCGATCGCCAACCGCATCAACGCTGTGCGGGTGCGCTTCGGGGCGATCGGCGGCTCGAGCCCCGAGTACATGCGCTGCCTCGCGGCGAGCGTCGGCTACGACGTGCTCGTCGAGGAGCCGACTCAGGCGATGTGCGACCAGAGCGAATGCATCGCACCGGGGCTCGTCGAGGGCTTCTTCTACGCCGACGAGAGCGAGTGCGACGGCGGCGGCCTCGTCGAGATCTATGCGCTCGCCGACGACTGCGAGTGCGACTGGACCCCGGTCGAGGACAGCCGGCAGCTCGTCGAGCGCGAGGGTACCCGGGTCGAGAGCTACGCGAACGGCGCGGCGCTCGCCTTCGGCGACGAGGTCGCGGGCGAGACCCTAGAGGCCTGGGGCTTGTGCGATGACGCGGCCTGCGACGACACCCCGGTCGAGGCCTACGACTTCGACCCGAACGGCACGATCTGGAAGTTCTGGGTCGCCACCGTGACGAGCCTCGGCTCGACCACCTTCCGGGTCGACGAGGCCGAGTGCGCCTTCGACCCGATCGAGGGCTTCCTCTCCGCTAACGACCTCGAGTGCGTGCTGAGGCGCGCCTGCCCGCCGTCGACGCAGCTGATCTTCCGCTACCTGCCGACCGCCTGAGCGGCCGGCCCGCTTCCTCACCCGCTTCCCGACCCTGCCCGACCCGTCACGGCGAGCCCGAGCGCTCCGCCGGCCGACGGCACGTGCCTGCCGCCTCCGGAGACCCCGATGCTCTACAATGCGCCCACCGGCTCGCTCGACCCGAACGCGGCCTTCGTCGGCAAGAACCTGGCTGCCGGGCAGCAGGGCTCGCGCATCCCCCCGAAGGCGGTGGAGATGCCCCAGCGCGAGATCGTCAACGCGATCATCGAGGCCGGCATCAGCCCGACGAACGACGACCATAAGCAGCTCCTGAAGGCGATCCGCTCGGGCCAGTTCTCGACCTTCCTGACGAGCGGCACGGCCAACGACCTCGTCATCACGCCGATCACGCCGCACACCAGCGTGTATCGGGGTCTCGGTTTCCGCGTCTTCCCGACGCTCCTGAACACCGGCCCCTGCACGATCACCACGAACAACATCACCAAGCCGTTCGTGCGCCGAGACGGCACGCCGCTCGCGGCCGGCGACCTCGTCCCGAACATTCCCCTCGACGTGTGCTTCGACGGCACGGCCTACCGGCTGATGGGCTTTGCCATCTCGGAGGTCTCGAAGAACGTCGCGGCCGGCTTCACCACCGTCTGGGTGCGGCCCGACGGCGACGACACCAACGACGGCTCGGCCAACCTTCAGACCAAGGCCTTCAAGACGATCACGGCGGCCTACCAGAAGGCGATCCTCGCCTTCGGCATCGCGCAGCCCCTCATCCTGCAGCTCGGCATCCCGGGCACCTACCCGGGCATGGCCAAGGGCTACCGTACGGCCGGCGATCTCACGATCCTTGGCGACGAGACCAACAAGGCCTCCTACATCATCTCGGACCAGGGCAACGCCAGCCAGGCACACGCCGCCGGCGGCTCCGGCCAGATCACCTTCCGGGGCCTGACCTTCCAGTCGAGTGGGGCTGGCAAGACCACCTTCGCGGTGGGCTCGAACGCCTACGTGCTCCTCTACAACGTGGCCTTCGTGTCGCTCGCCACCGGCGGCGGCTTCCACATCGTGGCCAACGACGGCGCGATCATCGGCGTCGGCGACGGCTGCTTCTTTTCCGGCAACATGGGCGGCCTCGTCCAGGCGAACGGCGGCATCGTCTCGCTCGGCGGCCCCGGCTTCACCTTGTCCGGCTCGCCGGCCTGGAGCGTGGCGGCGGCCTACGCGAAGTCGGCGGGCAAGATCTACGTCGCGCCGGGCATCAGCTTCAACGGTGCGTCGAGCGGCAACCGCTACCTCTGCGCCAGCAACGGCCTGATCGATACCAACGGTCAGGGCAGCACCATCCTGCCCGGCTCCGGCACGGGCTCTGTCTCGACGGGAGGCCAGATTGTTTAAGTCCATCGACCCAGTTGACCATTACTGGCAGCGCGACAACGGCGACCTGTTCGGCTCTGCGCGCGCGACGATCGTCCGCGATACGGATCCGGACTTCCTCGCCTGGCAGGAACGCGACGAGGTGACCGGGGGCACCGGTCGTCCGAGCATCTGGCCGCGCGACCCGATCACCGCTGCGCAGACCATGGCAGGCTTGCAGGCGGTGCTCGCGCCCTTCGGGCTCTTCGCCTCGCTCGAGACTCGCAAGGCCGCGCTGAAGGCCGAGATCGACGCCAGCGCCGAGGCCTTGCGTGAGCGCCTGATGACGCCCGGCGCCGGTCAGGCGATGGAGTACCAGGAAGCGCAGACGCAGGCCCTCGCCGCGCTGGCCGCTCCGGCGACCGCAACCGCCGAGCTGTACCCGATGCTCGCGGCCTCGGTCGGCCTCGACCGCGATCCGGATACCGGTGCGCTGGCCACCGACGTGCTCGGCGTCGCCCGTTCGATCAAGGCGGCCTACGACGCCTGGCTCGTCGCCGGCTCCGCGATCCGCCGGGCGCGCCTCCAGGGCAAGGCGGCGGTCGATGCCTCGACCACCGTCGACGGCGCCATCGTGGCGGCCGCTTCGATCGCCTGGCCGAGCCTCGGCTGAGGCCCGCCGCCCATCCGGCCTGACGGGGCCGCCCCACGGGGCGGCGCTTCGCGTTCGAGGAGGCCTGCATGGCGACGACGTGGAGCCCGGCCGACAAGGCGGCTGGACTGACGCTCTCGAACGGTAACCTCTCCGCGAACTGCGGCGGCAACCAGTACGGTGTGCGGGCAACGAAGTCCTATCCCGCCGGCTCGAGGCTCTACTTCGAGTACACCGAAGGAGACACAACCTTTCTCGGCAGCTGCGCCGGGATCATGACGCCGAACTTCAACCTGACCGCACTCAACACGGGATACACCTACTATCCGTATAACGGACAGAACACGGGACCGATAAGTCTCGGCTCGACGCTCCCCGACGGTAGCTACCCGGACTACCTCGACCATTCCAGCCCGCCGGCTGCACCGCGCATCATGGGTATCGCCTTCGATGAGGCGGCCCGGATGCTGTACTGCTCCTGCAACGGGGTCTGGCTGTTCGGCGGAAACCCCGCGGCCGGCACGGGCGGCTTTCAGGTCCCGGCAGGCCAGACGTGGTTCCCGAGTGCGATGCCATTCGACGGCGATACCGTCACGGCCAACTTTTCCGGCTCGCCTGCCTACGCTCCACCAACCGGCTACGCCACCTTCGCCAGCCTCGATGCGCCGGCAGCAGGCACGGCCTATGAGGCGAGCATCAGCGTCGGCCTCCGGGGCGGCGCCGGCTTCCAAGCGCAAGCTGCCGTGGCAGGTAGTGCAGCGCTCGGGTCTCGATCCGGTGTCAGCGGCGGCGCCATCATCCTGTTTCAGGGACCGGTGGGGCTCGGGGTCCGGCCGGGCATCGTCGGTCTGGCGGCGGCGCAGCTTGCGGGCAGCGTGACCGTCGGCGCGGCCCTGGGTGCCCCGAAGACGGCTGCTGCCGCCGGGGTTGTTCAGGGCGGTGCGGGCCTGGGAGTCGCCGCCTCAGCGGCCGCCTCCAGTGCCCTGACGGCCTCAACGGCCGTGAACCTGGGCGCCGGGCTCGGGCTCCAGCCCATGGCCGCCCTGACAGTCTACGCCGCGCTCGCGCTGGCGGTGGCCCAGGGGCAGGCTGCGAGCGGGCGCCTGACGATGGAACAAGCCCTCCCCCTGGCGCTCGCGGCAGGGTTCGGGGCCAGCTCCAGCATCACGGCCACGCAGGCAGCGGTGCTGGCGGTCGCGCTCTCCGCGGTCGCGGACAGCGGCACCGACCCGCGCACCTACGAGGCCGCCGTGACGATCGCCGCTGCGACGCTCGCGACGGTGGCGGCGCAGGCCCGCGGGGACGCCAGCCTCGCGGTGGGCCTCCAGGCCAGACAGTCCAGCACGGCGGCCGCCCAGGTGGTCGCAGCTTTGAACCTCGGGGCGGTCATCGGCCAGACGGCCGGCGCCGCCCAGCGGATGGAGGTTGCGGTCAACCTGCCGGCGGCGCTCGCCGAGCACCTGGCATCGGCCCTCGTGACGGGGGCCGGCACGGTTCTCGGGGCAGGCTTCGGGCAGGCGACCGCTCCGGCGGTGGCGGCCCGAACCTTCGAAACGTCCGTCCAGCTCGCGGCCTCCGTCCTGATGGCCGCGAGCGCTACGGGGCGGGCGGAGCCCACGATCCGCCTCGGGGTGGCTCAGGGTACGGGCGCGGCCTCCACCGCCTCCCTGGAGGCGGTCGCCGCGCTCGGGGCGCTCGCCCGGGAAGCCGCAGCGTCCGCGCTCACCATCACGGCGGGCGTGACGATCGTGGCGCAGGCCAGCCTCACCTCCGGGTCCACCCTGACGGTGGAGGGCTCCATCAGCCTCCCGGCAGCCTCCGGGCTGGCGACGGGCGCGCTCGCGGCGCTCGGGGACGTGGTGGCCTTCCGGGCCACCTTCGACCCGGCGGCTGCCTCGACCCTGACCACGGACGCGGCGGTCCAGCTCGCGGCGCGCGCCGCCCTGGGCCTCGCGGCCGGAGCCACAGACCCGCTCATCGTGCAAACGACCCTCCGGGGCGAGCGCACCGTGAGCATCACCCTCGCCGGCCTGCGGGATGGGACGCGCACCCTCGCCGGCACGATGCAGCTCGAAATCCGGCTGCAAGGCACCACGCGCTAAGGGCACCACCGATGCAGACGAACGATGTTCTGGGCGCCGGCGTCGCTGCCGGGGCCGCTCTATTCATGTCCGCGGCCCTGGAGGCCAGCCTCATCCCGGTCACCGTCCACCACTTCGAGTGCTTCGATGCGGACGGGCGGCTCAAGTGGGAGGAGACCGTCACCAACCTCACCACGAACGCCGGCCTCAACGACATGCTGAGCCGGTACTGGAAGGGCAACGCCTACACGGCGGCCTTCTACGTGGGTCTGAAGGGCGGCGGCACCATCGCGGCCTCCGACACGCAGGCCTCGCACGCAGGCTGGGCCGAGGTGGGCGCCTACTCGAACGGCGCGCGTCAGGCCCTCGTGCTCGGCGCGGTCGCAGCGCAGTCCGTCGACAACTCGGCCTCCAAGGCGAGCTTCAACATCAACGCCACCGCCACGGTCACGGGCGCCTTCGTCACCACGGACGCGACGCTGAACGGCACCGCCGGGACGCTGGTCGGCGCATCCGACTTCGCGGCGAGCCGCACCGTGCAGAGCGGCGACGTCCTCAACGTCACGGTCACCGCCACCGCTGCAACGGCCTGACAGGCGGCCGCCCGCGGGCGGCTGCCGCCCCCTTCCCCTCGCACCCCTGAGAGCGCCCCATGAAGATCATCCGCATGACGGAGACGGTGGAGCACCGCTTCGTGTTCGATCCGGCCACGCCGCCGGTCCCCGTCAACGACCTCGCCCGGCTCCGCGCCTACGAGGTGGCCCGGGCCGAGATCTCCGAGACGGACCTCGTGGGCGCCGTCTGGAAGGTGCCGGCCGGCGCCGAGATCCGCGTGCCCGACCGCTGCGCCGACAAGATCGTGACACTCGGCTACGCGACCCTCATCGAGGTCGACGCCGCGCTGGCGGCCGAGGCCTGAGCCCATGCCGGCCCTCGATCAGACGCTTGCGCTCTGGGCTGGCGACACCCGGCGGGTCACGATCCCGGTGCGCGACGCCGACAAGAGCGCACCGAACCTCTCGGACGCGACCGCGGCCTGGTGGATGGGGGACGCGCCGACCTCGGCCGCCGAGCCGAAGCGCGTGCTCATCCGCAAGGCCACCGGCGCCGAGCTCACCATCGTGCAGGTCGACGGCGTCTGGTCGCTTCGCTTCACGATCGAGACCGAGGACACGCTCAACCTGCCGCCTGGCGCCTACTACCACGAAGCCGAAGTCACCGACGCCGACGGAAACCGCTCGACCGTGACGGTCGGCCGCTTCGTGATCCAGCCGACGATCATCCGCCCGGCCGGCTGACACCGCACTCCTCTCAGCCGGAGACCGATCGTGCTCCTGCAGCGCCTCGCGCTGCGGGTCTCCGCGCCCAATCGACCGGGCGATCTCGGCTCAATCCGCGGCGAGCCTTACTCGCGCGGATCCTTCGGCTTGAGCGCCGCACCGAGGCCGAGCATCAGACCGCTACCGCCGAACGCCAAGAGGGCCAGGATCACCAGGTCTTCGCCCATCGCCTATTGCTCCTCAGTTGTTGAGCCGCTCGACGATCACCCCGCTGGGCCAGAGTCGCGCCGGCAGATCAGGGTGGCCGTAATAGCCAGCCTCGCGCGCCATGGCGTCGAGCGCACTCAGCTCGTCCCGGGCGGGACCCCGCCAGAGGACCTCGCCGGTGGCGCATACGCGGATCTGAAAAATCGGCATCGCGGCCTCCACGGGCGCTGAGCGCGGAGTCGACGCATAACCCGGTCCAGCCGCTCCGCGGCGGATCGTCCATTCAACTCGGAGACCGACCATGCTCCTGCAGCGCTTCGCGCTGCGGGCCGCCCTCGCTTGCTTCACGCTCGCGAGCGCGCCCGCCTGCGCCGCTTCCTTCAGCGGCACCGTCTCGCACTACGGCTACGAGAGCGGCAAGCTCACGGCCAACGGCGAGGACTTCGACCCCCAGGGCCCGACCTGTGCGCACTGGACCCTGCCGTTCAATACGGTGCTGCGCGTCACCGACCGGGCGACCGGGCGTTCGGTGGAGTGTCGGGTCAATGACCGCGGGCCCCACCCACGTCTGCACCGCACGCTCGACCTCACCGACGGCAAGGCGCGCGAGCTCGGCATGGGCCGGCGCGGGCTGATCCGGGCTGAAATCACGGTGGTGAAGCTCGGCGACGGCGCCACGCATCACCGCCGCCACCGACACCGTCGGGGCTGACCGCGATGCGCCTCGCCCTCGCCGGCGCGCTTCTGGCCGCCACCCTGACGGCGCCGGCGCTCGCCGCCCCGCGCACCTTGCCCCGCCTGCCGAAGCGGATGGCCCCCGCCGAGGCGATGCTCTCGGCCGGCCCGATTCCGCCCGGCGGCACGCTCATCGTCTCGGGTGCCGCCGCCGGGTCGCATCTGCGCACGCTCGAGCTCGACGACCTGGCACCCGCACGGATCCGCCTGACGATCCCGTTCTGAGCCGCCCTCCTCATCCTGGTGATCTTCATGACCGACTGGAAGCGGATCCTCCGCGCCATCGCGCCCGCCGCGCGCGCCGACATCATCGCGGCACTCGTCGCGGCCGACGACCGGCTCATGGAGGCCGAGATCACCACGCCGCTCCGGATCGCGCACTTCCTCGCCCAGGTGGCGGCGGAGACCGGCGGCTTCCGGCTGCTCGAGGAGAACCTCTCCTACTCGGCTGAGCGGCTGTGCGCGGTCTGGCCGAAGCGGTTCCCGAGCCTCACGGCCGCCAAGCCCTTCGCCCGGAACCCCAAGGCGCTCGCCGAGAAGGTCTACGGCAACCGCCCGAACCTCGGGAACGTGCGCCCAGGCGACGGCTGGCGCTACCGCGGCGGCGGCATGCTGCAGACCACGGGCCGGGCGAATTACCGGGCCGCCGGCTTCGAGGATGATCCGGACCGTCTGCGGCAGCCCACCAGCGCGCTTGCCGCGGCGCTGACCTACTGGACGGACCACGACTGCAACGCGCTCGCCGACGCCGATGACCTGGAGGCGCTGCGCCGCCGGGTGAACGGCGGCGTGAACGGGCTCGCCGACGCTCGGGCCTACCTCGCGAAGGTGAAGGCTGCCGTCCGCACGATCCCGGCCCAGGCGAAGCTCAAGGCGCTGCGGTACCCGGTCGGTGCCGTCGACGGGGACCACGGCGACCGCACCACGGCGGCCGTGCAGCTGCTGCAGCGCAAGGCCGGCCTGCCCGTCACGGGCGAGCTCGACGACGGCACGCTCGCCGCGCTCGACACCGCCGAGCCGCTCGCGGTCGCGAGCAAGAATGCCAACCTGGCGCGCAGCCGCACCGTCCAGGGTGCGGGCGTCGCGGGCACCTTCGGCTTCGCGGAAGTCGCCCAGAGCGTCGGCGAGCTGAAAGACCAGGCCGAGAGCGCCCACCAGCAGATCTCGGCCGGCACTGTGTTCGGTCTCGTCATGGGCGCCCTGATCGTCGCCGGCGCCCTCTACGCCCTCTACGCGCGCTGGGACGACGCCGGCCGGCCCGTGCCGGGCTTCCTCGCGCGCCGCTTCCCCCGTCTCGCTGGAGCGCCCGCCTGATGCCCGACTTCTCGCCCCTCTCGATACAGTTCGCCTTCCTGAAGGCGCTCCTCATCACCCTGTTGCCGGTCTCGATCGGCGCCTTCCTCGCCGGCGTCGCGATCCTCGTGGTGGTCGGCCTCGGCCTCTACGCGCTGCCGCCCCGCTGGAAATTCCCTGTCCTCGTGCTCGGCACCGTGCTCGCCGCGGCCGGCCCGCTCTGGCAGGCCGCCGAGGCCGAGGGCGGTCGGAAGGTCCTGATCCGCGATCACGCCCGGGCGCTAGCCGCCGAGACCGAGCGCGCCGACCTCTCCGATGCAGCCGCCCGGGACATCGGCGCCCAGGCCGTACGCGACGCCGAAGATCACGAAGCCGCCCTCCAAGCTCTGAAGGACCTGAACCATGCCGCGGACGCCCATCCGGACCGTGATCACATCGCTGTGCCTCGCGACCTCGCTCGGGGCCTGCGTGCATTCCGGGGCAGCTCCCGTTGACCCGAGCCTCGGCGCGGCCGTCGCCTACCGGGTGACGCTGCCGCCGCCGCCGGCTGACGTCGAGGCCTGCCTGCGCAAGGCCTTCCCGGAGATCCCGGACCGGGATCTGACCACGCGCGACACCGTGCGCATCCTCGGCAGGGCCATCGTCCAGGACAAGGCGAAGACCGCCTGCGGGCTGCGGGCGGTGGCCTGGATCAACCGCGTGCGGGCGGATTTCGCCCGCTGACCCACCCAAGGCTCGCGAAACCTTCGCGGGCCTTGTCACCCTCGGCGCGACCGGAACACCGGCGCGCCTTTCCGGCCTTGGGGGCCAACCATGATCTCCGTCCTGATCGAACACGCCAAGACCGGGGCCGCTGCGCTCGGGGTCGGCGGCAGCTTCCTCGCGGCCTATACCGCGCTCGGCTTGCCGCTGCCGGCGAGCCAAGCCTTCGTCGAGGGCAAGGTCGCCACCGTCGTCTCCCGGATCGAGGCGTCCGACCTCGCCACCGGCAAGAAGATCGACGGCCTCGCCGCCACCACCCTGGAGCTGCAGCGCAAGGCGATCACCCAGCAGAAGGCGCGCCTGCGCTTCGAGCTCGGGGCGAACACCGCGCTGGCGCCCAAGGCCGAGCCGGCGCGCCGCGTCACGCTCGAGCGTCGCGCGGCAGAGATCCAGGACGAGCTCGCCGATCTCGACCGAGACGACGAGGGCCTGCGGGGCCGCATCGAGCGGCTGCGCCAGCCCTGAGGATCGGATGTCCTGGTTCATCCTGCTGACGCTGGCCCATGCCCTGGCCGTGCAGGGCCCGTCCGCTCCGGTCTACGTGAACCGGGGGGCGATCATCACAGCACGGTCGCCGGAGCCCCCGGATCCGCTGCGGCCGAGCGCCCGGACGCTCCTGCGGCTGTCCGGGCCGGCCGTGCTGTTCATCGCCGAGACGCCGGCCGAAGTAGTGCGGGCGCCGTGCATCGACCGTTAACATTCGTCAACACCCTCGCGCGTCGCGGTTGAGCCCCGGCCGATCATCGTAAGACCGATCTCACTCGCTTGATGCGTGTGCCCCCGTGGTGCTGGAGCCCTCCGCTCCGGTACCGCGGGGGCTTTTCTGCGTTTTAGGGCCGAGCTGACGCACATCACCAACTGCCAGCTGCGGCGCCTGTCGCTGCTCCTCCTAAGCATCTGGATCGTGTTGACCGCTACGGTGTGGAACTGGCGGGACCGGCCGACGCCGGGATGAAAGCTGGCCGCCCGGTCGTCTACTCACTGACCCATCCCAGGGTGATCTACCTTCCGCCCCGTCAGCCTCGCGCTGGCGGGGCTTTTTCGTGCTTGCGTTCGCGGCGGCTCCCGAGGAGATAGGCGCGCCGGCATGCCGTCGCCGGTCGTCTGCGCCAGCCGAGGTCTGCCCCCGCAATCACCTCGGCTGGTGCGGAATGACCGAGGGCGCTGGCCGCCATAATCCCGACGCGCGCAGCCAGCACGATCCCGCTCCCACCTGAGACCCCTTCAGCCCGCCCGGCTCCGGCCGCGGCGGGCTCCTTATTGAGTGCCCGGATCGCGCCCGCCTGGATCGCACAGATCGACGCAGGCTCGAGCGGCATAACCTGGGTGAAAGCGGCGCCGCCGAACTCCCCTTAAGCCTCGCTGCAATCGGGCGCCCTAACCTTGGCACGCGCACGAGTGAGAGCACGCTCGCTCCCGCCCCTTTATGGCGGAGGAACGCGGGTTGCGCTTCTACTTCAACGTCTGCGACGGCACGAGCCTGCCCGATTGTGAGGGCGCAGACTTCACGGACCACGCCGATGCGATGGCCCGCGCGATCCGTCTATCGATCGAGTACCTGAAGCGCATCTCCGACCAGCATCCTCGTCAGGAAAACTGGGAGATGGAGGTCACCGACGAGCGCGGGCTTACCCTTTTTCGCCTGGACTTCCAGAACATGGAGGCGCTCGTCGAATATGAGCGCCGGTCATGACGCCGAGGCTGCTGCCCGGGGCCTGGGCAATCTTCCTAGCTCTCGTGCTTCTGCAGTTCGGCCTGGCTCTCGCGATGGCCTTCGTCGACTGACTTCTGCGCAATAGCGAATGAGGAAGCAGTGGCGGTATGGCACGCTCGATGCAACAATTTGCCGTCGGCCTCCTCCCGACAGCCGCGTCCGCTCTGGCTTTCTCTTCTTTGCGCCCGGTGCGGACGCGGCACCCAATCGTAGCCTGCACCGACTCAGTTCAGCGGCTTGATCCGCTCAGCCGTCCGTGCAGCCAGCGCTCGCCCGATCTCGAACAATGCGACGCGCAAGCTAGGCAGCGCTGCCTTGCCACCGTCCTGCTCGATCAGGGAATGGGCGAGGAGCAGGCAATCGGCGGTTTGATCAAGCATGCAACTGGGCGCGGTGCCAGCATGGGTAGGTGGCGGGACGAAGCGACCGACGTTGCCATAGGCTCCGATCGCATCAGTTGCACCGTCGGCCAGCTCAGTCAGCGATCCAAGATAACCAATGAAGGAGCTATCCGGCGGCCCAAACGATGGAACACCGCCGGCGATGACCCAGCGGAAGCTGTTGTCGGGCTTAAGCAGGCGATACCGGATGCTGAATTCTGCGGCTTCTTTCAGTGCAGTGTCGAGTGTATGGTTCGCGACATCACGATCGTCTGCGTGCACTCTGGCGAGCCATCCTCGGCCCAACGAGGCCCCTACCTCTTGTCCGGTGAGCTGCTCCCACTCCTGACTCGCGTGAGTGCGCTGTCCAGTTACATCAGTCACAAAAATCATTCTGGCCCCCCGACCTGAACCAAACGCTGGGGCATAGGTTCGCCCAAGAACGAGCGACGGATTTCTGCGGGAAGCAATAACCTATGTTTATAGCATGGTTCTTAAGTAACAGCGCCGATCGCGAGCTGCGTCATGGCCGATGATCAAGAGTTTCTCGAGGACAGGCTCCGGCAAATAGCCGACAGTCTCGGCATTCCGCTCGAACAGTTCTACGGTGATGTGCCGCCGTCCCATCTTGCAGATACGAATGAATTACTCAATCTATGGTATCGCCTCAAAACTGACGCCGAGCGCAACAGAGCCCTCGACGCTCTCCGTAGCATTTTGGACGAGAAAGCGTAAATTCTAACAGCGCTGATGTAGCGCGAATGATACAGTAATCGACCGGAAGAATGATAAGTTTCCACATCCTCGCTGGTGAGGGTGTGCCTTGATCACTTCCCGTCTCGGATCTCCGAGGCGGGTTTTTTCTCGTTTGGGTTCACCTATGTGAAACCCGTTGACGCCGCGACATGCCATGGCTGTTCCGTCGGTGGGCATGCGTTCTCGCCGGCATGGGTCCTGTCGGCACGTATCCGCCCCCAAGCGGTGCTGGCGGGACCCTTCAGCCGCTCTGCCTTAGCCCGCCCGGCTCGCGCCGCGGCGGGCTTTTTCGTGCGTTGGTGGTCAGCCCCACCTCTCTGGCCGCGGCGCCTGCCACCTCACCTCATTCACTCGGTAGTTCGTCTTGCTCGGCCAGTGCCGCCAAGTCTCGACCCGGGGGCGTCCTAGGCCTCAATTTCGCATTGTAGCAAGCGTCGGGATTTCGATGCCTGCGGCAGGTGTGCTGGGTCGGCTTGAGGAGGCGCGTGATGGCAAGGAAGGCGGCGGTCCGGCGACTAACCCCTGCACCTACCCACCCAGGGCGCATTCTTCGCGAGGAGGTCCTGGCCGCTCTTGAGATGTCGATCCCCGATGCGGCTGCCTACCTCGGCATCTCACGGCAGGCGCTCCACCGCTTCGTGATGGAGCGATCAGGCGTGACGCCGAACATGGCACTTCGGCTTGGTAAGTTCTGCGGCAATGGACCAGAGGCGTGGCTCAACCTTCAGAGCCTTTACGACCTATGGCGCCTCAGGCCCGAGATCGCACAAGAGTTGGAGAGGATTCCGACGATGCATCCATCGGGGAGGGCATGTCGTTGACCGTCGCGGCATTGAGCTATCAGGATTGGTGGCCGGTGAGACGATACAGCGTGACCAGCCCTATTCCGCTCCGCGCTTGGGCAACACGTACCCCGCCCGCCAGACGCCAATCTCCGACAGCGTGGAGCCACCGGCAAAGCCCACGAGCCCTTCGTCTACGAGCACCCGCAGGACAGCGCCGATCTCCTCGATGCTGATCAGCTTGCCCGTCCGCTCCAGGATCCAGATCTCGATCTCCACCCCTGTGGCGTAGGGCGCCAGAGCCTCGACGGCTTCAAAGATCAGGGCTCTGACGCGGGCGGCACGCGTGCGTCGAGCCGAGGCGAGCATAACGGCCGTCAGCGTGATCGTGAGGCTGAAGAGTAGGATCAAGGCCCATTCTACCATGCCCCGTCGGTCGCCCCTCTTCGGGATCGCCGTGCCCGACCCAGTGCGGCCAGGGCTCGATCTTCCGCGTCGTCACAGCATGATCATGTTAGCCTGACCGCGGCGTCGGGTACGTACTTCTTTGGTCTAGCTGGTCGAAGGAGATCGGCGCCACGTGCTCACGCCTGCGCCCGCATCTTCTGCAGGAAGTCCCCAGTTAGCGTCGCTACCATCTAGGTTATCATGATGTGATCAGATTCGCGGGGGCGGGCTCGCAGTGTCATTAGAGACCCGCCAGTAGCAACACGCGACCGGGGGCTCATGTATCCACCCGCCCCTAGCGGCTCTACCCACCCTGCAGCATCTCAGCGAAATCCTCCGGCACTTCGCCGAACTGCCCGAGGATCGCCGCACTCTCTAACTCTCCGGTCTCATCGTCGGCCACGATCCGGATCGCAGCCGTACCCGGCAGCCGGCCGGCCATGGCCTCGGCCCGCTTCAGCGCCCCGTTCTCCGTCGGCGCGATCTGCCGCTCGCCCGGACCGAGGCGCTTCCGCTTCAGCACGAAGGTCTGCACGAGGTAGCTCATCTTCATCGCCATCGTCGGTCTCCTCTCAGGCTGCCTGCCGCTCGGACCGCACATCGCGGAAGTCGAGCGTAAGGACGCGCCGCCCCGCGGCATCGTGCACGTCGACGATCCAGCCCGACCAGTCGAGCCGGCCGCCGCAGCCCGCCATCATCTCGCGCGCCATGCTCTCAGCCTGGGCGTAGGCCATCTCGGCGTTCTTCAGCCGCTTGCCGATCCGATCGAACACGGCATCGCGACCGTCCGTGCAGTGAAAGCGGTAACGCTCCGCACCCATTGCGTTTCTCCTGAACCATCCACAGGCGTGCACAGGCACGAACCGGCCCTTCGCCCAATCCGATTGAACTCGGACAGCGCCTGCTGTTTGTTCTGCTTTCGTTCTTGCGGGAGTGGGTCTTGGACGTCTACCGTGTCGGTGCATTAGCCGCAGGCGATCGCGGTCTCGTCCACATCCCGATCCTGGGTCCTTATCTCTGCGCCGGCTTTCCCTCGCCCGCCGACGACTTCCTGGAGGGCGCTCTCGAACTGCCGCGCTGGCTCGCTCCGAACCCGCCAGCCACCTTTGCCTGGAACATCGCGGGCGACTCCATGCGCGGCGCCGGCATCTTCGACCGTGACCTTGCCGTGGTCGATCGCAGCCTCAACCCCGGCCACGGCAGCGTCGTGGTGGCCGCGATCGGCGGCGAGATGTCGATCAAGCGCATGCTGATCGAGGGCAACGTCGCGCGCCTCGCCTTCGACAACCCCGACATGCCCGCCTTCGCGGTGGAGGACCTCGCCGAGGGTGAGATCTGGGGCGTGGTGCGCTTTTCGATCCGCTGGCATGTCGCGCGAGCCGGGCTCGTGCGATGAGCCGCGCCATCGCGCTGATCGACGGCAACTCGTTCTACTGCTCCTGCGAGCGGGTGTTCGACCCCAAGCTCGCCGGCGTGCCCGTCATCGTGCTCTCGAACAACGACGGCTGCGCCATCGCTCGCACGGCTGAGGCCAAGGCGCTCGGCATCCGCATGGGCGAGCCCTACTTTAAGATCCGCGAGTTGTGCCGCCAGAAGGGCGTGCGGGTGTTCTCCTCGAACTACACCCTCTACGGCGACATGTCGGCGCGCACCAACGCAGTCTACCGCGACTTCGCGCAGGCCGTGGAGATCTACTCGATCGACGAGAGCTTCCTCGACCTCTCGGACGTGCGAGAGGGTCAGCGCCTGGAGCTCGCCCGCGACCTGCGCGCCACGGTGCGGGCCTGGACTGGCATCCCGACCTGCGTCGGCATCGGCCCCACAAAGACGCTCGCCAAGCTCGCCAACCACATCGCCAAGAGCATCCCAGAGCTCGGCGGCGTGTGCGACCTCTGCGACGAGGACGAGCGCGCGGCTTGGCTCTGCCGAGTGCATGTCGGCGAGGTCTGGGGGATCGGGCGGGCCTCTCTCGCCAAGCTCGAGGCGATGGGCGTCGACAGCGTGGCGGACCTGCGCGACCTCGACCCGCGACCGGTGCGCAAGGCGATGACGGTGGTGGGCGAGCGCATCATCCACGAACTGCGCGGGCTCGCCTGCCTGCCGCTCGAGCTGATGCCGGCGCAGCGCAAGGGCTGCGCGGTGACGCGCTCGTTCTCAAGCCGCATCACCGACCGGGCGACGCTGGAGGAGGCGGTGGCGGCGCACGCGGCGCGGCTCGGCGAGAAGCTGCGGCGCGGCGGGCTCGGCACCAACCACGTCAGCGTCTTCTACCATACGAGCGAGCACGACCGCGGCGAGCCGATGCGCTCGGTCTCGACGACGGTGACGCTGCCGGAGGCGACGAACGACACGCTGGTGCTGATTCGCGCGGCTTGCCACGGGGTAGCTAAGACCTGGCGGGAGCCTGCCGAGCGGGCATGGCGCTACTCGAAGGCCGGGGTGATCACTACGGACCTGATGCGGCTGGCGGACAGCCCGCGGGCGCTGATTGGGCGGATGGATCGCGAGCGCTCCGGCGCGCTGATGGCTGCGATGGACACCTGCAATGCGCGCTTCGGTCGCGGCAGCGTGGTGCCTGCGCGCGCTGGGCTCGAGCCCAAGCGGGCGTGGAACACCAAGTTCGAGATGCGCACGCCGCGCTACACCACTCAGGTGAGCGAGCTGCCCACGGCGCATGCGTGAGCCCTCGCGACCAGAGGCGTCGGGTCAAGGGGTCGGTGAGCCAGGATCAGCGTCGTTCGCATCCTGGCCGTCGGAACGCGTCGTCTGCCTACGAGGCGGTGATCGCCTTCGTTGCAGGCTCGTGCACGCGGATCGCACCAGAGAAGTCGAGCCCATCGCCCGCTCCGAGCAGAAACAGGCTCGTGGTCAGGTCCACGCGGCAGGCGTCTACCGCGGCGCGGACCTCGACTTCGGTGTTCGCCTTGGCCTTGTGGAGCTCGCCGAGGGTGGATGATTCGGCCATGTCGCTCTCAGACCGAGCCGGCAGGAACGTCCGAGCAACCAGTTCGGGACTTTTTTCGGGACTTCCTGTCTCGAAGCGCCGCAAATGCCCCCTTCTGTTCTCGCTCGGTTCGCATCTATTTCGACGGCGCAACCCCTGGAGAAATACAGAAAGCCCTGACTCTCCAAGGGGATAAGGTGGTGCCGGTTGCGGGACTTGAACTCGCGACCTACCGCTTACAAGGCGGTTGCTCTACCAGCTGAGCTAAACCGGCTCGGCTGCCTGCGCTACCAGCGCGGGTGGCACGGTGCAAGTCCGAAGCGGTGTCCGAACCGCAGCCGGGGGTCCGGCGCCCGCCCGTTCAGCGCCGGTTCAAGCTCGACAGTTCATCTGAATAACAAGGCCACGCTTTCGACGTCTAGCAGCAGCCTTTATTTCTGATTGTTTCAGAAAACAGCCGGGCATCGAAAGATTAAGCCCAGATGAATGCTGCTTTCAGAACCCGTTAAATCCGCCATCGCTAGCACGACGCCGATACGGCGATGCACCGGCCGCGGCCTCCGGATGACGGGGCATGCCGCCGGGCGGTGCGGAATCGTCGAGCCTCACCCGAAGGGCGACGATGACGGGCGGACACGGTGCGGATCGGAACGGCAAGGCTCCCTGGGAAGCCCCTTCTGAGGCCTCTTCGGAGATCCCTTGCCGCGTGGGCTCGACCCCGCGCGGCCGTCTCGATCCCGCGGCGCGTCGCCGGATCGGGCAGGGCCTGCGCGCCCTCTACGCGGATGTCCTGTCCGCGCCCGTCCCCGTCCGCTTCGAGGTGCTGCTCGCGACTCTCGCCGCCCGGCCCGCACCCGAGGAGTCCGCGCGATGATGCAGACCGTTCCCGTCGGCACGCCCCCGGGCGCCGATGCCGAGATGCGCGATCTCCTCCTCGGCGCGATCCCGGCGCTACGCGCCTTCGCCTTCTCGCTGACCTACGACCTCGACCGCAGCGACGACCTCGTGCAGGACACCCTCGTGCGGGCCTGGACCAAAGCTGACAGCTTCCGGCGCGGCACGAACCTGACCGCGTGGCTGTTTACCATCCTGCGCAACCTGTTCTACTCCGAGCAGCGCAAGCGCAAGCGCGAGGTGGAGGACGCCGACGGCGCCATGGCGGCCCGCCTCACCAGCCTGCCCGAGCAGGACGTGCGGGTGGAGATGCGCGAGTTCCAGACGGCCCTCGACCGGCTGCCCTTCGCCCAGCGGGAGGCCCTGGTCCTCGTCGGCGCGCAGAGCTTCACCTACGAGGAGGCGGCCGAGATCTGCGGCGTCGCGGTCGGCACCATCAAGAGCCGCGTCAGCCGCGCCCGCGTCCGCCTGATCGAGGACCTCGGCATGCAGGGCACCGACGACATCGGCACCGATGCCCTGACCCGCGCGGCCCTCGCCCAGACCTGAGGCGCGACGCCGGCAGCGTTCACAGATCCTCAACGCCGCGGGGCCTATCAGGGAGGCGTGCGAGGTCGGTCATGATGTGGAAGGTCGGCGCAGCGCTCGCCGCGCTCGTCATGCTGCTGGGCGCCACGGGTCTCGAGGCTCCGGACCCGCGCGCGGCCTGGCGCCGGGACTACCGGGCGCCCGCCGCGATTCCGTTCCCGGAGGACAAGCCCTACGCGCAGGCGAAGGCCGAGCTCGGCCGCCGGCTGTTCTTCGATCCGATCCTGTCCGGCGACGGGTCGCGCGCCTGCGTGAGCTGCCACGTGCCCGATCTCGGCTGGAGCGACGGGCGCGCGCGGGCGCAGAGCCGCCACGACCGTGCGATGGACCTGCGCACGCCGACCCTCGTCAACCTCGCCTGGCAGGAGGGCCGCCTCGGCTGGGACGGCAAGTTCCGGGACCTCGAATCGGTCGCCTTCATGCCGATCACGGCGCCCGGCAACATGAACCTGCCGGAGGACGAGCTCCTGCGCCGGCTCGCCGCGGACGCGGGCTACGCCGCGGCCTTCGCGGGCGCCTTCCCGGACGCTGCCATCACCCGCCCGCGGGTCGAGGAGGCCTTGGGCACCTTCCAGCGGCTGATCGTCTCCGCGCCCGCGCCCTTCGACCGCTGGATCGCCGGGGACGAGGCCGCAATCGGGCCCGCCGCGAAGCGCGGCTTCGACCTGTTCAACGGCAAGGCCCATTGTGCCGCCTGCCACAGCGGCTGGTCGTTCAGCGACGGGTCGTTCCACGACATCGGCGTCGCCCGCGACGGCGACCTCGGCCGCGGCCGCTTCTTTCCGACCTCGCTCGCCCTCCAGCACGCCTTCAAGACGCCGAGCCTGCGCGAGATCGAGCGCCGCGCGCCCTACATGCACGACGGCTCGCTGGCGACGCTCGAAGCGGTGATCGAGCTCTACGACCGCGGCGGCATCGCCCGCCCGAGCCGCTCGCCCGAGATCAGGCCCCTGAACCTGACGGCGGGCGAGAAGGCCGACCTCGTCGCCTTCCTGCGCACCCTGAGCGGGGACGCGAACGCCGTGCCGGCGCTCGCGGCGCTCACCGGCGTACCGCCGCGGCCCTGATCAGACCGGCCTTTTTCGAGCACCATCGACCCCCGTCGACCCACGGTTCCGGCGTGCCTTTCGCCCACAACCCACAGCGTTAACCTTTGAGTAAGGTCTCTTAACAAACCGTTGGCGCGAACGGTCGAACGCTTGCACAGTGAAGTCCTCTCCGGTTGTTCAGCGTATTGCCGAGGCTTCGATGTGGCGCTCTAGGACGCGTTGCGGTCCGCTCTGCTCAGCGGTCCTGCTGTCCCTGCCCCTCGGTCTCGCGGGCACCGGACAGGCCGCGGCCCACGTCAAGTGGTTCTGCGCCTACGACGTCGCCGGGCAGCCCCGCGGCCTCGACCAGGTCCTGTGCGCGAACTTCGAGTGGCTGGTCGGCCTCGCGCTCGCCTCCCTGATGCTCGGCTGCCTCGCCGAGGGCACGCCGTTCGGCACGGCGCTCCTCAACGCCCTCGACCGGGTGACCGCCCGCCTGCGGGCGGATACCGGCCTGCTGGTGCGCGCGGTGCTCGGCTTCTTCTTCGTGTCGCTCTGGACGCTCGGGGGCATCATCCTGACGCCCGAGCTGCGGACGGACGCCGCCTGGGTGCCGCTTCTCCAGCTCGCCATCGCCGCCTGCCTGATCTGGGACCGGACGCTGCCGCTGGCCGGTCTCGGCATCGTGATCCTGTTCGGCTTCGCGACCTGGACCTACGGCGCCTTCCACCTCGCCGATTACCCGATCTTCCTCGGCATCGCCGCCTACCTGATCCTGACCGGGCTCGGGCGCACCGCCTTCGGCGTCCGGCCCCTCGACGTGGTGCGCTACGCGGCCGCCGTCACGCTGATGTGGGCCTCCGTCGAGAAGTGGGCCTATCCGCACTGGACCGACCCGCTCATCGCGGCCAAGCCCACCATGACCATGGGCTTCTCCAGCACCCTGTTCATGGATGCGGCCGGCGTCATCGAGTTCACCCTAGCCTTCGCGCTGGTCTGGACGCCGCTGGTGCGCAGGCTCTCCGCGATCATCCTCGCCGGGGTCTTCGTCGCCGCGATCGCCGAGTTCGGCCAGGTCGACGCCATCGGCCACTCGGGCATCATCGTCGTGCTGGTCGCCATCGCGGCCGACGACCGGCGCATCCCCGCGACCCGGCGGGACGCGATCCTGGCGCCGGCCTACTACGCGGCGGCGCTGGCGGCCTTCCTGACCCTCTACTACGCGGGCCACGCGGCGCTCTACGAGGGCTTCGCCGGCTTGCCGACGATCTGAAGCCAGGAGGCTGTCCGGCCGCGGCCATCTCAGGGGCCGGGAACGACGAAGGAGCCCGGAACGACGAAGGGGCCGCCGGCATGGCCGGGCGGCCCCTTCGTCGTTCGTGATCGTCCGATCGGGGGACTGCGGCGTCCGCTGCGATCGGGCGTGCGGTGACTACTCGGCGGGCGCGTCCCCGGCCGGGGTCTTGTCGGCCGGCGGCTCGGCGCTCGCGACCGACTTCCGCTCGAGCATCGGCTGAAGGCGCTCGGCCAGCTCGCGGTCGAGGTGGTGGGCGTAGGCGCCCTTGAAGTAGCGGGCGCCCGCGCCGTTGCCGAAGAGCCGGTCGTGGGCGCGGACCATCGCGTCGACCTCGGGCCGGCACAGGAAGCCGATCACCCCGGCCGCCTGGTACCAGTTGCCGGCGCGGGCATGGCGCATCGCGGCCGGGTTCGCCATCACGGTGTCGGCGAAGCAATCCGTCGCGGCCTTGCGCAGCGGGTCGAGCTGCGCGGCGGCGTCCTCGCGCGCCGGACGGTGTTGACCGGAACGGGCCTCCGCACCGGCCGCGAGGGCGACGAGCGCGAGGGTGCCGAGCAGCAATGCCTTCATGTGGGAAGCCTCGAACGCGGTCCGAACCTGCGAACGAGTATTCCCCGAGGATTGCGACCGGAACAGGGCTTTCCGGCGTCGGTTCGCGCGCGGCGCGCGAAGGATCGTGCCCTGTCGCCGGCCGATCACACTCCGCCCGAGGGGAAGGGTCAGCCCCGCCGCTCGGCGTTCCAGCGGCCGCTGCACTGGATGCCGCCGTCGGTCGCCCAGGTGCCGCTGCCGGTGCCGCTGCGCTGCAGCCGGCCCACCACGTTCGCGCTGCTCAGGCCCCGGGAGATCACTGCCCGCACGATCCCGTTCGGCGCGACCCGTCCGTTGATGGAGAAGTCGCCCCCGGGGTAGCGCGCCTCGCCGCGGTCGATGCGCACGCCGTAGCGGTAGGCCCGGTCGCAGGGCCCGTCCTGGGTAATGACCTGGATGCTCCATTGTCCGTCGAACCGGTCGGGGACGCTGACCTTCCGGCGGGCCGCGTCGGCCGTGCCGATGCCGGCCGCCACGAGCGTGAGGGCGGCGGCAGCGAGGATCGGAAGCTTCATGATGTCCTGTTCGCAGTTACGCTTGTGCTCAGCCGAGAACTCGCGAGCCGCGGATCGGTTGCGGGACGGGGGGACGCGCCCCCGCCGCGGGCGGGCCGGATCCGGGGATCCGGCCCTGTCGGTCAGGCTGCGAGGGCGGGCCGGGCGTGGCGGGCGTAGAGGAACTCCAGCACCTCCGCGCGGCAATGCACGTAGGTCGCGTCCTCGACGAGTTCGAGCCGGCAGCGCGGCCGCGACAGCGGCACGGGCAGGATCTCGCCGATGGTGGCGGACGGCCCGTTCGTCATCATCACGATGCGGTCGGAGAGGAGCACCGCCTCGTCCACGTCGTGGGTGATCATGACGACGGTGTTCCTCAGCCGCACCTGGATCTCCATGAGCTGGTCCTGGAGATGGGCCCGCGTGAGGGCGTCGAGCGCCCCGAAGGGCTCGTCCATCAGGAGCACGGTCGGCTCCATGGCGAGCGCCCGGGCGATCCCGACGCGCTGCTTCATGCCGCCCGAGATCTCGCTCGGGCGCTTGTCGGCGGCGTGCATCATGTTGACGAGGGCGAGGTTGTGCTCGACCCACGCCGCGCGCTCGGCGCGGGACTTCTTCTTCGCCAGCACCTTGTCGACGGCGAGCGAGACGTTCTCGCGCACCGTCAGCCAGGGCAGGAGCGAGTGGTTCTGGAACACCACGGCCCGCTCGGGCCCGGGCGAGGAGACCTCCTTGCCGTCGAGAAGCACGACGCCCGTCGAGGCCTTGAGGAGCCCGGCGACGATGTTGAGCACCGTCGACTTGCCGCAGCCCGAATGCCCGATGATCGAGACGAACTCGCCCTTGGCGAGCTTGAGGTTCACGTCGCGCAGGACCTCCGTGGTCTTGCCGGCGCGGGTGAAGCTGATGCCGACCTGCGAGAGATCGAGATGGGCAAGTGTGGACATGCGGCCCTCCCTCAGGCTGCGCTGGTGCCGCGGGTGACGAGGCTGCCGAGCGCCGCCACCAGCCGGTCGAGGACGAAGCCGATCACGCCGACGTAGACGAGGGCGACGATGATCTCGGAGATGTGCGACGAGTTCCAGGCATCCCAGATGAAGAAGCCGATGCCCACCCCGCCGATCAGCATCTCGGCCGCCACGATGGCGAGCCAGGACAGGCCGACGCCGATCCGGAGCCCCGTGAAGATGTAGGGGGCGGCCGAGGGCAGCATCACCTTCACGAAGAACTCGACCGGGTTCAGCCGGATCACCGCGGCGACGTTGCGGTAGTCCTGCGGGATATTCCGGATGCCGACCGCGGTGTTGATGATGATCGGCCAGATCGAGGTGATGAAGATCACGAAGATCGCCGAGGGCTGGCCGTCCCGGAACGCGGCGAGCGAGAGCGGCAGCCAGGCGAGCGGCGGGATCGTGCGAAGCACCTGGAAGATCGGGTCGAGCCCGCGCATCGCCCACTCGGA
Source organism: Methylobacterium sp. A54F (assembly GCF_053346035.1). Lineage (NCBI taxonomy): Bacteria > Pseudomonadati > Pseudomonadota > Alphaproteobacteria > Hyphomicrobiales > Methylobacteriaceae > Methylobacterium > Methylobacterium sp. A54F. The sequence goes on along the minus strand of NZ_JBKFBF010000012.1, from coordinate 23,271 downwards.
CTGGCCGACCAGCGTGCCGAGGAGGATGCCGGCCACCGCGGCCAGCGCGAAGCCGAGGGCCACGCGCTGGAGACTGGCCGTGATGTGCCAGAACAATCCCTTGTCGGTGCCGCCGTTGTCGAAGAACGGGTCCGAGATGATCGGCCAGGCCTCGCTCAGCACCCGCGAGGGCGGCGGCAGGCCGGCGGTGGGCCGCGCGCAGGCGATCTCCCAGAACAGCAGGAAAGCCGCCAGCACGATGAGCGGGGGGATGAGCCGCGCGGCGAGCGCCTTGAGCGTGCGGCCGCTGAGGGCGGGCAGGCGGCGCGCCTTGCCCGCGGCGGCGTCGCGCGCCGCGGTGCCGAGGGTTGCGGTACCGGAGGCCATTCAGGCGATCCTCTTGATGCCGAGGCTGGCGAGGTAGGCGGCGGGGTTCTCGGGGTCGAAGACCTTGCCGTCGAACAGCGTCTCCTTGCCCCGGGAGGTGCCGGCGGGAACGCTCGCGACGCCGAGGGTCTTGGCGGCCTCGCGCCAGAGGTCCTCGCGGTTCACCTTGCCGATGAGAGCCTTGGTGTCGGTCGCCGGATCGAACTTGCCCCAGCGAATGTCCTCGGTGAGGAACCAGAGGTCGTGGCTCCGGTAGGGGTAGGAGGCGTTGTCGGCCCAGTACTTCATGGTGTGGGGGCTGTTCTCGACCTTGCGGCCGTCGCCATAGTCGAAATTGCCCTTCATGCGATCGAGGACGTCTGCCACCGGGACGTTGATCCACTGGCGCTTGGCGACGATGCCGGCGAGCTCCTCACGGTTCTCGGGTCTGTCGCACCATTGTTGCGCCTCCATCACGGCCATCAGCAGGGCCTTGGCGGCGTTAGGGTTCTTGTCCACCCAGCTCGCCCGCATCGCGAAGGCCTTCTCGGGGTGGTCCTTCCACAATTCGCCGGTGGTCAGGGCGGTGTAGCCGATGCCCTGGTGGATGAGCTGCTCGTTCCACGGCTCGCAGACGCAGAAGCAGTCCATCGTGCCGACCTTCATGTTCGCCACCATCTGGGGCGGCGGCACCACGATGGTCTCGATGTCCTTGTCGGGGTCGATGCCGCCTGCGGCGAGCCAGTAGCGGATCCAGAGGTCGTGGGTGCCGCCCGGGAAGGTCATGGCGGCCTTGACCGACTTGCCGGAGGCCTTCTTCTTCTCGAGCGCCACCTTGAAGGGCTTCGCGTCCAGGGCGACCTTGTCGGCGAGGTACTCCTTGCCGACGGAGATGCACTGCCCGTTCAGGTTGAGCCGGGCCAGGATGTACATCGGCACCGGCACGTTGTTCTGCGTCACGCGCCCCGCCGAGATCAGGTAGGGCATCGGCGTCAGGATGTGGGCACCGTCGATGCCGTTGCCCTCGGAGCCGAGCACGAGATTGTCGCGGGTGGTGCCCCAGCTCGCCTGCTTGGCCACCTCGACGTCCGGCATCCCGTACTTGGCGAAGATGCCCTTCTCCTTGGCGACGAACAGGGGCGCGGCGTCGGTCAGGGCGATGAAGCCGAGCTTGGCGCCCTTCACCTCGGGGCCGGCCCCCTGGGCGAAGGCGCCGCCGGGCAGCGCGAGGCGGGCAGCGGCCGCGACCGAGAGGGCCGCGGCGGCACCCTTGAGCACGCTCCGGCGGGTCTTCACGTCCTGGTTCTGCATCGACGCCTGATCCTGAATCTCGAAAGTTCGGGCCGTCCGGCAGGGCCGCGCGGGAACGCGCCCCCGTTCGCGGCCGGGCCGCGGTCAGGGGCAGGTTCAGCGGCATCGCTGGCGGAGGCTGCCCGTCGCCATTGACGGACACCAGTTAGTCAGCAGGTTCCGTGCCAGACGGCCCGGGCGGCGAGGCCTCAGCACTCCGCCGCGCGGGGTGCTGGTCGACCGAGGAGGCCGGGCCTCAATTACGTCCGAGCGCAGTCGCTAATCCCCCGGACGGCGCACCGCAGCGCACAAATTGCGTGCAATCCTGTCGCGAAGTTGCCCGCGATGCGACCGGCGCCCCTGGGCAAACGGCTCCGCCTGCTCTACCGAGGCGCGCCCGCCCCCGACGAGCCCTGCCACAGCTGGGTCCTCCCGAGCCGAGTTCTGCCAAGCGATGACCGATCCCGTGCCGAGCGGGCCCAGTGCCCGGCGAATCCTGATGGCGAGCTTCGTGGGGACGGCCATCGAGTTCTACGACTTCTACATCTACGCCACTGCCGCGGCGCTGGTGATCGGGCCGATCTTCTTCCCGCCCGGCGAGCCGGCGGTGCAGCTCCTCAGCGCCTTCGCGACCTTCGCGATCGCCTTCTTCGCGCGGCCCGTGGGCGCCGCCCTGTTCGGGCATTTCGGCGACCGGGTCGGCCGCAAGGCCACGCTCGTCGCCTCCCTGATGATCATGGGCCTGTCGACGGTGCTGATCGGCTGCCTGCCCTCCTACCAGACGGCCGGCTGGCTCGCGCCCGCTGCCCTCTGCCTGCTGCGGTTCGGGCAGGGGCTCGGCTTCGGCGGCGAGTGGGGCGGCGCCGCGCTCCTCGCCGTCGAGAACGCGCCCCCCGGGCGGCGGGCCTGGTACGGGATCTTCCCGCAGCTCGGGGCGCCGGTGGGCTTCATCTCGGCCAATCTCGGCTTCCTGGCCCTCAGCCTCGGGCTCAGCCCCGAGAGCTTCCAGGCCTGGGGCTGGCGCCTGCCGTTCCTGGCCTCGGCCGCCCTCGTGGGCGTGGGGCTCTACGTCCGCCTGAAGCTCACCGAGACGCCGGCCTTCCGTGCCGCGGTCGCCCGGGAGGCGCCCGAGCGCGTGCCCTTCGCCACCATGATCACGCAGCACGGGCGGGCGACGCTGCTCGGCACCTTCGCGATGGTCGCCTGCTACGCGGTGTTCTACCTCTCGACGGTGTTCGCGCTGGGCTACGGCACGGGGACGCTCGGCTTCACGCGGCCGGCCTTCCTGTTGTTCGAGTGCGTCGCCGTCTGCTTCATGGCGCTCGGCATCCCCCTGTCCGGCGCCGCCGCGGACCGCTTCGGCCGGCGCCCGGTGGTGCTCTCGGGCGCCGTGTTCACGATGCTGCTCGGGCTGCTCCTCGGGCCGATGCTCGGCAGCGGGCAGGGCCCCCTCGTCCTCGGTTTCCTCTGCCTCGGCCTGTTCGCCATGGGCTGGCTGTTCGGACCGATGGGGGCTCTGCTGCCGGAGCTGTTCCCGACCCGCGTGCGCTACACGGGTGCGTCCGTGACCTACAACCTCGCCGGGATCATCGGCGCGTCCTTCGCGCCCTACCTCGCGCAGCGCCTGGTCGAGCTCGGCGGCGTCGGCTGGGTCGGTGCCTACCTCGCCCTCGCGGCGGTGATCTCGTTCGTGGCCGTCCTCCTGATGCCGGAGACGGGCCGCGGCGCCGTCCAGGCCTGAAGCGGGGCCGGACGGACCTCAGGCGTCCGTCATCCAGCCCATCACGACGCCGCGGGGCGCCACCACGTCGGTGTCGGTGCGCAATTGCGGGCTGTACATCGGGTCCTCGGTCAGCACGTCGTCCCAGCGCCGCAGGTAGCGCGCGACCTGAGAGCCGGGGGCGACGTGGGCGTGGCGCGAGGCCTTCTCGTGGTGGATCATCTCGGCATACGGCGTGTAGACGATGCGGTAGCCCAGCATCCGCAGCCGGAAGCACAGGTCCACGTCGTTGAAGTCCAGGCTGAAGCCCTCGTCGAAGCCGTTGGCCGCCTCCAAGACCGACCGGCGCGTGGCGAACACCGCCCCCGTCACCGCCGAGCAGTCGCGCTGCTTCAGGGCCCAGTCGTCGTAGGTCGGCGCGTCGGCCGCCTGCAGGTACCAGGGGTGGGCGCAGACGCCGTAGATGCCCCCGAACATGCCCGCGTGCTGGATGCGCCCGTCCGGGTAGAGCAGGCGGGCCCCGACCCCGCCGACCTCCGGGTCCGTCGCGAAGGTGAGCAGGGCCTCGATCCAGCCAGGCGCCCGCACGACGATGTCGTCGTTCATCAGGATCAGGTGCTCGGTCTCGGCGAGGCGCCAGAGGCGGTTCATCTTGGCGGCGTAGTTGAACCGCTCGCCGGGCGGCAGGGGGGTGTGGACGCGGGCCAGCGCGAAGGGGTCGCGCCGGCCCGCGTAGGCGGCGTCGTCGGCCAGGTCGTCGCCGACGAGGACGCGGATGCGCCCGGGCGGGTAGGTGCTGGAGGCCAGGCTGTCGAGGAGCCGGACGATGTGGGGAGGCTCGCCGGCGGCCGGCGCGCTCTGGCGCGTCGGGATCACCAGCGTCACCGGCGGCGGATCGGCCAGCGGGCGGTAGAGCTCGAGGCTCTCCGCCGTCAGGCCCGGGCGCACCCGGTAGGGCGCGCCGGTCTCGCCGAACCAGCCCGCGAGCACCTGGGCGCGCTGCGTCGCCCCCACCGTGGGGGGCTTCCCGGGATGCACGATCAGGGTGTGGGGGATGCGGTCGATCCCGACCCCTGCCGACAGCGCGGCGAGGCAGAGGCCGAACCACGCGGCCTCGGGCGCCCCCGCACCCGGCGGGGATTCGAGCTTCGGCAGGACGGAGGCGCGGATCAGCAGCGGGAACCCGACGTAGCCGCCCGCGAAGAGCAGGGCGGGGCTGAAGCTCGGCTTGCAGTGGAACGCGACGCCGTCCGGTCCGAGGCTCGCCTCGTCGCCGTAGAAGATGCCGACATCCGGCCGCGCATCGAGGTACGGCTGCACGAGCCGGAGAAGGTCGGGGCAGATCCGGACACCGGCCGGCGCGACGAACAGGACGTCCCACGGGTTCGACGCGAGGCTCCCGAGCTCCGCGCCCCCGAGGATGCGCAGCCGCTCGTCGAGCCGGACCGGCACGATTCCCGGCGGCCAGAGGAAGGTATCGCCGTCTCCGGCCCCCCCGGCGCGCGTGCCCGAATCCGTCATCGCCATGCGTTCCCGCCGTGGGTTCCCGTGGTTGCGCGGCCCGGCATCCCGAGCCGGGCGACGCCTTCGGCGCGGCCGCTCAAGGATGGTCCGCCAGCAGCCGGTCGAGGCTCTGCTGCATCGCCCCGGCGACGGCCGCGGCCGAGAGGCGCTCGGTGATGCGCAGGCGGGCGGCGCGGCCGAGCGCGCTCGATCGCCCGTCCACGACGCTGTCCGCGGCCCGCCGCAGGGCGAGGGTCAGATCGTCCTCGTCGACCCGGCCCCAGTGCGAGCCCTTGAGGTAGGGTCCGTGCGAGGCCTCGAGCGCCACGATGTCGGCGCGCACCGGGAAGCCGCAGGTGGGATCGAGGAAGTCGCGGCTGCCGCCGTAATCGGTGGCGACCACGACCTTGCCGGCCGCCATCGCCTCCGCGATCGTCAGCCCGAACCCCTCGGAGGCGTGGGAGGAGGCGTAGATCGCGCAGAGCCGGAACAGCAGGTCGAACTCCGACGCCTTCATGGGGCGGTCGACGAGCACCACGTCGCCGTGCTGTCCGACGAGGCCGAGAAGGGCCTCGCCGTCCTGGCGCGCGTCGAACAGGTGCTTGGTCTTGAGCGCGAGCTGCCAACCCTCGGCGTGGAGGCCGGATGCCCGGAACGCCCGGATCAGCGCGTGAGGGTTCTTGCGGGCGAGGAAGCTCGAACCGTCGAAGGCGTAGAGGATGAGGCGCCGCCCGGCATCGAGGCCGAGGCTGCCGCACAGGTCGCGTGCCGCCGCGGCGTCGATCTCAGCCGAGGGCGCCGTGTCGACGACGTGCGGGATCACGTCGACGGGGACGTTCGTGACCTCGCGGAAGATGTCGGCGCAGAAGGTGCTCGGGGTCCAGATCGCGTCGAGCTCGTTGATGACAGCCAGCCAGTTCGGCGGCACGAAGGAGGTCTCCCAGACCAGGATCCCGATGCGCCGTCGGGCGGCGGCGATCACCCGCCGCTGGGCGTCGTCGAGGAGCGGCTCCCAGCTCTCAGGGTTCAGGTGGACGATCGCCACGTCCGGCGGCCCCGCGAAGGCGGGCGCCTGCCAGGCCGGCGCCGTCCGGGCGTGGACGTGGAAGGGGCGCTCGATCGGGTAGAGGCTCGCGGCCCAGCCCGTGCGCTGGAGAGCCCTCACGTAGCCGCGCGCCGCAGCGCCGAGGCCGTTGGCAAAGTTCATCGGCGCCACGAAGGCGACCCGCCGGGGACGGTGCGCCTCGTCCGGCCGGTCGAGGTCGGCCCAGGCCCGCGGGCCCGGGTACGTGTAAGTGCTCGCGAGAAGCCGGGTGTCGAAGCCGAGCTCCGCGAGGGCGTCCTCGACGCCCTGTCCCCCGCGGGCCTGGTGCTCGCCGTACAGGAGCGAGCCCTTCACGAAGGGGAAGCCCTCGGCGAGCAGCGCACGCCACTGGAAGATCGTCCGGTTCCCCGGGAAGCGTCCGAGGTTCGGCATCGGAAACAGCGCGCCGACCTTCAGCCCCGCGTTGCGCATCGCCATGCCGAAGGTCACCTCGTACTCGCCGATGACGTCGTTCTTGTCGGCGATGTTCACGACGGCCCGCAGGAAGGTGTGCAGCGCGTAGGCCGAGAGGCAGCGTCGCTTCAGGGCGATGAAGAAGCTCTGCAGATGCCACTCGCCGAAGTGATTGTCGGTGAGCCCGACCATGTCGTCGCCGGAGCGGTCGATCGCGTCGAGGGCGGCTGTGAAGGCCGCCGCGTCGAGCGGCCCCACGATGCTGTCGTTGGTGAGATACAGCGTGTCGGCATCGAACAGGTCGTCGTCGACCTGCAGGACATGCGCCCAGGCCGCGAAGTCGAAGCCCTTGTTCTCGCGGACGTAGACGCCCGTGCAGGCCTCGAGGATCGAGAGCGGCACGGCCGTGCGCCGCTGGTCGGCGGCGACGATCAGCACGACGTCCGTGCCGTTCGCCCGCAGGGCCTCGACGTAGTGGCCCACATGCCCCTTGATCTTGCCGGCCGGCGCGTGTGTGACGACGAGCGCCGTGCGGCTGCGCGTGCGCGGGACCCGCTTCAGGCGGACGAGGCGCGCCTCGCAGGCCGCGAAGGCGGAGCCGGCCGCGCCCGCGACGAGGCGCCGGCTCCGGCCCTCGCTGCGCCCGCCCGTCACGTAGTGGACCAGGGGGTTGATGTTGCTCGCAGCCACGTCCGGATAGGCCCGGTAGTACCAGAGGGCATCGAAGGCTGGCGAAGGACTCGTGGCATGACCGCCATGGACCAGGAAATGGGCCAGCGGCGTCAGGCCGGCCTGCCGGTGCTCCGGGTAGGTCGCCGCGTACCAAGCCGTCGCGAACAGTGGATGCGGGTTCAGACCGGCCCCGGCCCCGGTGCGGATGTAGTGGAGCAGGGGACCGCCCGGTTCCTGCGCGGCGCTGGGGCATTGGCGGAGATAGTGGTCGACGATGAAGAGCGGGTGAGGCTGCCGGCCCTCCCGGATGCCGTGCTCCACGTAGTGCGCGAGCGGGTCGATGCCGACCCGGGCGAGATCGGGGTGCAGCGCGAGGTAGTGGCTGCCGTCGAACAGCCCGGAGGCACGCAGGGCGACGAGATCGGCCTGCGGCCCGCCCTCCGCGCGGGGCGAGACGGCGTTGTCCCGCTGCACGCCGAAAGTGAAGTAGTGGGAGAGGGGGTCCGTCGCCTCCGCCAGGGCCTCGGGGTAGCGGGCGAGGTAGCGCCGTGCGTCGAAGCCGGGTCCCGGATCGTGCTCCGGGTGACGCAGGAAGTGCTGGAGCGGGCTCAACCCGCTGCCGGCCCCGCCCATGTAGGTGCGGGCGTACCACGTGCCGTCGAAGAGCGGGTTCGGGTTGCGCCCCTCTCGCCAGCCGTGGTCCAGGTAGTGGAGGAGAGGGTTCAGGCCGCCGCGGCCCACGTCGGCGTTGCGCGCGAGATAAAAGTCCCCATGGAACAGCGGATGCGGCCAGCGCCCTTCCGCGGCCCCGTGCAGGACGTAGTGGCGGACCGGTTCGATCTGCTCCCGCTGCACGTCGGGATAGCGGCCGACGTACCAGGCGGCATCGAACACGCCGGATTCCGCGACGGCGCGGCAGCGGGCGGCTGTTCGGGCGGCGGCACGCCGGTCGGCACCGAACCGCAGGAGGGAACGCGGTCTCAAGGCTCGCACGTCGCTCGAAGGGACGATGGCACCGCAGAGGGGTGCGCACGATCTGGCGCTTCACGGTCCATGATCGAATGCCCGCTCACTGCGGCCTCACGGCCCACCAGGGTGGCCGCGGTGCCGGTGTCGGGGCCGGCGCGCGCTGACCCGCCTCATGGAGCGGGCTTCCGGGGATCTGGCGGGACTGCTCGGCTAGCTCGACGACGATCCGGTCCATGAGGACGTGACGACGGGCCTGCATCGCGTCCGGCGTCAGGGGCTCGCGGCCCTTGCGCAGCCAGGCATAGAATTCCGTGACGACCGCCTCCTCCACGGCTTCCACCCGCAGGTCGAGGTAGCCGAGGCCGGCGAGTTCGAGCACGAGGAGCTCGAAGCTCGCGGGCACGAAGACCCAGTTGTGGGCATCGACGTAGCCGGGCTGCTCCGCGACCCGCAGCCAGCCTTGCGCATGATCGAAGGGTACGGCGAGGACCGCCGCGCGGGAATCGTCGATGGCCCACCCTGCCGAGCCGGCGCGGTTCGCCATCCGCAGCCCGTACTCGAACTGCGTCCGACGGTCGTGGCGGCTGCGCTTCTCGTCGAAGGCTGTGATCGCGTCGATGGTGGTGGAGGGGTGACGGTAGAAATCGAAGCACTTCCGCTTGTCGGGCAGCGCCAGGATGATCACGCCGTCCGGCTTCACGAGCGTCTCGGCGGCCTGCAGGAAGGTGACGACGTCGGTGGTGTGCTCGATGACGTGGCTCGCGATGAAGGCATCGAAGCTGCCGTGCTGCTCGGGCGGCACCGCTTCGGCGAGAGATCCGCCGCTCCACACGAAATCGACCTCCTCGATGCGCGCGGTGTCGACACTCGGATCGCTGGCATATTTCGCCACCAGACCCTCGCGCGAGGCATGATCCACCGTGAAGGCGTTCCAGCCGTCGCGCTTGGCCGCGAGGGGGTTGTAGCTCGGACCGATCTCGATGACCCGGCCGTCGCGAGGCAGGCCTCGGAGGAGCGTCGCCTCTCGGGTCATCACGGATCTCCCTGCGGTGCGGCCGCGTGATATCCGAATCCGGCAGCGCGCTGCAATGCAAGGCTGTGACCGGGCGCGGACCGGAAACCCGTCGCCCGGGGCCTTGGCGCCTATCGCTTGTCGAGCGGACGCCCGAGGAGGCGCGCGAACTCCGCCTCGATCTCTTCGACCGAGAAGGGGTTCTGCGGCTTCGCCGCTGCGGGCTGCGCAGGTGCGGGCGGGTTGGGCCGCGCCGGCGCGGGCGGCGGGGGTGGTGGCGCTGCCGAGGCAGCGTTTGGCGCGGCCGGGGCGGGTGGGCTGGCCGGCTTCGGCAGAGGATCGCGTGTCGCCGCCGGGCGGTCGACGGGGGCGGGACCGGGCGGACGCGTGGCGGCTGCTGCCGCGTTCGGCGTGGAAGGCGCCGGAGTGGGCGGCGGCGGGGGGCTCGGCGTCGCAGGCGGAGGCGGGGAAGGCAGGAACGGCTTCGGCGCGGCGGCTGCCGGGCCGCCCGGTGCAGGCTTCGGAGGCGGAGCCGGCACGGTGGCCATGGCGGCGGCCATCGGATCCGTGCCCGCGGCGCCGGTGCCGCCCGTGACCTGAGCGGTCGGGACTGCGACCGGGCGCGGCGGCTCGGGTGGGGCCGGCGGCCGGCCGGGCGGCGAGGGGACGGGCGCGGCAGCCGTGCTCATCGCCGCAGCGACGGACGCGCCCGCTGCGGCGTCCCGCGGCGGCCCCTCGGGCGGCGGCGTGACCGCCGAGGAGGGGCGCGCGAGCGCGATCTCGAGCTGGCGCGCCATGTCCGAGAGGATCTTGGGATCGACCGGGCGCGCGGTGGGCGGCGCGCTCACCGGTGGCGGGAGCGGCGGAGACGCGCGCCCAGGCTCCTCCGGTTGCGGGCGCACGGCTTCCGCGGGCGCCTCCGTTGGGCGCTCCGGCGGCGCCTCGGTGGGCGTCGCGGAGGCCCGCAGGGCCGTCGTGTCGAGGGTCGCCGTCGTGGCGGTGGCCGGTCGCCCGCGCTCGGACGCCACGTCGGGGCGGGAGTTGATCAGGGGCGGCGTCGTCCGCCGAAGCGGGCGCTTCGGGGGCTCCGCGCGGCGAACCGGCGGGTCGAGCTCTTCGGTCAGCGCCGTCTCCCCCTCGGGGGCCACCGCCGCGGCGTCGAGGGGGTGCGTCACGGGCGGCGGCGCGTTCGAGCCCGGCACGGCCGGCGGCACCACCATCGGCATCTCGAAGCTCGGCTCGAAGAGCCCCGGATCGGGACGGCGCGCCTCGATCTCCGGGGACGGCTCGACGCCGGCCTCAGGGCGCAGCACCGGGTCCATCGCCGCGCGCTGGCCGCGCTGGATGTTGCGCTCGATCACGACGTCGTTCGGGCCGCCGACGAGCAGCAGGTGCTCGACGTTGTCGCGCCGCAGGAGGATGAGCTGGCGAGCCCGGTCGAGCTCGTAGATGTCGACGATGCCGAGCCGCGGCTGGCGGCCGCGCTGCGTGCCGCGCCCCGACACCGCGAGACCCTGGCCGGAGAGGCGGCGCACGACGAGCACGATCACGGTCAGGATCGCGAATATGATGGCGAAGATGCTGACGTATTGCAGGAAGGGAGAGCCCCCCGAGCCGAAATTGCTGAGCAGCCAATCCACGGCGAAACTCTCTCCCGTCCCCGGGGCCGTGCCCGCCCCACGCAACGTTCCGCTCCCGACTTAACATGGCCGCGGGGCCGCCGCCCAATCAAGCTTAAGACTTCGTTAACGACATCCCCAGGCAACGCCGCGGCGCGACCGGCTTAACCGGGCGTTAACCATGGACCCGGCAGATTTTGCCGAGCCTGCGGACCCTGCCGCCGGCTCCGCCAGAGGGGCGCAGGCCGTGGCCGTCACCGATCTTCCGATCCTCGGCATGTTGCGCACCAAGATGCAATGGCATCAGGCGCGCCAGCGCCTTCTCGCCGAGAACGTCGCCAACGCCGACATGCCGGGTTTCCGCCCGCGCGACCTCGCCGCTCCGCGCTTCGACCCTGAGACCGGCGAGGCGACGGGCAGCGGCCTCGCGCTCGCCGCGACGAGCACGAGCCACATGGCGACCGCCGGTGCCGAGGGGCCTGCCGCGGATGCGCGGCGCGCCAGGAGCTTCGAGGTCCGCCCGAGCGGCAACGCGGTGAACCTCGAGGAGGAGATGCTGAAGGCCGGCGACAACCAGTCGGACTATCAGCTCGCCGCCTCGCTCTACCAGAAGAGCCTCGACGCGCTGAAGATCGCCGTCGGCAAGCGCTGACCCCGCACCCTGAGAGGGAGACCGCGCCGTGGACTTCATGAAATCGCTGACCATCGCGGCCTCGGGCCTCAAGGCGCAGTCCGGGCGCATGCGGATCATCGCCGAGAACATCGCCAACGCCGATTCGGCGCCCCAGACGGCGGGCGGCGAGCCCTATCGGCGCAAGATCGCAAGCTTCGCCCAGCACTTCGACCGGGAGGCCGGCGCGAATCTCGTGGAGGTCGGGCGCGTCCGCCGCGACACCTCCGCCTTCCGGACGAAGCTCGACCCCGGCAACCCCGCGGCCAACGCCAAGGGCGAGGTGCAGATGCCGAACGTGAACGCGCTGGTCGAGAACATGGACATGCGCGAGGCCCAGCGCTCCTACGAGGCGAACCTCAACATGGTCACGGCGACCCGCAAGATGATCTCCCGCACCCTCGAGATCCTGAAGTAGGAGGCTGAGCCGTGGCCACCAGCAACTTCGCCGCCGGCGCCTACGCGGCCGCCCAGAACGTCGGCAGCCTCAAGGCGGTCCCGAAACTGCAGCCGGCGCAAGGGGCCGGCGGCAACTTCACGCAGCTCCTCGGCACGGCGCTCGACGGCGTCGCGGATGCGGGCCGCCGGGCCGACACCCAGGCCCTCTCGGTGGCGGGCGGCAAGGCCAACGTCGTCGACGTCGTCACCGCCGTGGCCGAGAGCGAGACCGCCCTCCAGACCCTCGTCGCGGTGCGCGACCGCATGATCTCGGCCTACGAGGAGATCATGCGGATGCAGATCTGACGGAGGCGTCCCGCGCCGGCATCCCGTGACCGGAAACCCATGCCCGACATCCCGTGACCGGACATCCATGACAGGCCTCGCCATCCTCGACGTCGCCCGCGACGGCATCTTCGTCTTCCTCAAGGTCGCCGGGCCGCTGATGATCGTCGCCCTGGTGGTCGGCCTCGTCGTCTCCCTCGTGCAGGCGCTGACGCAGATCCAGGAGCAGACGCTCATCTACGTGCCGAAGATCGTCGCGGTGTTCGCGACGCTTCTCCTCATGCTGCCCTTCATGAGCGACGCGCTCGCGGGCTACATGACCCGCATCGCCGCCCGCATCGCGGCGGGGGGATGAGACGGCTCGGGGCGCGGCTGCTATGACGGCGCATGAACCTGCTCCTGCCCGGGACCGCGGCGGCCTTCCTGCTCACCTTCGCGCGGGTCGGAACGCTGATGATGCTGATGCCGGGCATCGGCGAGCAGATGGTCTCGCCGCGCCTGCGCCTCGCCTTCGCGTTCCTCGTCACGGTGGTGCTCTACCCGATGGTGCGCCCGCTCCTGCCCCTTCAGGACGGCGCCATCGCGAGCCCGAACCTCATCGCCATCCTGTTCGGCGAGACCCTGATCGGCCTGATGCTCGGGTTGACGGTCCGGATGGTCCTGGCGGCCCTCCAGACGGCCGGGGTCATCGTCTCGCAGAACCTCGGCCTGTCCTACGCGATGACGGTCGACCCGACGATGGGCGGCCAGCAGGTGGCGGTCGGCAACTTCCTGTCGCTCCTCGGGATCACGCTGATCCTCGCCACGGACCTGCATCATCTCGCGATCGAGGGCATCGCCCGCAGCTACGCGCTGCTGCCCCCGGACGGCGTTCCGGGGATGGGCGAGGCCGCAATGCTGGCGCTCAAGGCGCTCGCCCGCGGCTTCACCCTCGCCGTGCAGATCTCGGCGCCCTTCATCGCCTTCGGAATCCTGTTCAACCTCGGCCTCGGCCTGCTCTCGCGGATGATGCCGCAGCTGCAGGTCTTCTTCCTCGCGATGCCGGGCTCCGTGCTGATCGGCATGCTGATCCTCGCCGGAGCCCTCGGCGTGATGATGGGCGTCTTCCTGGACGATATCGGGCGCTACCTCGCCGAGCTCTCCGGTCGCTGACGCTGCGGCGAGGGCGCGGGCATGGCTGACGATTCCGATCCGGAAGACAAGACCGAGGAGCCGACCCAGCGGCGCATCGATCAGGCGATCGAGCGCGGCGAGGTCGCCAACAGCATCGAGATCAACACCTTCCTGATCCTCGGCACCTTCACGCTGGTGCTGCTCCTCGCCGGCGGGCCGATCGTGCGGCGCCTCACGGGGCAGATGCGCGGGTTTCTGGAGAACGCCCATCAGGTCCCCTCGGACGCGCACGCCTACGCGGGCATCGCGACGCGGGGCCTGATGATCTGGCTCGAGGCGCTGGCGATTCCCGCGGGCGTCGCGATCGCGGCGGCCCTCGCCGCCGGGCTCCTGCAGCACCCCCTCGTCTTCACCGCCGAGACGCTCGGCCCGAAGTTCGAGCGGATCTCGCCGCTCGCGGGCGTGAAGCGCATCTTCGGCGTGGAGGCGCTCGTCCAGTTCGGCAAGGGGCTGGCCAAGATGGCTCTCGTCGGCGTCGTGGTCTGCACCATCCTTTGGAACGACCGCGACCGGATCGAGGTCTTCGCGCGCCTCGATCCCGCGGCCTGCCTGCCCGCGATCCTCGGCCTCGCCCTGAAGATGCTGGCCGGGATGCTGGCCATCTACGCGGCGATCGCCCTCGCCGACGCCCTCTACCAGCGCTACCGCTGGCGCCAGCGCCTGCGGATGTCGAAGGAGGAGCTGAAGCAGGAGATGAAGGAGCAGGACGGCAACCCGGAGGTGAAGGGCCGCATGAAGCAGCTCCGCGCCGCCCGGGTGAAGAAGCGCATGATGAGCGCCGTCCCCACCGCCACGGTCGTCGTCACGAACCCGACCCATTACGCCGTGGCGCTCCGCTACGAGAGCGGGATGCAGGCCCCGATCTGCGTCGCCAAGGGCGTGGACTCGCTGGCCTTCCGCATCCGCGCGGTGGCCGCCGAGAACGACGTCCCGGTGCTGGAGAACCCGCCGCTCGCCAGGGCCCTCCACGCGACGGTCGAGGTCGACCAGGAGATTCCCGCCGAGCACTACCGGGCCGTGGCCGAGGTGATCGGCTTCGTGATGCGCCTGCGACGCCGGGCCGCCTGAGGCCGGCGGCGTTGCGTCCACGCTTCATCCATCATTTCTTGCCAATGCTCGCCGGGGCTCTCGGTCAGCGTAGCCCTTGCTGCGGCGGGCACGCAGGGCGTAACCGGTCCGAAGGTGTGGATTGAGGCCCGATGGCTGAGCAGAGTGGACCCCCGGCGCCCGTGACGGGCTCGATCGACCGCTCCGAGCGGCCGGGTCGCGTCGGACTGCTCCTCGTGCTGGCCGGCCTCCTGGTCGGCGCGGCAATCGGGCTGTCTTTCGTGGCCAACGAGCAGGCCCAGTCGCTGATCATCTGGCTGCTGGCCCTGCTGGCCATGGCGGGCGTGTTCTTCCTGTTCGCGCTGGCCATCGGCGCGATCCAGCTCAGCGGCCAGGGCGCGCGGGACGATATCACCAAGGCGATCGTCGACGCCTCGCCCGAGGCGACCGTGGTGGTCGAGGACGGCGGGCGGCTGATCTACGCCAACGAGGCCTACCTTCACGTCGCGGGGGGCGACAACTTCTCGAACCTGCGCTCGGTGGAGCGGATCTTCGTCGGCTCCCCGGAGGTGTCCGAGGCGGTCTACCGCCTCGCCCAGGGCGCCCGCGATGGGCGCGCCCACGCCGAGGAGGTCCGGATGGCGCCGCCGCCCGGCGGGCGCGGCGACCGCGACTTCGCCTGGTACCGGATCTCGGTGCGGCCGCTGCCGCGGCCCCGCCGGGCCGCGACCCTCTGGACGGTGACGGACATCACCCACGAGCGCGAGCGCCAGGAGAACGTCTTCCAGGAGCTTCAGCACGCGATCGACTATCTCGACCACGCGCCCGCGGGCTTCCTGTCCATCGATCCGGCCGGCGCCATCGTCTACATGAACGCGACGCTCGCCTCCTGGCTGGGATACGACCTCGCCACGATCGGGCCGGGCGGGCCGAGCCTGCAGGAGATCGCGCCGGGGGCCGAGGTACTCACCCGCGCGGCCGGCATGCCGGGCGAGGTCCGGACCGATCGCTTCGACCTCGACCTGCGCTGTCGCAACGGACGGCCGCTGCCGGCCCGCCTCTACCACCGCGTGGCCTTCGGCAAGGACGCGAAGCCGGGCTCCTCGCGCACCTTCGTGATCAACCGCTCGGCTGGAGCCGAGTTCGACGAGCCGCAGCGCGCCGCCGAGGTGCGCCTCGCCCGCTTCCTCAACAACTCGCCCATCGCCATCGCGACGCTCGATCGCGCGGGTCGCATCGCGCGGGCGAACAGCTCCTTCACCCGCCTGTTCGGGGCGATGCCGCGTCCCGCCTCGGAAGGCGGCGCGGACGAGGCCGCGGCGAGCGACGTGGCGCTGGAGCCGATCATGGGGGATTCCCTGATCGAGCGCGACCGGCCCGCCCTCGACGGCGCCCTCGGCAAGGCGGCGAGCGGCTTCGGCGGCGTCGAGCCGATCGAGGTCGGCCTCAAGGGCGCCGGCGCCCGCTCGGCGCGGGTCTGGCTGAGCTCGGCAGGCTCGGACGCGGGCGACCGCGCCCCCGGCGAGGCGGACCGCGAGTCGGTGATCCTCTACGCCCTGGACACCACCGCGCAGCGCCAGCTCGAACAGCAGGTGGCGCAGACGCAGAAGATGGACACGGTGGGCCAGCTCGCCGGGGGCATCGCGCACGACTTCAACAACGTCCTCCAGGCGATCATCGGCTACTCGGACTTGCTGCTGGCGAGCCACAAGCCGACCGACCCCGCCTTCCAGGACATCATGCAGATCAAGCAGAACGCGAACCGGGCGGCGGGCCTCGTCCGCCAGCTCCTCGCGTTCTCCCGCCGCCAGACGCTGCGGCCCGAGGTGATGAACGTCGGCGAGGCCCTCTCCGAGCTGACGCTGCTGCTCAAGCGCCTCCTCGGCGAGCGCGTCGACCTGGAGCTGAAGCACGGCCGCGACATCTGGGCCGTGAAGGCCGACGTGAACCAGTTCGAGCAGGTGATCGTGAACCTCGCGGTCAATGCCCGGGACGCCATGCCCGACGGCGGCCGCCTATTGATCCGCACCGCCAACGTGGACGATCCCGGCGAGGCGGCGGTGAAGGACGGTCGCGGCGGGGCCCCCGCCGGGGATCACGTGCTGATCGAGGTGCTCGACACCGGCGAGGGCATCCCGCCCGAGCTGATGGAGAAGATCTTCGAGCCGTTCTTCACCACGAAGGAGATCGGCAAGGGCACCGGCCTCGGCCTCTCGACGGTGTTCGGCATCGTCAAGCAGTCCGGCGGCACCATCGACGTGCAGTCGACGGTGGGCGAGGGCACCGCCTTCCGCATCTACCTGCCCCGCCACGAGCCGAGCGCCGAGGCGGAGCCCGCGCCGCGGCTCGAGGCGCCCCTCGCCCGCGAGGCACGGGCCGAGGCGGTCCCGCTGGCCGGGGCGGGCGCGACGCCGCCTGCGAAGGACGATCCGGCGTCCAGGCCCGCCGCAGAGCCGGCCGCGCCGCAGAAGGCCGCACCCCGCAAGCCCGCCGCCGATCATACCGGCCAGGGCACGATCCTGCTCGTGGAGGACGAGGACCCGGTGCGCGCGGTCAACAGCCGGGCGCTCTCGGCCCGCGGCTACACGGTGCTGGAGGCGGCCTCGGGCCTCGAGGCCCTGCGCATCGTGGGTGAGGGCCAGCCCATAGACCTCGTGGTCTCGGACGTCGTGATGCCCGAGATGGACGGCCCGACCCTGCTGCGTGAGATCCGCAAGCACCAGCCGACCCTCAAGGTGATCTTCGTCTCGGGCTATGCCGAGGACGCCTTCCGCAAGAACCTGCCCGAGGGCGAGACCTTCAATTTCCTGCCCAAACCCTTCAGCCTCAAGCAGCTCGTCGAGACCGTTAAGGAGACCATGTCGGCCTGAGCGTCCGCGCATTCCTCAGGGTCCGCGCCCTTGCGTCGTGAGAACAAAACAGGTACATAAAAGGCAGTCCGCGGCGCATTGAGAACGGCGCCTTTCCCCTCCATAAGGATGCCGACGCATGGCTCAGCCAGCTCTGAAAGTGGTGGATACGCCCAGCATGGACAAGGACAAGTCTAAGGCGATCGACGCCGCCCTGTCCCAGATCGAGCGCGCCTTCGGCAAGGGCTCGATCATGCGCCTCGGCAAGACCGACAAGGTGCAGGAGGTCGAGACCATCTCCACCGGCTCTCTGGGGCTCGACATCGCCCTCGGCGTCGGCGGCCTGCCCCGCGGGCGGGTCATCGAGATCTACGGTCCCGAATCGTCGGGCAAGACCACCCTCGCCCTGCACACCATCGCGGAGGCCCAGAAGAAGGGCGGCGTCTGCGCCTTCGTGGACGCGGAGCACGCCCTCGACCCGGTCTACGCGCGCAAGCTCGGCGTCAACCTCGACGACCTCCTGATCTCGCAGCCCGACACCGGCGAGCAGGCCCTCGAGATCACCGACACCCTGGTCCGTTCCGGCGCCATCGACGTGCTCGTGGTCGATTCGGTGGCGGCGCTGACCCCGCGCGCCGAGATCGAGGGCGAGATGGGGGACCAGCAGCCCGGCCTTCAGGCCCGCCTGATGAGCCAGGCGCTGCGCAAGCTCACGGGCTCGATCTCGCGCTCGAAGTGCATGGTGATCTTCATCAACCAGATCCGGATGAAGATCGGCGTCATGTACGGCAGCCCCGAGACGACCACGGGCGGCAACGCGCTGAAGTTCTACGCCTCCGTGCGCCTGGACATCCGCCGCATCTCGACCCTGAAGGACCGCGACGAGGCGATCGGCAACCAGGTCCGCGTAAAGATCGTCAAGAACAAGGTCGCGCCGCCCTTCAAGCAGGTCGAGTTCGACATCATGTTCGGCGAGGGCGTGTCGAAGGTCGGCGAGCTGATCGACCTCGGCGTCAAGGCCGGCATCGTAGAGAAGTCCGGCGCCTGGTTCTCCCATGCCAGCCAGCGTCTCGGGCAGGGCCGCGAGAACTCCAAGGGCTTCCTGCGGGACAACCCCGACATCGCGAACAAGATCGAGGCGGCGATCCGCCAAAACTCAGGCCTCGTGGCCGAGCGCATCCTCGAGAACGCGACTCCCACCGCCGACGACCTCGACGAGGGCGACGCTTAAGTCTCACTCCCGTATGCGAAAGAAGGCCCGCCGCACGAGACCGTGCGGCGGGCCTTCGCGCACCCGGCCTCATGCTACTGTCGCCGTCCCCTATCGGGTCGCGAGGAGGGGGCCGAGCACGTCGAGGACGCCGTTCAGGGTGATCTGGGTCCCGACGCAGAGGAGCAGGAAGGCGGAGAGCCGGCCGAGCACCCGTGCGCCCACCGGGCCGATCAGGCTCACCACCCTGTCCGCGGACCCGTAGGAGAGGCGCACCAGCGCCGCGATGGCGAGCGCTGCGAGCGACACCCCGAGGTAGAAGCCGAGGCGGTCCGGAAAGGGAGCGGGCCGGTTCGAGCCGAGCGCGATCGCCACCGCGATGGTGCCAGGCCCGGTCGTGAAAGGCAGCGTGAGGGGGAAGAAGGCGATCTCCGCGAGGTCGCGCGCGCTCGCCTCGCCCGCGGCCTCCGCGCGCTTGCGGGCCTCGCGGGCCTCGGGGGCGTTGAGGAGGACCCAGGCCGATGCCGCAACGACGAGGCCGCCCGCGATGCGCAGGGCGGCGAGCGAGACGCCGAAGAAGCTGAGGATCGGCGCCCCGGCCCAGAGGGCGGCCAGCATGATGAGCGCCGCGTAGACGCCGATGCGGCGGGCGAGCTCCACGCGCTCGGCGTGGCTGTTGCCGCTCGTCACCTGCGCGAAGATGAGGGCCGAGCCGATCGGGTTCACGATCGAGAACAGGCCCGAGAACGCGAGCAGGAAGCTCTGGAGTGCCGCTTCGAGGTTCATCCGGATCAGCCCGGCGAGGGGGCCGGCACCAGCACCCGCGCCGGGGCGAGGCTGCGGGCCCGGCGGACCTGCCGCACCGCGACGGGACGGTAGAGCTGCTTCGTCGCGTCGACGACGTGGAGCCCGGCGAAGGGCAGGGCGAGGCCGGTGCCGAAGCGCTCCCAGGCGCCTGCCATCTGCAGCATCAGCCGCGAGCGCACGGGGGGCATATAGAGGCTCTCGGCCCAGCCCTCCGGCGAGAACAGAGTGTCGCGCATCAGCCGGCCGAGCTGCGAGCGGCTGTAGGGCTGGCCGTGGCCGAAGGGGGTCGCCTCGCGCCGGGCCCAGACGCCCACGCGGTTGGGCACCACCAGCACCATGCGGCCGCCCGGCGTGAGGATGCGCCAGACTTCCTGCAGGAGCTCCGTCGGGCTCTCCACGGATTCGAGGGCGTGCACCAGGATCACCCGGTCCACCGCCGCCTCGGGGAGCGGCATCATGGTGGGGTCGGCGAGTGCCGAGCAGGAGCGACCCGCCCCCGGCCAGTTCACCACGCCCTGCGTCGCCGGCATGAAGGCCAGGGTCCGCTCGGCGATGCAGTGGACCGGACCGAGATAGGGGGTGGCGTAGCCGAGCCCGAGCACGCGCAGGCCCGACACCGAGCCGAGGAAGCCGTGGATCGCGCGGCCGACGATGCGGTGCGTCACGCCGCCGAGGGGGCTGGCGTAGAAGGCCCGCAGATCGGTAACGTCGAGGCGCATGAGGGCGGCGGTGCGGAAACCGAGGGCAGGCGGCGTCGGCTGGGGCGCGGCTCGCACCGCTCCGCCGACAGGATCTGCCTTGAATGGGGTCCGGACGCCGCCGCGGCAAGCCGCGAGGCCCGGAACTCGCGGGGGCGCCCCCCGTTTTCCGCCGGAACCGTAACCGCCGCGTGGAGAGGAAGCGTCATGTCCGCAGCGACCCCGGAGATCCGCACCTTCCTGTGCCGCAGCGACAACATCGGCGTGCTCCTGCGCGATCCGGCGACCGGCGCCTGCGCGGCGATCGACGTGCCGGAAGCAGCGCCCGTGCTGAAGGCGCTGCAGGAGACGGGCTGGCGGCTCACCGACATCCTCGTCACGCACCGCCATGCCGACCACGTCGAGGGCATCCCGGAGGTGAAGCGGGCCACCGGCGCCCGCGTCACCGCCCCCGCCAAGGCCGGAGCGGCGGTGCCGGAGGTTGACGCCACCGTCCGCGAGGGCGACGTCGTCCGGGTCGGGGACCTTGCGGCCGAGGTCTGGGAGACGCCCGGGCACTGCGCCGATCACGTCACCTACTGGTTCGGCGAGGCCGGGTTGGTCTTCGCGGGCGACACCCTGTTCACCCTCGGCTGCGGACGGGTGATGGAGAGCCCGCCCGAGACGCTGTGGCACTCGCTCGCCCGCTTTCAGGCTCTGCCCGACGCAGCCCAGGTCTTCAGCGGGCACGACTACGTGCTGGCCAACGCTCGCTTCGCCCTCGCCGCCGACCCGGACAACGCAGCCCTGCGGGACCGCGCGGCCGAGGCGGAGCGGGCGAAGGCGGAGGGCCGCTTCCTGATTCCGTCGACATTGGGTACCGAACGGGCCACCAACCCGTTCCTGCGCAGCGGCGAGCCGGCGCTCGCCCGTTCGGTAGACCTTGACCCCGGCACCGATCCTGAGAAGGTCTTCGTCGCTCTGCGCGCCTGGAAAAACCGATTCTAAAAGGCCACAGATCTCAAGAAAAATTTGTTGCCTTTTCAAAGAGAATTGACATAGGACCTTAGTAGGGGGCCTTGACCCCCGGCAACGCGCTCCCGGCGCGGAGATACGCAGTTCACCGAAGGGCCGTTGCGCTTCGGTCGGTCAGATGGGGGTCCGTCTCGCCTTACCACCTTTCCTCCTCGCGCCTCCCGCTGCCCTTCCTGCAATCCGAGAGCGAGCGTCCGGCCGAACCGCAGGACCGCGTCGCGAAGCCACGAGACGGCGCGGCTCCCGCCGATGCCGAGACCACCCCGGAGCGGCCGGCGGCGCGGGTCGCCGGGTCCGCTGTCCGGGCTCGGACGGCCACGGTGTCCGCCGATGTCCGGCTCCTGTCCATCGCGACGGAGCACCTCGCCCGCCTCGGACCGAAGCGCGTCACGGTGGTGGCGGTGGCGGCGGAAGCCGGTATGACGCACGCCAACGTCTACCGCTACTTCCCCTCGAAGGACGCGCTCCTCGACGCGGTGGCGGGGCGGTGGCTGCGGGAGGTCGAGACCAAGCTCGCGGGGATCGCGGATGCTCCGGACCCGGCCGACGACAAGATCGAGCGCCTGCTGACGGCGCTGGCGACGGTTCAGCGCGATGCGCTGGTCGACGAGCCGAACCTGTTCGCCGTTCACCTCGATGCCACGGTGGAGTCCCGGCCGATCGCCCGCCGGCACCGGGTGCGCCTGCGCAGCCTCGTCGAGCGCGTGGTGGAGGAGGGCATGGCCGCGGGCGCCTTCTCGGCGCGGGACCGTGAGCGGGCCATCGCCTACATCTTCGATGCGAGCTACCGCTTCACGCATCCGCTGGCGATCCAGCACGACGCGGACGTGCCGCGCGACCTCGTCGAGGCGCGCTTCAACGCCGTGATCCACGCGATCCAGCGGGTCCTGCGCGCCGGCATCCTCTGAGCGCCGGCGCCCGGCATGGCGGCCTCTGGCCGCCGGCAGTTCCCGCGCCGTGAGTCGATGAGCGTCGCAACCCGGCAGGGCATGGAGCCTCCAACCGCAACGTCCGGTCGAAATGACAGGGCCGAGGTTCTGTCACCTGAGCTTGGCCGGCGAAGCGACTCCGGGTCGTGATCGCCTAAGACACTCGTCCCAAACAGGTTTCGCGACCCGCACCGGAGCCGGCTCGCACGCGCGTCTGGCCCGAACCGTGCTTCGAGCGGCCGAGGTCGGGTTGAAGCAGCGAGGCTTTTCGGCCACAGAACCGCGCACGAATTCAGGACCGCGCGGCGCGCAGCACTTCAGGTCCCGGCCGCGGATCCATTCACCGGGCAGCGGAGATTCTCATCCCATGGCACGTAGCAAGATCGCGCTCATCGGCGCCGGGCAGATCGGCGGGACCCTCGCGCATCTGGCGGGCCTGAAGGAGTTGGGCGACGTCGTGCTGTTCGACATCGCCGACGGCATTCCGCAGGGCAAGGGCCTCGATATCGCCGAATCGGCGCCGGTCGACGGCTTCGATGCCAAGTATTCCGGCGCGAGCGACTACGCGGCCATCGCGGGGGCGGACGTGGTGATCGTCACGGCCGGCGTGCCCCGCAAGCCGGGCATGAGCCGCGACGACCTCATCGGCATCAACCTCAAGGTGATGGAGGCGGTGGGCGAGGGCATCCGGACCCACGCGCCCGACGCCTTCGTGATCTGCATCACCAACCCCCTCGACGCCATGGTGTGGGCGCTCCAGAAGTTCTCCGGCCTGCCGCCGCACAAGATCGTCGGCATGGCGGGCGTGCTCGACTCGGCCCGCTTCCGCCACTTCCTCGCGGAGGAGTTCGGCGTCTCGGTGGAGGACGTCACGGCCTTCGTGCTCGGCGGCCACGGCGACGACATGGTGCCGCTCGTGCGCTACTCCACGGTGGCGGGCGTGCCGCTCCCCGACCTGGTCAAGCTCGGCTGGACGACCCAGGAGAAGCTCGACGCGATGGTCGAGCGCACCCGCAAGGGCGGGGGCGAGATCGTCAACCTGCTCAAGACCGGCTCCGCCTTCTACGCGCCCGCCGCCTCGGCCATCGCCATGGCGGAGAGCTACCTGCGGGACAAGAAGCGGGTCCTGCCCTGCGCCGCCCACCTCTCGGGCCAGTACGGCATCGACGGCCTCTTCATCGGCGTGCCGATCGTGATCGGCGCGGGCGGTGTCGAGCGGGTGCTGGAGGTCGAGTTCAACGGCGACGAGAAGGCCATGTTCGACAAGTCGGTCAACTCGGTGAAGGGCCTGATCGAGGCCTGCAAGGGCGTCAACGACAAGCTCGCCTGACCCGGAGCGAGCGGGGAGCGGCGCTCGCGCCGGCCCTCCCGCTCGCAGCTCGCCATTCGCACATCTGACGAGGTCGCGATGAACATACACGAGTATCAGGCGAAGGCGGTCCTGCGGGAGTTCGGTGTCCCGGTCTCGCGCGGGGTGGCGATCTTCGACGCCGGCGAGGCCGAGGCGGCCGCGACCGAGCTCG